>NZ_JAMPLB010000001.1:0-437934 GCF_039962325.1 Leptolyngbya sp. PL-A3
ATCACGCAGGGGATGTTTTTGGCGACGGGTCATAGCAGGGCACCCAAGGGTTCCCTACTATCTTGACAGCCGCCTATAAAAAATGGCGATATTCGAGTCAAATGACCCACTAGTGGTCTGTCAATGTTCAAGTGTGGGGTTAACCCCACACTTGAACATGAAATTTGAGGAGTTTTTGAGGGGTCGCAGACTCACTCAAAAACTCCTTGACAGAGGACTAGATTGGAAAATTCCACATACCAGGTCAGACTAGAATTCTACTTCCAAACATTACGGAATAATTGGAATACAAAGGTTGAATTGATGGAGGTTACTGGATACCTTACCAATTCAACTGTAATGCACCCCGATGAGAAGCTCTATAAAAGAGGTCTTCGGCTATTGTTCCAATCGATCGACCAGGCGATTTACAGCATCTGCCAAACGGCTTTGTACTTCTACAGGATCGGGGCCAGCAGGCGGGCGTCCCTTAAACCGTTCAACCACACGCACAATCAAAAACACCAGAAATGCAATTAGGAGAAAGTTAATAACGGCAACAATTACAGAACCCAGGGGCCAGTCTTGCAGACGCTCAATTTGAAGTTGTTGCAGTACCGGGTTGAGGACTGCGGTGCTGACTAAATTCACAATCGCCTCCACAACCTGCCCAAATGCTGTTCCTACTACAACGGCAACAGCAAGTTCCACCACGTTGCCGCGATTGAGAAAGTCCCGAAAATCTCGAAAAAAGCCAGTCGCTCCGTTTCGTGCTCGTGCCATAGACTTTCACCCCTTCCAGAGCTTAAAAATTTGTCATAAGGGTAACGTGAGTTCTGGAAAAAGCCAATCTTTGGTGTGCTATTGCAGCAATTCTCATTTTGAAATCAGGCCCGAAAACCGCACGCCAAAGGCGCGCGGTTTTCGGGCATCAAAGCCAAGAGTTCACGCCCGTAGGGCGTGAACTCTTGGCTTTGATGCCCATACTGAGAATTGCTGGTGCTATTAGAGACAAGTAATACCCACATCTCGCAACTTTCTAACACCAAAATCCAGAATTGTTGTTTTTCGTCGCAACGTAGAAACAACGGTTCTCGGTTTTGGTACAGATATGAAAATACATCCATTTGCAACGCCAGAAATAGCCATTGGAGCGATCGCGCCAGAAAAAACATTGCAATTATCCATAGTTATGCGGATGGAGCAGGTTGGGCTGGGTACTCTCAAGATAGGTATCGAAATGGCAATTTATGGGATTCGGACATTATCTCTATGGCATCTTTCCGGAGCCTGGCCCCCGTCACTTAGCTCTGGAAGGTTTAGATAAGCAACCTGTGCACGCCCACTCGTTGGACGGCTTCGTATTCCTCTACTCGGAGGCGCAACAGGAGCGTTATCTGGCGAGCCGCCGCAATTTGCTGGGCCATGAGCGGGTCTTAGAACAGGCGATGGAGCACGGCTATCGCACGTTGTTACCCCTTCAATTTGGGTTGATCATTGATGCTTGGGAAACGGTACAAACGCAGTTGCTCAACCCCCAGGGAGAAACTCTGAGGCAACTTTTTATCCGGCTGGAAGGACGGCGGGAAGTCGGGGTGAAACTGTCTTGGGAAAGCGATCGCGAACTCGAAACCCTAATGGCCGAAAACGATGCCTTACGCCAGGAGCGCGATCTCTTGGAGGGCAAAACCCTCAGCATGGATGAGATCGTGCGTATTGGGCAGGCTATCGAGAAGGCGATGGAGGCCCGCAAGCAGGAGATTATTGAGACATTCCGGCAGTTGTTGAACCCGATGGCGATCGCCATGGTAGAAAACGACCCTATGACGGAAAGCATGATTTACAACGCCGCTTACCTGATTCCCTGGGACGATGAACTGGACTTTGGCCACAAGATCGAGGAATTGGATCACCAATTTGAGGGCCGCCTGAAGATTCGCTACAACAATTTCACTGCACCGTTCAACTTTGCCCAGCTGGAGTAAGCCCTATGTTTCTTGACCTACTTGCCGCTCCCATTTTGGCTCCCGTCAATGGGATTTCCTGGATTGCTGAGAAGATTTTGGAACAGGCAGAACCCCATCTCAACGAGAAGGAAAACCTGAAAAAGCAACTTCTTGCCCTACAGTTGGCCTTTGATATGGGAGATGTTCCTGAGGAGGAGTTTGAAGAACTGGAGGAACAGTTGCTGTTGACCATCCAGGCGATCGAAGACGAGGAGCGACAACAAGCAGAGGTCTAATTTGTCCTAGTGGTCTGTCGATTATTAAGTGTGGGGTAAGCCCACACTTAATAATTAAATTTAAGGAATTTTTGATGGGTCGTAGACCCCTCAAAAATTTCTGGGCAAAGTACGAGTACTTGGTATCTTAAGTTTGCCTATGTTTAGTGGTGAGATGCTTTGCACCCCACTACCAAACATAGGTTGATTTCCGCTATGCAGTCCTAGTTATCCCGCGTCTACAGGCTGAAATCCTGGTGATAGGGATATTCATGGTATCCCTATCACCAGGATTTCAGCACGTAAGGGAAACCCCCTGAGAGTATCCTGAGGAATACTCTTAGGGAGCTAGACAATGGCTATATCCTTTAGCTATTGAAATCTACTTAAAACCGGATCATTTTGTCTGTGAAAACATCGTTCTTGCACCCGACCCCGGAAGCCCTATTTTTGTAAACGAAACGCACAAAAATAGGACTTCCGGGGCAGCAATTCTCATTTTGAAATCCAACCCGAAAATAGCCCGCCTTCGACGGGCTATTTTCGGGCTTCAAAGCTGAGAGTTCGTGCCCGAAGGGCACGAACTCTCAGCTTTGAAGCCCATACTGAGAATTGCTGCTTCCGGGGTCGGGTATATTAGGGAGCATGTGCGATCTGTTACGATTTCCAGCCTGGGGGCGGGATAGGAAAAAAGGAGAATGGCCGATGTTAGATATCAGCCCGAATCGTAAATGAGTAATCTCCTCCGGGCTCCAACTGGTAATCGCTGCGCTCCAAAAAGCGAGCTAAGGGATCTTTAATCAGAGCACGTCCAAGAGACGGTTCTACCACCAGTTCCCCTTGCCGAAAGCGCCACTGAAATTGCCATTCATAATCATTAGCCCTCACTTCGCCTTCGATCCGGCCATTCTGCCAGGACTGATGGGTAATGCGCACATAGGCGGTCGTTTCGGGTAGACGTTTGCGACTCACAAGAAATTAGCCTTAACAGTTACTCTCTCTATTCATGAACTAATTACGCGTAAGCTTCAACCTTTTTAAGGACGTTTTCTAGAAAAGTCAAGGAAAGAAAAAACAAGAAATGCGCTGAGCAATACTTGTTTGAGTAAGAGGGAGTGGGTACGGCACACCTACTCCCTCTTGCGTTTCTCCTGGTCGGGCATTTTATAGGCAAGAACCCTGGTGCTCGTCACCTACAGGGGGATTGTGAGGGGTATTGGCTACCAGGCGTATTTGGCCACCAGGGGCGATCGCCCAACTATCGGCCTCCACGAGTGACATTTGCTCTGTAGGAGCCGTCACGCCCTCCTGAGCGGTCGAGCTCTCAACAGGAGAAGTATTTCCATCTTCCAACCAGTCTGTCAGGATGCCGGCATCATCCATAACCCCAATGGGGCTGGAGGAAACCCCACCCCGCCCAGTGATAACAAAGCGACCGAGCCGTTCTGCTGCTCTGGGGCCACGGGGGCATACCTGGCCTACTTGATCGGTGGCATCCACAACGCCTGCGGGCAGTTCTATCAAGCCTCGGGCGGGATCAACTCGGTCGGCATTTAAAACCACGTCGCCATCGAGAGATGCATCCGTTTGGGAAATGGCCGTGACATCGCTCGTCGGTAAACGGTCAGGATCCAGGGGATTATCTGGATTGAGTTCATCGAGCAGTTCTTCACGGGTGCGGAAGAACAACCCAAATACCTGATCGGCCGTGAGCTCGACCCGCCCTCCTTCACGAACGACGGAGTCTGCGGTAATGTCGTTGTTGCCATAGGGCTCTGCCAGAATAAATCCGTCTTCTGTCGCGTTTACGATAATGTTGCCGCCGTCACCTGGCTGCACAAAGCGTCCGGCGGTTGTGGAGATGCGCGTTGCACCCCGCAGCACCACTAGTCCGTCAGCGTTCACGGTAATGTTGCCGCCACCGCCGACGCCAGTCTCGGCATAAATGCCTCGCTCGGTATTCAGGCTATCTCGGCCATTGTCTAGATCGAGAAAACGAGTTGAAATGCCGATGTTGCCTGCCCGTTGTTGTTGTTGATCGTTCCTCGCCAGACCAACAATCCGGCCTCGGGAGAAGCCATAACTGCTAACAGTGACTAATGCGCCATCGGAAATGGTGATCCGATCCGCAGGCTGGAAGTCATAGCCATTGTTTGTCCGCGTGATAGCACCGCTGAGGAGAACGTCGCCTCCGCTTCCTTGCCCTCCGAGCCCAACACCACTGAAAAGGGCACTCGGAAAGCCCTGCTCATTGACGCCATCTAGAGTAATTTGATTGGCTACAATCAGCACATCGCCTGCATTGGAATTTTCGGTTACCCCTTCTGTATTGGCAATTAACTGAGCACCATTGCGTAGCACTACCGAATCAGCGGGGTTAACACCTACGAGATTATCTCCAGAAAAAAGCGCATCCCCAATCGCAATAACGCCACCTGCCCCGATGGCTCCTGGGGCAATGCTGGTGAACATAGCGCTATTATCCATTAGGACGTCATCCTGGGCCTGAATTAGAATGGCCCCGGCATTGCCTCGCGCATTTCGATTCACCTGAGTCTGTAACTGAGAACCGTTGAGCAGGCTGAAGTCATTGGTTTCGACATCAATTCGGCCGCCACTGCCTTGTGCCCCCTGTTCAACGGTAGTAAAGACTGTGGCACCATCCTGAATGACAACATCATCCCCGGCCAGGAAGAAAATAGCCCCTGCATCGGCTTGATTAAATGTGGCACTGGATATTTGCGTCAGACGGTCCTCTACTTCAATGTCGTCGTTCGCACGGAAGGAGATGCGCCCGGCCTGCTGCCCCCCTGAGAAGCCAAATCCCTCAGCGTTCTGGTTATCGGTGCGAATTTGGGAACCGCCGCTGATGTGAATATCATTGGGGTTGATCAGGCCATTACCAACGAAGATGCGGCCAAAGTTTCCGATGCTGAAAATGTTGCTGCGGTTTTCGATCCGAATGTCGGTGGGGGATGCTATAAAAATATCCCCGGCATATTGCGTCCCGAAGTTGGTGGTACTGACCAGGCTGTTGTCGAGAACAACGGGGCCGCTTCGGGCCGATAGGGTAACGCTACTAAAAGCGGTGCGGTCAGAGTTACGGCTTTCGCTGTTGATTTCGGCGCGATCGCCCAAAAAGATCGCATCCGCCTCCACCCGAATATTGCCACTGAGTGGATCATCCAGATCCGAGGCGGTTTGCTCAAACGCAGCGAGGCTCTGAATACCACTGGGGGCAATACCTTCGGTTCTGGATGCTTGGGTTTGGGTAATGAACCCTCTGGAGTTATCCAAAATCTGTTCAGGAGTGAGAGTAATACCCTGGGCGATCGCCTGGTCCTGAATGGCCTGGGTAACGGCCACAGAGCGAGCCCCAAACTGTTCATCCGCTCCTGAAATCTGCACTTGCCCTGCGGCATAAATTCGCACACTCCCGGCATTGCCATATCCGAAAGTAGAAGAAACCATCTGGCTACCTCCTGTCAGAGACAAATCTCCGGTATGGACAACCACATCCCCGGCATCTCCTAGAGAGCGGCTACGGCTGCCAACGACTGCGCCATCCTCCAACCTGATGCTGGTAAAGGGATTTTGAGCCGTACCCAGCCTAATCCTGCCGCCATCTCCTTCGGTCGTGATAATGGTGTTTTGATCCAGGAAAAAACGCTCGGTAGTAGCGAGCAAACCACTGGAAAACCCACCGGGCGTAACAACCGGATTGCCATTCGCATCTACATCGGGCAAAACCGCAGGAGCTACCCCCAAAATGCTGATGGACGAAGGCTGATTTGGATCCAGTGGCAGAATAATAATGTTTCCTGCGTTCCCTGTTGATGGGGTATAGGTGACGGTGCCGCCATTATTTTGAGGATTGCGGAAACCTCCGGTGGTAGCCGAGGTAATGGTTGCCCCGCCCGTTATCTGCAGGTCTTGAGTACGCAGGGTAATGTTCCCGCCATCCAAATTGCCTCGGGTGGTGGCATCAATGCTGGCTAGATTGCTCAGGGTCGTGGTGGGCGAGATCACCGTAATGCGGCCTGCTTCCCCGAAGCCATACAAATCTGTAGCATGTAAACCGCTGTAAGGGCTGATGGGATCAATGGTTTGCTGAGTTCGTTGAAAAGCGGTGACTGGGTTTTGGGTCACGCTGTTAAAGGCATTGCGGAGATTTGTAAACCGGCTGTTATAGGCGCGGTCATAGCCGCTGATCAACACCTCATCCGTTGCCCGGATGATGATGTTGCCCGCACTACTGACCGAGTCACCCGCGTTGCCATTGGGGTCTGTAAACAGCGAGGCTGAGAGAATTTGGGCACCATTGCGGATATTCAATCGACCCACCCGAATATCGATGTTTTGGCTGTCACCGAGCGATCGCGTCCGCGCACTGATAACGCCTCCATTCTGAAGTCGCAGAACCCCGGCTCGCACTCGAATGTTGCCCCCATTGCCGGTCGCGACCACAAGGGTGCCATCGTCCTGCACACTCGTTTCGGTGGTGGAGAAGAAACCGCTGGAAAATCCCCCAGTTGGCACTACCTCCTGCGTTCCATCTGGCTGATCCACAACCTCAAAGGACAGTGGCGCCACATCAGAGATCAGCACAAAGGATGGAGCGAGAGGGTTGATGGGTCCCACGAAAATATTGCCGCTATTACCGGCCCCAAAAGTTTGTGTCAGCACCTCCGAGCCGCCTGTGAGCTGGAGATTTTGGCTGAGAATATTAATATTTCCTCCGTTTCCAATGGCTTCAGTGCCAGCCGGAAACCCGGATGTATCGGCAGACAAAAAGCTTTCGTTCTGCAGAAAAACGTTACGGCCTCGGACAGTGATGTCTCCGGCGTCGCGCGCCCCGTTGATAATGCTATTCGTTGTGCTCAGGGTGCTGTTGTCGAGCAGAATCCGATTGGGAGCGGTGCGATCGCTATTCAACCGAGTGGACGTGCTACCCAGGAAAATGCGACCGGAGTTACCATCGGCTGCAATCCGGCTTTCGTTACGCAGGTCGAGCTGACGGCGGGCGTCTACAAAAATATCTCCAGCAAAACCTGTGCCCGTGTTCATGGCACTGATGCCAGCACGATTCAACCGTACGGAGCCATTGACCGATTCAATGCGGATGGTGTTGAAGGCGGTGGGGCGATCGCTATTGGCACTCGTACTGTCAATAAAGCTGTTGCCGCGTAAGGTAATATTCCCCAGCGCTCGGAGGGTAATGTCGCCCCCCAAGGCCCCTACCGAATTAACCCCTGTGCGAAATTGCCCACTGCCCGCTTCAAACGTAATGTTGCCGTTGGCTAACAGGGTGACATTTCCACCGTCAGCCGCATAGGTCGCATTGCCATTGGCATCTGTTCCGGTTGGCACTGCGTTGGCGTTAATGCGTCCAGCAATGTTGATGTTACCGCGCGAGTCAATGGCAATGAAGCCGCCACCATCCGGTGTTTCAGCGCGAATGGCTGCCCCATGTAAATCGGGGTTATTGGGCAAATCCACCTGGGTGTCGGCAATGCGGATGTTGCCGGGTACAAAATTAGTCAAATCAGGAGCGTATCGATTGGTCAGCAGAATACGTCCCTGTAGGAAGTCAGGGGGCAGATTTGCCGAGGCGACGGTGCCCAAAATAATCGTGCCGACATTGATGTTGGCACGGGTGATAGGAGGTGGCGTCACTGCCAGGTTGAAGAAGTTACCCGGCGCTGAATTGGCTTCAATTCCAACCACGTCGGGATCAACTCCAGCCCGAATATCCAGCGTCGGTTCCGTCAGACCATTAATGGGAAACGCGGCTCCATTGGAGAGGCGCAGATTGGGTTCAATCAACACCGCTTCGCCCGGTGCGGCCTGGTTGAGAATTTGGATGAAATTCGGTACATTGACACTCCCTGCGGCCAGAATATGTAGCGAGTTGCCGATGTAGGAGTCAAAGCTGACATTCCCCAGGGAACGGACGACGGGGTCGTAAGGACTGTACAATGTGCCCAGGCTTCCATCCAACTGCTCAACACGAAAATTACCGCCGCTGTAATAGTGGGCATCGCCCCCGACCCGATTGGCCGATCGCAAGCGAATGTCTCCCCCGGCCCAAAATCCGCTGTCAGTGTGCCCCAGGGCAAAAATATCCACTTGTTGGTTGCCCTGTAACACCATGCGCCCCTGAGCGGCGGCGACAAATGGAGCGGCTGGGCGATCGCGAATTTGAAGGGTATCGCGTGCGCGTAGGGTCAGGTTTCCCCCTGACCAAAGTTGCCCTTGTAAGTTGAGATTGTTGGCTGCCAGGGTGAAGTCACCAGGTGCGTAGAGTCGGCCTCGATTAACAATGTCGCCGGAGGTAGCATTGGCTCCATATTGCAGCCCTGGTGTGATATTCAGGTTCAACAGAGGTGGTGCTGCAGGATTGACGGCACTGAAGGTATTGCCGTTGGCAAACGTGAATTGATTCGCTGTGCTTGCTAAGAACGAACCCCGCACATCCAGACGAGCATTTTCTCCAAAAATAAAACCATTAGGATTGAGCAGAAATAGATTGGCATCTCCTAGCACCCCCAATGTGCCAAAGATTCGCGAAGCATCTTCTCCCGTCACCCGGCCCAGAATGTTCTCAATGCCGGCAGGATTTTGGAAGTAGACACTGCCTCCCTCCAGTACATTGAAGTCGCGGAAGCTATGAAACAGATTGCTGCCCCGTTGGGCACCACCACCAATCTGAACATTTCCAGGCTGCAGAGGAATAACGGTTGAGGACTCATTGCCCAGGGTGGTGTCAGGTATGACAGGTTGGGCCAGAGCTGAGGGAGTCATGCTTAGGGGGACGACAGAGTCGAACGCTCCGACCAGACTCGTCAACGTCAAAGCTGCAATACAGGCAGGAGTTAGCGCGCGCAACATAGGGCTTCAGGGGGTAAAGGGGGGAGAGTAAAGCGGCGTTCAGCAGAAAAAATTACTTCCAGTTGCCAATCAGCACGAAGGCACTCCAGTAGTAGGGATGGGACAAGTTACGATTGCCCGCCTGATTGGGATAGTTCCGCAGGTCAATGCTGCCTGTGGCCCCCCGGCTGCGGGCGCGACTGCCCAACTGAAACTCGGTTCTGCCATTAATCAGAGCAAGTTGGGCCTGGCGCAGGGCTTCGGCCCGACTGATTCCGGGTTGAGAAAGGTTGGCATATAGCCCCAACATCAGGTAGAAGGTGGACTGATCTTCCACATACCAGAGAGAGGCGATGGTGCTGCGAGCTCCCGAACGAACGGCGACTCCGGCCAATCCTAGTGCTGCTCGATCATTCCCGACGGCGGTTCCGCAGGCACTCAGTACCAATAGTTCAATCGGGCGGCGACGATTGATGTCAGCGGATTGCAGCAGTTCGCTGAGTTGATTGACATTGAGGCGATCGTTCCAGGTGAGGATGTAGGTTTCCTCCAGGGTTGCCCCGAACTCTCCATGGGTTGCCAGGTGGACAATAGGAGCCGGAATCTCGGCAATGCGGGTGGCGATTTCCTCACGGGTGAAGGCGTCATTAAACAACACCTCGCCCGAGACGATATCCTGTAGTTGATTCACTTCTGCTTCGGCCCAGGGCAGGGGAGCGAAGCCCAACCGAGCTTCACTCAACCCTCCCATCAGAGCTGTTAGGGAGTCAGGAGGTAAGCTTTCGGCGGATAACAGTTGTAGGGTGGGGGCGATGGCAACACCGTAATTTTCGATCAGGTAGCGATCGCCATCATACAAAGCGGCCAGGGGCACTTTCCGTAACACCCCATCGGGCACAAACACCAGGGTTTTCACCTCGCTACCTTGGAGGTACGGGAGGGCCGGGCGCACCAGCCAATCGTAAAGTTGCCTGCCCAGACCTTGAATTTGACGGACCGGCTTGCGAATATCTTCCGCCTGGTTTGCAAAGGCATTGCTTGTTTCGATTACAGTGCTGGCAGGAACGGGGGCATCGTAATACTGCAAAGGCTGGCCGGGAAGGGCAACGATAACCGCCATGCGATCGCGCAACAAAATTGGATAAAATACCGCTGCCTGGGTATCAATGCTATCCACCTGCACCTCGCGGGCATTCAAGCAAGCTTCCCGAAAAAAGTTATCCAGCTCCGCCAGTTGTAACGATTCAATGGTGGAGCGGGCCTGCTCTAGCTCCTTCTGGCTGGGGTTGGCACTACGATCCAGCAACAGGGAGACCAGTTCCCGGTGAATGGGCTCGATGTTGTTGCGGAACGAGAGCTGGGCGTCAGGGTTGGCCGCTGATAGGTCACGACGCACCGCTTGTAAGGTGTTGATCGTGTTGGTGTAGGCCGCGATCGCTTCTTTCCGGTTGTGTTGTTGACGGAAGAGACGACCTTGCTGCCATTCCCACAGGTAACGCAGCTCCGGGACGTTGAGCTGCTGAGCCAGCCTCAGGGCTTGGTCTGTGATCGATTGTGCCTCATTCCACTGGCGCGCCTGCTCATAGGTCGCTCCCAGAGTGCCGAGAGCGTAGGATTCTGCGCGGCGATCGCCCAACTCCCGAGCTTGTTGCACCGCTGCTGTGAGTAAGTTAGCAATATCGTTCTCAGAAACGTGGCCTCCCAGCTTTACCAGTCTTAGTAACGAATCTGCCAGGTTAATTTGAGTGTGAATCCTGGGGCGACCGGGGGGGAGCGCGTTGATTTGGGTTTGCAGAGCTGGAATGAGGGCGATCGCTGCATCCACCTGTTGCTGCTCAACCAATACTCGCAGTTGATTTAAGCGAGCTTGAACCTGGTGATAGGGGATAGCGGTCTGGGTCGCCTGTTCGTACGAGCGGAGAGCATTCTCCAGGTTCCCCTGCGCATAAAGGGTGTTGCCCAAACTGGCCTGGGATTGGGCGATCGCCTCCGCATCTTGCAACCGCTCAGCCATAGCCAGACTTGCCTCAAGAGCGCTGACAGAACCGGGGAGATCACCGGCAACCCGCAAGGCATTACCCAAGCGGGTCAGGCGCTCGACCTGCTGGAGTGAGTCGGGCTGATCTGTAGACGTTTCTTGAAGTTGACTGAGAAGGGCGATCGCCCGCTGATAGAACCCGAGCGATTGCAAGGCTTCAGCCTGGTTGAGTTGAGCTTGAAGAAGCCGTTCCCGGTCGCCCTGGCGATCGTACAGAGCCGCTGCCGCTTCCCATGTAGCAAGAGCCGCCGCACCATCTCCCCGGTAAAACTGGAGCCGTCCCTGAACATCCAGGGTCTGGGCGACCAGGGATGGGTCTGCCTGTTCTGCATTTAATAAAGCAAGACTTTGGGTGATGGCTGTTTCTGCATCTTTCCATTGCCCTAGCTGTTGATAAACCAGAGAGAGGTTACGCAGAGCTATAGCTTGGGACCGGCGATCGCCTCGCGTTTCAGCATCTGCAGCGGTTACCTCTAGCTGTTGCGCCGCTTCTTGGTAGCGGCCTGCTTCGTAAAGCTGACGGCTTGGGCTGGAGCCGTGAGATTGCACTACTTCGGTGACGGATGGGGTGATGGAGTCTGGCGAGATGGCAATAGCTGGCAGCAATGCCAAACTGAATCCAGCTAGAATCCCCAAACTAAAGCAAACCCATCGCTTTCTACTCAATTCTGTTGCTCTCAACCCAGACCTAGGCAAATTGCACCATCCTTCTATATTCAAGTTATCTTGAAGCTTTTTTCCTGTATCAAATCTACGAACAGTTTTTTGAACATTCACACAAAGAATCAAGACACTCAATGTATTCCCACACACCAATCGAATGAGATGGATGGGATATAAACAGTGAATGCTTTGTAAACGATATTTATAATCAAGCTCAATGAAATTATGGAGGGTATTCTACTGGGGAACTTTCCCCTAGGCAATTCATAAAAGTGCAATTACACACAAGATTTAATGCAAAGAGCATTTGATACCTATCTTTCTATTTAGCACGGGCCCAAAATGGTCACTTTATTGTCATAACGTTTTGATATCAAACCACACAGTATGGGAGATGTGTAGCTTGATATGGGTTACTTCTTTTGTCCCCAATTGCTGTAGCAATAGAACCTTAAATACACCAGAGTTGTTTTGCAAATTCCAGGAAGTGTTTTAACACCTTTACTCAGGGGAATACGGCACAATAGCGGTATCCCTTGGGCTGAGTTTCATGGTTACTAATTCCCGTGCATTGGCGAAGTCTCTTGACGAAAGAGTTTCCCCTCGCACCCCTAAACGTCCCTGGCTTCTGGCGGGGTGGACCGCTCTCACCTTTGGCTTTCTCTATTTGCCCATCATCGTATTGGTGGTGATGAGCTTTAATGACTCGCGCATCCTGTCGCTACCCTTGAAGGGTTTCACCCTGGGTTGGTACCAGATGGTGATGGAGGATGTGCCATTGCGGGAAGCGCTGGTTAATTCTCTGAAGGTGGCAGGGGTGGCAACGATACTGGCGACGACTCTGGGGTTACTGGCGGGGTTTGCCATTTATCGTTATCGCTTCTTTGGGCGCAATGCCTTTCGTATTGCCCTGAATCTGCCCATCCTGTTGCCGGGGATTGTAACAGGCGTGGCCATGCTCGCTTACTTTTCGGATTTAGGATGGGAACTATCTCTGGGGACGGTGATTCTGGGCCATGCGGTATTTGGCATTCCGGTGGCATTGGGGCCAATCTTGACGCGCCTGGGGCAGTTTCCCCGTAGCCTGGAGGAAGCCGCCTATGACCTGGGAGCCAAACCGGCACAGGTTTACCTGGACGTGGTGTTTCCCTTCCTGCGGAGTGCCCTGATCGCAGCGGCATTGTTGGCGTTTACCCTGTCCTTTGACGAGGTGGTGGTGACGATTTTCCTGACGGGACGGGATAATACCCTGCCTATGGAGATCTGGGCGCGGCTGCGAACGTCAATTACACCCGAGATTGCGGCGATCGCCACCCTTATCCTCGGCACCAGCACGGCCCTCGTTCTCCTCAGTGAATGGGCTACCTCGCGTGAATAATTGTGTTTTCGGCTCTGATGAAAGAAGCTCAAAATACGTAGTCAGGACTCATCGCATCAAGAGTATTCAGCATCCTGTAGTTCTAAAACCATGAAAGACAATAGTCTGGTCTATCTCGACAATGTCAGCAAGATCTATGGAGGCGGCAACGCAGAGGTGTATGCAGCGCGGGATGTCACTCTGGCGGTGAAGCCGGGAGAGTTCTTTTCCTTGCTGGGTTCGAGTGGCTCAGGTAAAACAACGACGCTGCGGATGATTGGCGGATTTGAGATTCCCGAGCGGGGCACGGTTTATTTAGGCGGTGAGGATGTCACGATGCTGCCACCCTATCGGCGCGAAGTCCATACCGTGTTCCAGAGTTATGCACTCTTTCCTCACATGACTGTGGCGGAGAACATCGCCTATCCCTTGAAGATCGCAGGTGTGCCTCGCCATGAAATTGCCGAACGGGTGCAAGATTCGCTGAAGATGTTCCGTATCCCAGGGTTTGGCGATCGCCGTCCCTCCCAACTCTCCGGCGGACAACAGCAACGAGTCGCTCTGGCCCGTGCCCTGATCAGCCGTCCTAAAGTATTGCTGCTCGACGAACCCTTGTCAGCGCTGGATGCCAAAATCCGCGAAGAGGTGCGCCAGGAATTGCGGGAGTTGCAGCGGCAAACCAACCTCACTTTCATCTATGTCACCCATGATCAGGAAGAGGCATTGGCCTTGAGCGATCGCATTGCCGTGATGCACAATGGCCGCGTGGAGCAGGTCGGTACTCCCTTCAACATTTACAACCAACCCACGTCTTTGTTTGTGGCGCAGTTTGTAGGAAAGGCAAATTTTCTGACGGGGCGGTTGTTGGGAGTGGATGGCGACATTGCAACCGTCGAGGTTAACGGTAGACCGTTAAAGGCGATCGCCCCCACGTCCCCCCTGCAACCAGACGCGACGGTAACGCTGATGATCCGCCCCGAGCGATTGCGACTCAATCCGGCGGAAGGCATGGAAAATGCGATCGCCGGAAAGCTCACCCACGTAACCTACATTGGTCAATTGCTGGAAGCCAGTGTAGAAACGCCCCTTGGTTCTTTGCGAGTGACACAACTGGGCAACGCTTTAGGGAATGACTTGAGTGAGCGATCGCCCTCAGCCGAAACCTTCCATGTGGGATGGAATGCGGCAGATTGTCTGGTCTTACCTTTTAGCTAGCGACCGCGCGGTTGTTGTAAAGACTCATAGCCTTGGCAACACCATCGGTCAGGCTCATTTCAATCGCCTCGACGGACAGTTGGATGACCTCATCGAGAAGTTTGGCTTCCTCCTGGGAGAAGCGCCCCAGTACGTGGGAGACCGTATCTTTGTTGGCCTTCTCGCTATTTTTAGGATTGCCAATACCAATCCGAAGCCGGGGAAAGTTTTGGGTGCCCAGATGGGCGATCGCTGACTTCATGCCATTATGGCCGCCTGCTGAGCCAGACAGCCGCATCCGTAGCTTGCCTGTGGGCAAATCCATTTCGTCGTAGATCACCAGCACTGCTTCTGGAGGCAACTTGTACCAATCCAAAACTGCCCGGATGGATTGCCCAGACAGATTCATAAAGGTGGTGGGCTTTAGCAAGCGCACACGGGTTTGACGCAGGGCTACTCCCTCGCCATAAAACCCTTGAAACTTGCGGTTCTCCGATAGGGAAACAGACCAGCGCCGCGCCAACTGATCGACCACCATAAAGCCGATGTTGTGGCGCGTCTGCTCATACTTCGCTCCCGGATTTCCCAAACCCACGATGAGTTGTGGAATCAGGCGATCGCTCGCAACTCCTGCGTTAGTCATTACGTTCGTGATTATTTGTCTTACGTATCCGTGGAGCTGGTGTTCGTCGGTTAGTTTCTTGTCTGTGCACACCCAAACTTAACTGGGGGAAGAGCTAACAGCGTCATCCTCGGTGGGGGTAATGACTTCAGCTTCCGTCGTCTCGGTTGAGGTGGCGGCAGGTACCTCATTAGCCGCCAAAGCTTTTTGAGCTGGAGGCTCTAGCTTAGCTTCCATGGGCTGGTTAATGGCCTTCTCAATCTGCTCGGCCTCTTTCTTAAACTCATCCTGAAACTCGCGGGATGCGTCTTGAAACCCTCTAAGCGCTTTTCCTACGCTCCGCCCAATCTCTGGCAACTTTTTGGGGCCAAAAATCAGGAGGGCCAGCACCATAATCAGCGCCATCTCGGGTAAACCAATGCCAAAAATATTCATAACCTTTCCTCCCGCGATCGCATTAGGTAATGAAGCAGCCCGGCAAGACTTCAGGATACCGTATCCGGGTATGCCTTTCCTCACCCTAGTATAAGAACCCGTTTCACGAGGTTGATTTTTCGTGAGCAGCACACGGAAAGTCAGCCTGTGAAACAAAAAACCCCGGCAGGCCGGGGTCATGATGCAAGCTTATGAAATTTGAAAAGGCTTCTTGAAAAATCTAGTTGAATCGGCAGAGGGGCTTAGCGGCCCAGGCTCAGCCAATCCACA
Source organism: Leptolyngbya sp. PL-A3 (assembly GCF_039962325.1). Lineage (NCBI taxonomy): Bacteria > Bacillati > Cyanobacteriota > Cyanophyceae > Leptolyngbyales > Leptolyngbyaceae > Leptolyngbya > Leptolyngbya sp. PL-A3. Next base: position 15,650 of record NZ_JAMPLB010000001.1, read on the forward strand.
TCCAGGTTTTCCAGAATCAGTGACGAGTTGTAAATTTGCAGGATGATCAACAGAAAGACCAAGAACAGACCCATGAAAACACCCATTACGGGGGTAGTGCCCCAACCCGGAGCAACTTTACCGTATTCCGCATTGAGGGGCCGCAGGATATCGCCCAATCGGGTTCGTTGTGCCATGTGTACCTGTAAGAAAGCCTGAATAGTTAACGTTTTGAAATATTATACTAATGAGGTTACCTTTGGTTGATACCCTACATGGAGTCCGCAACAGTTCTTAGTATTTCCATCGGTGCTGTCCTTCTGATTGTCACCGGAATCGCCCTGTATACGTCCTTTGGACCCCCATCCAAGGAATTGGCTGACCCCTTCGAAGATCACGAAGATTAAGATTGAGAGCCTTTGGCCCCTCAATCGATACATTTACTTTCCTGAGAATTCCTTTAAGAATGGCAGCAGTTGGCTTGGTTCGTAAGGAAGCTATTTTCCTGTAGGACGAGGCGCGACTGTAGCCCTCGATTTAGTTCGATTGCTTAAAGTAGAAAATTCGCAATGCAACAGAGCACCATTGCTCTGTTGCACCTTTGTGTTTCGGAATATCTTGCAACAGGCTTTCATTCCAGGCAGCTCTTCTCCCGTCTCTGCTCTAGTTCTATAGCGATGTGCAAGTGCGTTAAGTACAACAACGGTGGTGTGGGGCACGAAGTGCCCCACACCACCGTACTTAATCAACGTGCACAGCGCTATAAAAGCTGTTGAGAGGGTTATTTTTTGTGCATGAGGCACGAAGACGAACCCTCTCAACTCCAATCGTTAGTTGATTGACGTCGCTTAGGATCGTGCATTGATTAACCTGTCATTGCTTTTTGTGGAAGTGGCGAAGTCGCCGCTTCCACAAAAAGCAATGACAGGTTGTTTTATTTGTGATCCTTCGTACGAGCGATGGATGGAGTAAGTTACGGCTCAGAGAAAATATCTCTTCAAATATTTTCCCAAGTTTCCCCGACTACAATAAGTCGGAACTGTTTGAATGTCTAATCCTGTGGTGGTTCTGAAACGCTCCCATGAATACTTTGTGGCTTAATATTGCCGACCAAATTCAGCAAGCTACGGGCAAACCGTTTGAGGTGACCCACCAGCGATCGGTCGGCGGAGGCAGCATTAACCAGGCCTATGCCCTTTCGGGGAAAGACCGGGCCTATTTCGTCAAACTTAACCAGGCCGAAACCTTACCCATGTTTGAGGCCGAAGCTCGTGGCCTTGAAGAGATCTCCAAGACAGCCACAATTCGGGTTCCGCAGCCCATCTGTTGGGGAGTCGCAAACACCTTTTCTTTCCTGGCGTTGGAGTGGCTGGATTTAGGATATGGAACACATCGGGCCTGGGAAGCCATGGGGCATCAGTTGGCCGCCATGCACCAGACTACCAGCACCCACGGGTTTGGTTGGTACCAGGACAACACCATTGGCTCGACCCCGCAACAAAATTCCTGGACTGACAACTGGATCGAATTCTTCTGTGAGCGTCGGTTAGGGTATCAACTGCGTCTGGCTCGGCGTAAGGGTGGGCATTTCCCCAACGGCGATCGCCTCCTCGATGCGGTTCCCCTGCTGTTGGCTGAGCGTATTCCCAAACCCTCCCTGGTTCATGGTGATCTCTGGTCAGGCAATGCAGCCATTACCAAACTAGAGGAACCCATAATTTTGGATCCAGCGGTTTACTTTGGCGATCGCGAAGTTGACCTGGCCATGACTGAGCTATTTGGCAGCTTCCCCAACGAATTTTACCGAGCCTACAATGCCGCCTATCCCCTATCTGAGGGGTATACCCAACGTAAAGTACTTTACAACCTGTATCACATCCTCAACCATTTCAATTTATTTGGAGGAGGATATGAAACTCAGGCCAATCGAATGATCGACCAAATCCTGGGCCTTTGAGCGTTTCAGCTAATTTTCTAAGGGGAACTACGGAGAAATGGTATCTCTGGATACAGATTTACTCGCCTTAGATTGATGAAATCTGTGATATTCGATTGCAATTCACAAACAGTTACACATCCAGCTTCTGGGTGATCCTCTGGGTGGTTTTTCTCTACCGGCTGTTGGTGAATCGGTTGGGGGCAGGCCTATCCTACGTGGCGTGGGATGGGCTACTTGATTGATACATTGCTGTATCTATTCAATCTCTAGCCCTGCTAATGGGTGATTGTCTGTCGGGTCGCCATTTGCCTTTGTAAATCGGTTTCAACGTGAGTCGGTTTCTGTCTAAGTCGAGGAAGGTCAATCAATGTCAAGACTGGTCATGAAAAAACGGAATAAGCGCCAGCCCTTGATTGAAGGGCGTCGTTTTTCCAGTCTGATGCAGCGTTTCTTTAAACGGCCGGGCGCTGTCATTAACTCTCTCTCCCCTACCTGGCAAGCTTGTATTCCCCTGACGGCACTGATCGTTCTGGTCAGCAGCACAGCCGTGTTTGCCCAGGATACCCCGTCTGTCGAGGAGACGGTCGCTACCCTGCAGGTGGGCCTGGATACCGTTTGGGTCATGGTTGCCGCGATGCTGGTGTTCTTCATGAACGCGGGTTTCTGTATGTTGGAAACCGGCTTCTGCCGTCAAAAGAACGCCGTCAACGTACTTTCCAAGAACCTGATTGTGTTCGCCCTCTCCACCATTGCCTTCTGGTTCATCGGCTTTGGCCTGATGTTTGGTAATGGTAATGGCTTTATTGGTTGGGAAGGCTTAACCTTCCTGAGTGGCGCTGATAACAGCCCGGCCATTGGTGACGCCTATGAAGGTGCTTACAGTGCTCTGAGCTGGACTGGCGTACCTCTGGGTGCTAAGTTCTTCTTCCAGTTGGTGTTCGCAGGTACCGCTGCCACCATCGTGTCTGGGGCTGTGGCTGAGCGGATTAAGTTCGTTGACTTCCTGATCTTCAGCTTGTTGCTGGTTGGCGTTGCCTACCCCATTACGGGTCACTGGATCTGGGGTGGTGGCTGGCTTGCCAAGTATGGCTTCTGGGATTTTGCTGGCTCTACCGTGGTACACGCGGTTGGTGGTTGGGCTGCTCTCATGGGTGCGGCTTTTCTTGGCCCCCGGATTGGCAAGTACAACGAAGATGGTTCTCCCAACGCCCTGCCTGGTCATAACATGTCCATCGCGACTCTGGGCTGCTTGATCCTGTGGTTGGGTTGGTTTGGGTTTAACCCCGGTTCCACCATGAGCGTGGGTGATGGTTCGGCGATCGCCCACATTGCTATCACCACGAACACCGCAGGTGCTTTTGGTGGTCTGGCGGCTACTATTACTGCCTGGTTACTGCTGGGCAAGCCTGACCTGTCTATGATCATCAACGGGGTTTTGGCTGGTCTGGTAGCTGTTACAGCGTCCTGTGCTTTTGTGAATGCAGGTTCCGCTGCCATCATCGGTATTGTTGGTGGAGTGCTGGTCGTATTTGCTGTTGGGTTCTTCGATCGCCTTAAGATTGATGACCCCGTAGGTGCTACCGCTGTTCACCTGGCCAATGGTGTTTGGGGAACCCTGGCTGTTGGTCTCTTTGCAGCTGGCCCTGGCGATCTGTACGCTGAAGGTTTAGGACCTGCTACAGGTTTGTTCTTTGGTGGTGGTTTGGGCCAGTTCATCATTCAGCTGGTAGGTACTCTGGCTGTAGGTGGTATGACGGTGCTGGTGTCTACCATCTTCTGGATCGCGCTGAAGGCTACTCTGGGTATCCGCGTGTCTCCTGAAGAGGAACTCATGGGTCTCGACATTGGCGAGCATGGCATGGAAGCCTACGCTGGTTTCGTGAAGGATGCAACGGGCTCTCCTGCTGGCGTTCCTGGCGTCTCCACAACAAGCGTGCCTCACTAAGTTTTGGGTAACTCTCTTTGGAGCCAAGGGGTTTTCTCCCCTTGGCTTTTTTGATGTCCTCACTAGCGTGACACTAGCAATGTGATCAAAAATCTTGCATGTTTTTACTCAGTAGGCCGCACCCACTCTACTGGGCCAAAAACATTGACAAGTAATGCAGAAAGGCTATGGGTAAGCTTCTCGTCTTTCAAAACCTTTGATTTTATGACCTATCAATCGCCATCATTTTCTGAAATCTGGCCAAATTCAATATAAATATTTTGATATAACATTAGTTCGGACAGTTTTTCTGAAACCCTTGATTTTGCGTGCGCTTCGCGCACGCAAAATCAAGGGTTTCAGAAAAACTGTCCAGAGTATTGATATAACAGACTTTTTAAGATTGCTCCCTGAACTATTGGATATTTTTTGAGGTATTAAAGAGATGTTTTGTAAGAGTACTGAGCGGTGAGTAAAACGAGCACTCCCATGAAGTATTGGCTTCGGCATTGGGGCGATCGCCACCTCAGCCGTATCCTGTTTGAAATACGTCGCTCCCGATGGGGACAACAGGTGCGCTGGCATTGGGATCGTATTACCCAGCCCACTTATGGGCGGCGATCGCTGCCCCGATGGATTTATCTCTCCCTGGCCGCCAATGTCGTGCTGCTACTCATCCTGCTACAGATGGGAATTCGGCAGTATTGGCTGCATCGAGCCGTGGTTCTTATGCAACCCTCATCCGCTGCCTCTCAATCGTTTACGGTCAGTGTCCCGTCCTTAGGAACGCGGCATCAGTTGAACTATCCTCAGTGGGTCGATCTTCTGGCTCAGGAAGCTCAGGCGGTGGCTGTTCAAAAACCTAAGCATCTCAGTGTTTTGCTGGGAGATTCCATCAGCCTGTGGTTTCCGCCCGATTTGCTGTTGCCAGGGCGTGTGTGGCTCAATCAGGGGATTTCTGGCGAGAACTCTACTGGTCTGCTGCAACGGTTAGATCTGTTGGATCAGACGGAACCGGATACTATCCTGCTCATGATCGGGATTAATGACCTGTTGCAGGGGGTTGACGACGAGACGATTCTCCACAACCAGCGACAAATTGTTCAGTACCTCAAATCAGCCCATCCCGATGCGGAAATTGTGATGCAATCCATTCTGCCCCATGCTGGTGAGGAGGCTACCTGGGAAGGGCGCGATCGCCTACTCGCCATTCCGAATCACCGAATTCAATTGCTAAACGAGCAATTGGCAGAGATTGCCCAGGAGGAAGAAATTGAATATTTGGATCTCTATCCTCTGTTTGCCGATAGCCAGGGAAATCTCCAGATGAACCTCAGCACGGATGGGTTGCACCTCAATACCGATGGATATTGGGTATGGCGATCGGGCTTGCAGATGTATTTTTACTACGCCATGGATGCACGGGGTTAAGTTGACACCCATAGCCGGTTTGATCAAAGGGGTGAGTGCGACGCACTCACCCCTTTGATCCACAAGTTCTGATTAAAGTGGCTGTAACTTAACCTCAGTTCAGGTAAAGGGTGTTTCAGCTTATCCCAAACTAAGGTTTGCTTACTCAGGACTTACGCATTTAAGTTGTAGGTAGGTGCAAAGCACCCTACCTACAACTTAAATGCTCTAGATATAGCGGACTTGCGTGAGTCCTGTTACTGTTATACGGCTTCAGTCGATTCGCGACGGAACAGGTGCGAGTGAGTGGGGTTGTAGAGTTGCGATCGCGCCCCATCTGCTTGCTCCATAGCCACCAGAGCTGGGCTAATGACATACATGGTTGTGCGAATTAACTTCTCCCGTTCTGTCACGGCTGCCATTTCATCAAGGCGAGCCATCACAATCCGCTCGTCGGGCCAACCCAGGCGATAGCAGATGGCGACCGGCATATCGGCAGGATAGTGTTGCAGCAATTTGTCTTGAGAGTCCTGAGCGTGGCGAGCGCTGAGGTAAAGGCACAGGCTTGCCTTGTGAGCTGCTAGCGATGCCAGTTCCTCGGCTTCAGGAACCTGAGTGCGCCCACTGATACGGGTCAAGATGATGGATTGCACCAGACCTGGAACGGTAAATTCCACCTTGAGACGAGCCGCGGCCAGTTGAAAAGCGCTGATACCGGGAACAACTTCAAACGGGATGTCTGCCCTCGCTAAGGCTTGCATTTGTTCATGCACCGCCCCATATAAGCAAGGGTCACCTGAGTGGAGCCGAACGACGGTTTTGTGCGATCGCACCCGTTCCTCCATCAAGGGCAAAATCTCTTCCAGGGTCTTATCCGCTGTGCGAATGAGTTCTGCCCCAGGTTTAGCCACACTCAACACTTGCCGGGGTACCAGGGAGTCGGCAAATAGAATTACATCGGCCTCGGCTAGCAAATGGTAGGCCCGTAGCGTCAGCAATTCCGGATCTCCTGGGCCGGCTCCCACAATGTAAACTGTACCGGGGACAGGCGACTTCCCTTGAAGCGACACCGCCAACCGTTCCGCCAACCCATTCCCCGTGCTCCGTAATTCCATACCGTACCTGACCTTTTCCTGTAAAAAGCTTTACAAATCAATGCTCTGTGTTAAATCCCGACAAAGGAGGGGGGAGTGTCCGGATAGCTCTGTAAAACCCCGGTAGAAGCGAATGGTAGATGCACCCTGATTCAGCCCCGAAGGAAACTTCGGGGCTATTTCTTTGGTTGTGCAAGATACTCGCGACTATCGGGATTCTGCGGGAGGGCGAGACAAATGAATTTCCCCAAACCGTACTCTGGAACCAGGCAAGTTCCGCTTCAACCCATAGAGCCAGACCAACCCAGCAACCCCAATAAACACTCCGACTAAGCTGACAATCTGAGCAATCCGTAACGGCCCCAGCATCAGACTGTCCATCCGTAGACCTTCGATCCAGACACGGCCCAGACTGTAGGCGATCGCATACACCAGCGCCACCGTCCCCAGCTTCAGGGGCCAATGCCCCCGAATTCCACGCCAAAAAATCACCATTAACAGCACAAATACCCCAATATTCCATAGGGATTCGTACAGAAAAGTGGGATGGAAATACTCAAATGCCTGATAGCCGGGAGGCCGTTGGGCGGGGGGAATGTAAAGTTTCCAGGGCAAATCTGTAGGACGGCCAAATGCTTCGGAGTTAAAGAAGTTGCCCCAGCGCCCAATGGCCTGCCCCAGAATGACGGATGGTGCCACAGTATCAGCCAACTGCCAGAAAGAAATGCGATTGAGCCGCCCAAAGATGAGCATCGCCGCAATACCGCCCAAAATGGCCCCATGGATCGCAATGCCCCCGTGCCAGATCGCGAAAACTTCTGCCGGGTTGTTCGCGTAGTTCTTCCACTCAAACAACACGTAGTAGATTCGCGCACAGGGCACCGCCCCCAAAACTAACCACAACGCAAAGTCTCCAATTAGCTCAGGGTTTATGTTTCGCTTACCCGCCAAAAACTGTGACAGCGTGATCCCAATTAACACGGCACAGGCAATCAGCAAGCCGTAATAGCGAACGGTAATTGGCCCTGCTTCAAAGAAAATTGGACCGGGAGATGTAAATCGAAAGGCCAGCAGCCAGGGCAGCATAAGGCGTGTTTCCTGCACAAAACCTGCTCTGTCAGTGTATAGCAGGAGCTACGTTATTTGGTTTCAACGACGTGGAAGAATTCAGGGGGCCATAAAAATTGGGGAGAGATGCGATCGCCCTCAACAGTCACTCCTTCCGCCACTAGAGCATCAGCCTGGTCGGGAATATGCCGAGTGAGGAGGGTGTGATTGGCGGCTACGATGCGGTGTACGGGCAGATGAGCTGATTTTTTCAGCCAGGTAGGGATGGCGCGGGCGTAGCTGGGCGTCATGCCCAGGGCTAGCAGCAGGTTAGGGGTATCGACTACATAGCCGGGTGGGATACGGGCCACAAATTCCTCAAATTTGCCTCGGGTAGATTCGGGAATGACGGAAAAGCATCGGGGATAGGCCCGGATGATATCGCCAGGGCGAATGGTGCCATCCTGTACCACCATTGCAAGGAACCCTCGTTTGCCTGCAATTTTACGAGATAGGCCAGGCTTGAGCCGTTCTAGAGAGGCACAGGGTTCGCAGAGAAACATCAGTCGTAACTGAGCTGTTTTGCCGATCGCTAATACCGTTCCTGACTCAAAAGATTCGACGGCGGCATCCACTAATATGTTTTCCTGCAAATCTCCAGGTTGAAGCCCGAACTGATGCAGTGTTGGCTGTCCGGCCAGTAAAACCTGCCGCGGATTACCAACTCGAGCACTGGCATCGCCAGCAATGCCATAACCCCGTTGAAGGGTCAGGCTGTCGCAGGGTTCAACTAAAGCGCCAGGCGCAGATTTACGGAATAGGTGGGTGACAGCGGGACAGCTTATCCATGTAGCCCTTTCCTGGAACGGTGGCGGAGCATCGAAGGCTGGCACAGACGTTGATGATTCAGACATATTTTGGGGATGTCAAACCCCATAACTACGGGGGTTTACTATTAGGTGCCTACTGGGCCTGCTACACCTAACAGGAACTCTTGGGCTAGTTAGGGCTAGAGGTCGTGTTGTGCGCAAAGCACACGCAAAAATAGGCACTTCAGCTTATTCCAAATAGGACTTACGCAAGTCCGCTATCTGTAGTGTACTTGTGTTGTGGGTGGGGTGCTTCGTACTCCATCCACAACACAAGTGCGCAAGTCTTGCCGAACTGAGATTAGCTGTAGTTTTGGGGACTGAACTGAGTACAATCTTAGGTAATTTTGCAGCCTTGAAGGCTTTTGTTGTTTACCCTTTTGCTGTTTCGACCTGTTGCTATGGCTCTTAACCCTGGTGATTCCGCCCCTGACTTCAGCTTGCCCGATGGAAACGGCAACACGGTTAGCCTCTCTTCTTTAAGAGGAAAGTGGGTCGTCCTGTACTTTTATCCCCGAGACAACACTCCCGGTTGCACAAAAGAAGCCTGTAGCTTCCGGGATGCTTACCCGACCTACCAATCTAAAGACGTGGTGATTCTGGGAGTTAGCACCGACGATGCCAAAGCCCATACCAAGTTCTCCAACAAATTCAATTTGCCATTTCCTCTCCTGACCGATGCTGAGGGACAGATGGCGACGACCTACGAGAGCTACGGCCTGAAAAAGTTTATGGGTAAGGAGTATATGGGTATCAGCCGTAATACTTTTATCATTGACCCTGAGGGTGCGATCGCCAAAGTCTATCTAAAAGTGAAGCCCGAAAACCACGCAGAACAGGTTCTACAAGACCTGGAAGTGTTAATGGCAGCCTAGCCAGCCCTGGTCTCACGTTTTGGCTCTGGTTCAACCCTGCTGATATACAGGGCGAAAGGTATTGTCAATGCTTTCCTCGTCCTCATGGTTCACAGGAGTAGAACACTAAACTCTCTAAATATTGCAAGCGATTGTCCTTCCTATGCGTCAAGCCTGGCGATATCTGCAAACCGCTCTTGGAATTATTTTCCGTCATCCATTGACGGGCACTAGCATTATCCCTGTCCTCCCCGATGGGAAGATTGCCCTGATCCGCCGCCGAGATAATGGCATGCTCAGTTTACCCGGAGGCATGGTGAACTGGGGCGAAGACCTGCCGACGTCCTTGAAACGGGAGCTTAAAGAGGAAACCGGCCTAGATCTCCTCAATCTGGGTCGTCTGGTTGGGGTTTATTCTTCTCCTGAACGGGATCCCCGCTTCCACTCTATTTGTCTGGTTGTTGAGGTTAGAGCCAGCGGTGCTCTGAAAACTCTGGATAAGCTGGAGGTGCTTGAAGTTCAAGCTTTTGAGCCTACGGCTATTCCCCTGAACAATTTATCCCACGACCATGGGCAACAGCTGAAGGATTACTTCTCCGGAGGAACAACGGTTGCCTAAGGCCTGCTTTAAAGGTTGTATTTTCGTGCGGTAAACGTACGAAAATACAATCCTTTCAGCGAGTTCTAAAACACGCCCTAATTCAGCTAGAAGCCCTCTTATGCCGCCACAAAGGGGTGCCATAGTAAGCTTCTAGCTAAAACTTGACTTCATGGTGTGGAAAATAGCAGAAGATAGCGATCGCTGTCCCCCAGAGATGCTATACTCGCAAAGTACGCAAGGGCATGTAGCTCAGTGGATAGAGCATCAGATTCCGGTTCTGAGGGTCGGGGGTTCGAATCCCTCCATGCTCGTTAAGAAAAAGCGCGGTTCAGCCGCGCTTTTTTATTACATCAAGAAGGGCGGCATGCTGTGCCGTCCTTCTTTGTCGATTTTATGGTGTTGGCGATCGCATCAGATCTCGGTCAACATCTAGCTCAATCACCGTGTTGGGTTCAATGGATTCGTCTCTAAAGATGGCAGAAGCTCCCTGGATCATGAGAACCGTGTCATTGAGAGCGATCGCCTGAGCAATAAACCGATAGCCTCGACCATCCCGCTCAAAACGGCCAATGACTTGGGTCCCTGCGGGTACGAGCACCGTTCCCTGGCTATCCTCTACAGGGTTTGCTAACACCAGCACTTCCTGCCAGGGGCGATCGGACAGCTCCAGAGATGAAGGGCGAGGATATCGGAGCTGCAGTGTCTGTCCGGCTGGAATTAGCACGTTGGGTTGGGTTGGAGCCGCAGCTACAGACTCAGGCTCCGTCACCGGAACGATAGAATCTAGTGGAGGCACGGCAATGGCTGGCGCATCGGTTGCAGGATCTGTGGGAGGCAAGGCCGAGACACGGGATGGCATTGCTGAAGAACTGGCTTCGTTGTCTGAAAGTGTTGGGGCTGGGAAATCGATAGGAATCTCAACGGCATCCGGAAGGTTTGCCGAGTTCAGGGCCTCATCATCCCCCTGAGTTGCCGTAGACGTTTCGGGTATTAAGGCCGCTTCAGGGCTGAGAAATTCGGCTCCCTGGCTATTCAGGGTGGGAGACTCATCTGATAACCGTGGGGGTTCTGTGATTACCGTTTGATTGGAAGGTACGGCTAATGGTGCTGATGCAGGATTGGTATCCGGTGGGGACTCTGTAATGGCGATCGCAGGGTCTTCAGGCGTCACCATATCCATGGGTGCTTCCGCCGCTTCAATGTTCGCCTGGGTCGGGCTCGGCGCAGGCTCCTCCAGTGGCGGCGCATCAAGCGTAGACCTAGAGTCTTCAGAGAATGCCATTCCCATGGTCGGGTCAGGTTCGGGTGGAGGCACGGCAATCGTAGCCCCACTGCCCTCAGGTATTGCCATCGCCGGATCTGGTTGAACTATGGCGGGGACAGCACTCAACGTTGGTTCAACTGGAACAGCAGGGGCGATTGCCGGGGCCACGTCGGCAGGAGAAGGTGTTATGGGGCCGGGAGAATTGATGGCCACATCATTTTGAGTGTCCTGAGCCGGAGCCATACCCACAAGTAAAGGGCGTAGCGTCCATCGGGCTTCTCCAGTCGCAAGGGTTTCAGCTCGGTTCAATTCCACCTGACCTGGGGCCAGTTCCACATCGGGGCTGAGCTCCAGAACGATACGGGTTAGCCCCGGCTCAAATTGAGCTACACGCACCCGGCTGACTACCCCACTAAAGGTTTGTTCCCCAGCAGAGGCTCCAGCATCGACCGCAGGGATGTCCACAACAATGCGAGCAGGCTGGGCCAACAAAAAATAACGGGGGGTAGCACCACCCGGTAACACGACTTCGAGTTGTTGGCTATCTGTGTTAAAGCGCCAACTGGTGATCTCAGCGGGAGTAACGGCGATCGCCCGTTCCCCTTCCAGAAATCTGCCGGGTAAAACAACCCCAAAGCCTGCACTACATACTCCCAATAGGACTGCCCACCGTATCCATGCTGCTGCTCGTCGCCGATGTCCCATTGCTTGCTATTCCCCCATTCAAAGCCACTATTCGGTTAATTTTTGAGGTACGTATTTTAATGCCCGTGTGTCTAGCCTGGTTTCAGGACTCACACCGTCAGCTAGAGTTCATTTAATCGTAAGCAAAACCCCGCATCTAGTATCTGAAGAGATCCGAATGCCCCGTGTGTAGAGGATAGTGTACCTGAACCGCTTCAGTTGGTTTTACTTCTGGGATTCCTAAAAAAGTTAATATAACGGCCTTACTGAGTTGCTCCAGAAGGCTGAAGCGTGTCCGGCTACCTGAAAAAATCTGGGGAGCTGGTATCAGCCCAATTTTTTGAAAAAAAGTGAGGAGATACTTCTTGTCAGAGAACTCTGAATCCCTTGCTATAAAAGGAGTAGAGGCAATATCTAAAGCTTTTGATGAGAAGCGATCGCCCAATTTTTCAAGAAAAATCGTCAAAACCCTTTGACTTAGACAAAACCTCTGCTATTATTAATTTCCGGACGCCTGGAGAGGTGGCTGAGTGGTCGAAAGCGGCAGATTGCTAATCTGTTGTACGTTTTAGGGCGTACCGAGGGTTCGAATCCCTCCCTCTCCGTTCTTTGGTTCGTAAAGATGCGCCTAATATTCTAAGTTCTGCTTAAGCAGGATATAGAACGTTAGGCGCATCTTTATATTGAGAAGACATTAAAGTGCCGTTCGTAAGCCCTAAAAAAGAAAAAAGCATAGGCGCAAAGCAGCGGCCTATGCTGTGATCCAGATGTTTGACTTACTCAACTAATCAGAAAGGGATCCAGAAGGGTTGCTGTTTCGTGTGCCTAGGCACACGAAACAGGAGCTTAATTAGCGGTAGGTGCGAGTGGTGGTTTCGGGTTCGCGGTAGCGCACATCATCATCGTGACGCTTACGACCACCCAGGCCCAGCAGACCCAGTAAGCCCAGCAGGCCCAGCCAACCCCAGTCAGAGTCGTTATCTGTATCAGCAGCGTCCGTGTTGTCGAACTGCTGAGAAGAGGGGGAATTGGTGGTGTCAAAGGTGTCTGCGCCGCCCGTGGTGCCGGGAGCAGTGGTAGTGCCCGTGGCGCCGGGGTCAGTGGTGCCGGTGGTGCCACCCGAAATACCAGGATCGGTGGTACCGGTGGTGCCACCCGTCACACCGGTGTCGCTGGTGCCGGTTGTATCAGTACCAGTAGTGCCCATAGTATCTGTCGCGGGGGCAGAGGTGCTGGTGGTACCCGTTGTGCCTGTTGCATCCTGCGCCATAACGGAGTGAGTAGCGGGCAGTACTGCCAGGCCCAAAGCCAGGAACGAAGCTCCGGTAAGTTGTTGAATCTTGTTGATTTTCATGGTTTTCCCTCAATTATTTAGGTAACTCAACCGCAACTATGCGAGTAGTTCTGCGCGAGGAGGATTAAGTGTTCGGAACTCGTGTTTCAAATAACTCACTACTGAGATTAACCGTGTACCCTATGAAAATCCTCGTTCCAGAGATGGAATAAAAAAAGAACATTTCTCAGCCTAGAGTTTGACGGCTCATATCAGCTTGGCCATACGTTAGTAACTTTCAAATCATGGAATGGAAGCAGTACTCAAGTTCTTGCTTCATTGCATGATTTATTCTTATTAATGAGCTCCAAATTTATAGCTATTTTGTTTAGAACGTAAGGGCATATATAGTACCCTGTCCAGGGTTTTCTTCTTTTGTCCCAACTAGATCAATCGTGCGTGTGGTATTTCTGGGTAATGTGTGAAATGCCTTTTAGGAAACGAAACGAGCCCTATTCAGCCTCCTTTTCAAAGTCATTTAAGATTCTTATATATAACGAAAACTTCCTGGAAAAATGAGAAGCTTAGTATGAAAAATGAGAGTAATGTATCGAATCTAAACAACTGTTATTACTAATAAGTAAGGAGCTCTTTCTGACCTGGATACATCCCCTCTTGTAATACGTGTGTATGGACCTTATTCTCCTGATGCTTTACCAGAGGGAAGAAAAGTTTTGGATTTTTTAACAAGGCCCATATCTGGTATCGAACATGCGGGTTTAACCAGTTGCGCCTAATACTAAGACTCCATCAGGGTGAGATTTTGCGATATCGAGCCTGGGTTTCCATAAACACACCATAAGCGATTAGGCCCAGAGCTGTAATGCCCATGAGATAGGCACCCAGAGGTTGTTGTTGAATAGCTTGTAATGCCCCTTCTGTGTCACGGATTTGATTGGGATCTGCTGCTCGGGCTGCCAGAATCACAAAATAGCCAATGACAAGGGCCACAATTCCTTTCGCAAATAAACCGAAGCGAGAAATGCGTGTAACCCACTTCTGCGTTGTCTGGCTCATTTGGTCGAGCTTAAGCCGCCGCTGAAATTGCCGCGTGAAAGCCCGGTAAAAGCAATAAAATCCATAGCTGATAATAGCAACACCAATTAATCCTAGTAGCCACTGTCCAAAGGGTTTGGATAAAAGTGTTGCAGCTTGTTGGCTGGAGCCTCCTCCACTACTCGCTGGATTGCCCAAAGAAACTCGAAGAGCAAACCAGGTTAAGCTTGCATAAATCAAGCCACTGATGACGTAAGAAAAGCGTCTTGCGATCGCCCCTGCTCCCCTGTCATTATGTTCTGGGTCCCAAATAGTTTGAACTACTTGCCAGACAACGTACCCAATTAACCCAAGGGCAACTAAGAACAGTAATATACGACCGAAGGGCTGAGTCGCTACCGTTTGCAGGGCTCCCTGAGAGTTGGTAACTTTTCCTCCCCAATGAAAAGCCGCCTGAAAAGCCAGGATACCTACAAGTATGTAAACGATTCCTTTAGCAGCATAACCAAAGCGGGCGAACCGCTCAATCCACTTTGCAGGCTCTTGTTGTAAGGCCGATTCAGGCACGTGATTTAATTTCATAATGTAGATTCAATCAATGTAGCTATTAGCTTTGATGAAAATAGAAATCTATCGAAAGAGAGAGCAGTCTTCTTTAAAGCAGAAATAGTAAGGGAAATACTGTTTCATTCAACCCTGTTTGGAAAGATTTCACATCCCTCTTATGTTGGATCTCTATTGTTTGGAGTGGCTCATCGTGTTCTCACTACACTAATTGAGAACATGCCACGTTTAATTAACAGGCTACAAAAAGCTCAAAAAACGTATTTGTCAAAACATTGTTTTTGGACTTCTGACAGTTTGAGGTTGTGTTCTAGGAGCTGTTTTAAGACTTGTTTTTTGTGCACTTGCGCACGAAAAATAACCCTTTTATTGCGCTTTAAAGCGCAATAAAGAAGTGCTAAAGGCTCTTCTCATAACATTCAATCGCACTCTAGTGCTTAGGGTCTTAAGGTTGCCTATGTTTAACCTGAGTTCGGGTTAAGGGCGTTTTCGAGTGCCGCGCGTTGCGCGGCACTCGAAAACGCTCATTTTGGCGTGCGCAAAGCGCACGCCAAAATGAGCACTTCAGCTTATCCCGAACTGAGGTTATGTTTAGTGGAGTGTGAAACACCCTACTCCACTAAACATAGGTTGATTTCCCCCATGCAATACTAGAACAGCGCTGTACCGTACTAATGATGATGGATTGGGTCCAGTAATCCAGGTAACTCCTGGTTAATGCGGCCCGATCGCACGAATTCTGTATAAGTTGCGGTCTCTATCGCAAACAGCTCCTGCTGAAGCTGTTTTGCCCCAACTTCCAGGAGCTCTGGGTCTTCCTGACAAAGCTTGCTGCCTTCTACTTGTAGAGTTTCGAGTTGTTGTCTGATTTCAGCTTCCTTGGCTTGATGAATGACCAGCTCAACACCAACTTTGGATTCAGGTTGCTGTAAATAGTTGAGAATGCGATACAGGGCAGCTTGGCGGGAAAGGATTTCTAAATAACGATCGCGTAATGGGCTAGATTCTGCCAAGTGCAACGCTTCCAGTAAAAACTTAGCTGTGGAGCCCTGCAGCAGTGTTGTGAAAAACACAACCCCAAAAACTGCTGTCAAAATAGCTTGGCGTTCTGGTAGATCAGCAGGAACGCTCAGGGCGAGGGCAAGGGATACACCGCCGCGCAGGCCACTCCACCAGAGCATCGTTTGCGTGCTGAGGTCGATGTCTAACTGGGTGAGCCGATTGCTCAAGAAAGTTAAGCCAAAGATGCCAATGGCCCGAGTGATTAGAACAGCTACAAAGGCCAGACCAATTAAGGCAAGCTCACTGCGATTATTGACCGGATGAAACTGGTCACCAATTAGCAAAAATAAAATGGAGTTCGTGAAAAACGCCACAAATTCCCAGAATTCGCTGACAGCGATGCGGGTGCGGGGGTTCATCCCAATGCGAGAGCCAAAATTGCCGAGGATCAACCCGGTGGTAACTGTACCAATCACCCCAGAGCCTCCTAGACTTTCGGCAATCAGATAAGCCGAGTAAGCTGAAACGAGCGTCAGGGATTGTTCCACCAGAGGTAGGTCGAACCGTTGCGTTAAATAGGAAATACCAAAGCCTAACAACAACCCCACCAGTAGGCCCACTCCCACTACTGTCAGAACATCGACCGTTAACCGTTGAGGATCAAAGCTGTCGGTTCCCAAGGCGATGCCAATAATCAACCCGAAGGCGACCACGGCAGTACCATCGTTGAACATACTTTCGCCTTCCGCCAGAGCTTTTAATCGTGGAGGGGCACCGAGTTCCCGGAGTAGGGCACTGACGGAGACGGGATCAGTAGCCGCCAGACAAGCACCAATTAACAGGGCAACAGGCAGGCTGATGCCGCTCCATTGGGCTAGAGGAAGGGCAATACCCAGGATAGTAAGCGCAACGCCGATGGTAACAAAAAGGGTAATCGGCAAGAGATGGCGCTTTAAGTCATCCCAGTTAAGATTCCACGCTGCTTCGAACAAGAGGGGAGGTAGAAAAATCCACAGAATTAATTCAGGTGATGGAGTGAAGAAGCGCACATCCAACAGGGCTAATCCCATTCCTGTTAAGACCAGCATTAGTGTGTAAGGTACCTTCTGCAGCCAGGGCACGATTTGGGATAGGGTTGCAACTACCAGGGCCGCAGAAATTACCAATAAAAACTGCTTCAGATTTTCTTCGATGGCAACGGGCTCAACTGCAGTACTTAGTAATGTCATAGGGGCTTAGATCATTACAGGATAACAACCTCATTGTAGAAGTGTTGCCGATGGCAGTGCCCGGTCCAACTTTGGTGGTAGGATGCTCACCCACTACAATACTCTGGACAGTTTTTCTGAAACCATTGATTTTGCGTGCGCGAAGCGCACGCAAAATCAATGGTTTCAGAAAAACTGTCCGAACTAATGCACTAAAGAACTGCCAAAAATCCATGCCGTGTATTGGTTATCGAGCCTGCAATCCACCAGTTGTGTGGCACGAAATGCCACACAACTGGTGGATTGGAGCTGGAGTGTCAGGCTGACCAGGGTTCTTGAAAATCAGCGTAGAGCGTCAGTCCCCCATCAATGTACAGAGTTTGTCCAGTGATATAAGTGGCTTCATCAGAGACAAGAAATGCGACTGCTGCCGCCATTTCCTCGGAGTTGCCGGCGCGGCCCATAGGGATATGGCTTTCGACGATCGCCTTTTGCTCTGGATCATCGGTCCACGCTTGATTGATCGGGGTGATGGTGGCTCCGGGGGCGATCGCATTCACCCGAATCCCCTGCTTTGCATACTCTAGAGCTAGAGTACGGGTCAGGTTTCCCATGCCTCCTTTGCTAATGGAGTAACTGATGTAGGAAGGGCGCGGAATGATTTCATGAACACTGGAGATATTGATAATGACCCCAGGGTGTTGGTGCTCAACCCAGCATTTGATTGCTTCCCGAGCGCACAGGTATGCACCCCGCAAATTGGTGCCAATCACCCGATCAAAGTCGTCTGTTGGAACTTCGTGGGATGGCTTTTCAATCTGAATTCCCGCATTATTAACGAGAATATCCAGGCTCCCAAATTTATCCACAACCGTGTTCATCATGTTCAGAATGTCTTGCTCTTTGGAGACATCTCCTTTGATCAACAAAGATTGCATGCCGCATTGTTCTACCTGGCCGCAGGCTTGCTGCATGGCGATCGCTTCCGTATCCTCCGCTTCCTCCGCATTGCTGCGGTAGTTGATGGCAATGTTGCAACCTTCCTCAGCCAAACGAATGGCGATCGCCTGACCAATACCTGAGCTTGCGCCCGTAATCAATGCGGTTTTTCCCGTCAGTCCTTTCATGGTGTGGTGGAGATGGAGTGGGCGACTGCTCAATGCTGAATAGTTGAATAGCATAGTCATACCGCCACACTCTAAGGAACCCTGATGACGACAGACGTCCGTCAGAGGTGAGATTTTAGCTCCACCTGATCTCCCTCATGAAAGGGAAAAACTGGCAATCTACTGGGGCTGAGCTACTTACAAAGGGGTTTCTTAAGTAGCAAAATTGCATTTCTCAAAGCTTTCTTTAAACGCTATTTGAAATTCAAAAATTTACTTTCATATGTTTTGTGATGGAAAAATAAACTTTTAAGTTTGAGAACTTCTAAAGCTTTGGAAAAGCTCTGACATTCTACTAATTGATGTAGGAATTTTATTGGAGGTGTTTCTGAGGTTGTAATGGCAAACGGTAGCCCTGTTGTTGCAACAACGTTGGCGATCGCCATGGGCGAAAGCTAAACTTTGAGCTTCCATATTTGATCACAGTAATGCCTGGTTTTGCTGCTAGACAGGTGCCATTCCTGTCTCATTAATAGCTGTCAGTAGAACTTAGGAGATTTCTGAGAAACAATATCCCCATTATTTGGAAAAAAGGCGCGGCGAAGCCGCGCCTTTTTTCCAAATAATGGGGAAGTTCTTATCTGGAAATCTCCTTAAAGCGTAGATACAGGGTTCAAAAATAAAAAGTACCCTCAAGTCTTACGATTCGCTAACGACTGAATAGATTGATTTAGAGACTGGTCACTCTATGTCTAGGAAATGGTAACAGTGCTTTTATACAGCAGCTTCAAGTATTGGACTGTCTCTCCTAATAAGAGGCTGCTGTAGCAAGGATCGTAAGGGGACGGGTAGGATGAACTTAAAAAATCCTTGGATATCAAACTTGTTTCACAGAAGATCCATCTGGGGTTTGCTTCTTCTAATCAGCTCAGGATTTCTAGGAAATTATTTTCGGCTGACATTATTCTTCAACATTGATTTTATTTTTGGCTCAATCGCCGTTTGGATCGTCATGTGCTTGTATGGCGTACGGTGGGGAACCCTCGCGGGTTTTATCGCTGGCTCTTGCACTTATATTATTTGGCATCACCCCTATACAACGTTAACCTTTACCCTGGAAGCGCTGATTGTCGGTTGGTTGTTTCACCATCGGCACAGAAATAATATTGTGTTGCTGGATGCGGCCTTCTGGTTGGTAATTGGGATGCCTCTGGTGTGGCTGTTTTACGCCGTTATCTTGCAGGTTGATTCAACTCAGGCGCTCATTATTTTGTTGAAGCAACCCGTTAACGGTATCTTCAATGCCCTAATTGCCAGCCTGCTGTTAACTCATTTGCCGATTCATCAGTGGGTTGCTCGCCCTCCAGCACTTCGTACCCTCTCCCTACGGCAAATGTTGTTCAACTTGCTAACGCTTTTTGTGATGGTGCCAACGCTGGCGTTGATTATATTGACCAGCCGCCAGGTTGTGGATGATATCAAAACGGCAGCCTGGTTAGATCTTCAGGATGCCTCTCGTTATCTAACTGTAGAGATTAATACCTGGTACCAGCGCCGGTTGAGAGTAGTGCAGGCCCTGTCAAACTTGGCTCAAACCTCCTCCCTCGACAGTGATATTCTGCGGCAGCATGGAAACTTTATCCACCAGGTTTTTCCAGACTTACGTCACATTCACGTTTTGGATGTAACGGGACGGCGAGTGTTTGATGTGGAAAGTGCTACGGGCCAGGGGGAGAACGACTTTGACGAGCAGGCTTATTGGGAGATATCACGGCGATCGCCCCAACCCTATATCTCCCCGGTACGCCTGAGGCCGGGTGCCCATGATCAGCGTACCGTCCTGATCGGTTTACCCATTGTTCAGGACGGTACGCTGAAAGGGGCTGTGGTTGGTGAAATTGACCTGGTGGGGCTGACATCGCTTTTGAAAGCAAATGTCGATAATCAGGCGCTTAACTTTACGCTCATTGATCAGAACCAGAAGGTTGCAGCCAGTACCCTGCTGAAATGGGACCCACACCAGGCTTTTGACTGGCGCAAGGGTGGTGATATTGATCCGATTCGGGAGCAAACCTACCAATGGTTTCCCAATACGGGTTCACCGCTGGTCATGGTGCGTTGGATTAACTCTCAGTTTGTTCAGGAAGTGTCAATGGGGCATGGTCTCCCGTGGACGCTGATTGTGCAGATGGGAGCTACACAACACGTACACCACATCGAACGGGTGCATACGCGAAATATGGCCATCTTGCTGCTGGTATCTAGCTGTGCTCCCTTTGTATCCATGGTGGTGAGCCGACAGATTGTGAAACCCATTGCCCAATTAGCAGATGTCACGACCAACTTGCCTTATAAGTTGGTGGAACATGAACCCATCGATTGGGTACAAAGCCAGATTACGGAGTTTTCCCTGCTGGTTCAAAATTTCCGTACGATGGCTTTTAGCCTGCAGCAGAAATTTAGTGAAATTCAACAGGTCAACGCAACGTTAGAACAACGGGTTCAAGAACGGACTCAGGCCCTGCAAGAAAGCAATGCAGCCCTAAGCGAGAGCGAAACTCGATTTCGCCAGATGGCCGAAAATATCCGGGAAGTATTCTGGATGCGATCCGCCCATCGCACTCAGCTCCTGTATATCAGCCCAGCCTATGAGCTAATTTGGGGACGCACCTGTGAGAGCTTGTATGCAGAACCTCACTCCTTCCTGGGTGCTGTCCATCCTGAAGATCGAGAACGAGTTGCTAACATCTTCATGGATATTCAGGAGGAAATCCTGGGTCTTGAATACCGTATTGTTCATCCTGATGGTTCCATCCGGTGGATTTGGGATCGGGGTTTTACAGTTCGCAATGACGTTGGAGAAATTTATCGCATTGTTGGTGTGGCGCAAGATATTACGGAGCGCAAACAAGCCGAAATGATAATGCGGCAACAGGCTGAGCGTGAGCGGTTGCTGGGGGCGATCGCCCTGCAAATGCGGCAATCGTTACAACTAGACAACATCCTCAACACCACCGTCGCCGAAGTTCGCCAGTTTTTGCAAACAGACCGAGTCATCGTTTATCAGTTCCAGCCAGACTGGAGTGGAGTTGTAGCGGTGGAGTCGGTGGCGGAAGGCTGGCAATCTATTTTAGGCCGACGCATCACAGATGCCTATTTTGCTGAAACTCGGGGTGTTGCGTATAAACAGGGGCGCATCTTTGCCACAACTGATACTGAGACTGATAACCTGGCTGATTGTCACCGGGAACTCTTGATCCAGTTGCAAGTTAGAGCAACCCTGGTAGTGCCTGTTCTTCAGGGGGATGTGCTGTGGGGTTTATTGGTGGCCCAGCACTGCCGTGCCCCACGGGTTTGGCAGATGTCTGAGATTGACTTCCTGCGACAACTCGCAATTCAAGCGGCGATCGCCATCCACCAATCTGAACTTTATCAGCACGAGCAACGGCTGAATCTGATTTTGGAACATCAGGTGGAGGAGCGCACCGTCCAACTGCAACAGGCGCTGCGCTATGAAGCCATGATTACGCGCATGACAGACAAAGTGCGTGACAGCCTTGATGAAGATCAGATTTTACAGACAGCTGTTGAGGAGTTGGGGCGAGGTCTAGAGGTTAATAGCTGCGACACAGCCCTGTTCGATCTGGCCCAGGGGACGATGACCATTTCCCATGCCTATGGTCATGACGCCTCTACTCCCTATCCAAAGGTCATGTCAGCGAGAAAGTTCTCAGACATCTCCCCTCAACTTCTGAAGAGACAAAGTATTCAGTTTTGTGAGTGCCCTACCGTAGAGGCAAATCGGCACCCTCGCACCGTTTTTGCATGTCCTATTATGGACGATCAAGAAGTGTTGGGTAAACTGCGGCTGTTTCGTGATTCTGAAGCAGTTTTTAGTGAGTCAGAAATTCGGGTAGTGTCACAGGTGGCGAGTCAGTGTGCGATCGCCATTCGTCAGGCTCGTCTCTACCAGGCGGCTCAGGTAGAAGTGAAGGCTTTGGAGGAACTGAATCAACTCAAAGATGATTTTCTGAGCACGGTTTCCCATGAGCTGCGAACGCCTATCTCTAATATGAAAATGGCTATTCATATGCTCAGGATGATTCCCTCTGAAGAACGTCGCACGCGCTACATGGAAATTCTTCAGACAGAATGTGCCCGCGAAGTAGATTTGATTAACGACCTGCTCGACCTTCAGCGGCTTGCCTCAGGCACCCGTATCCTGGAGCCAGAAAGCATTCCCCTTCAGGAATGGCTGGAAGAATTGGTGGAACCCTTTCGGGAGCGTTGTCGTAATCGTCAGCAAACCCTTCAGGTTACCCTGGCTCCCAACCTCTCCACCTGGACGACCGATCGCTCCTGCCTAACGCGAATCTTGGCTGAGCTACTCAACAATGCCTGTAAGTACACCCCACCGGGTGAAAGCATTGACTTGTCCATCAAACCACTCAGCCTGAAGGCGACGGGTGAAATTAAGAACACCTTAGGTGGTCGTATTCCCGTTGTGACTGCACATCTCAAAATTACTGTTCGCAATACGGGGGTTGAAATCCCTGCCCAGGAGTTGCCCCGTATTTTTGAGAAGTTCTATCGCATTCCTGATATTGATCGCTGGAAGCAAGGGGGTACAGGGTTGGGATTAGCCCTGGTACAGAAACTCACAGAACATATTGGCGGTAAAATTTACGCTGAAAGTCATGCCAATGCTACCAGTTTCATTATCGAAATCTAGAGTTGGCTTAAAGGATTGTTTTTTCATGTGTCTCGTGTACGAAAAAACAATCCTTTAAGGCAATTCTAACCATGCCTCAATTGGGGAAAGGACGTATACATTCATGCCTCGTAGATTTATATAGCACTGTGCAAGTGCGTGAAGTACAGCGCTTTTCAAACGCTTAAAATCTGGTTGTTTTTGTGAGAGTCGCGCTCCGCGCGGCTCTCACAAAAACAATCGGGGCTGATTCAAGCGCAAAGCGCTGTAATCAACGCGTGCAGCGTTATGTAACCTGAGTTCGGGTTAAGGGCTTTTTCGAGGAGCGCTTTCCGAAAAAGCATAGTGCAGTATAAAGCCCCAGGTTTTTTGGGGAAAGCAGTCCAAACCGGCACTTTCCCCAAAAAATCTGGGGCTTTATGATGTTTACCATCCGGAATAAAGAACTGGAGGATTCAATCTTCCTTCTTTTTCCGGCGCCCGTTCGACGGTGTGGTTTTGCTGCGGGTCGAAGCCGAGCGGGTCTTAGTTTTGGTAGCCGTTGAGCTGGCCTTAGGCGCATTGCTGGCGGAGCGCTTGCGACGGCCAGTTGTTGCAGGTTCAGCCGCTTCACTGGCTTCACTCTCGGAAGGAGCAGGAGCTTCAGGTGCCACCGATTCCACACTCGTAGGCTCCGTTTCCGTTTCTTTCGTTGCGGCACGTCCCCGAGGCTTGCGAGTACGGCGAGGCTGCCCACCTTTGTCCTTACGCGAAGCTGCCAGATATCGCTTGAGTGATGAAACGCTGATAGAAATCCCTTTCTCTTCAAGCAATTCGGCAACCTCCTCGTGGGAGTAGCCCCGGTCAAGAGCCTGCACAATGGAGCCTTCAAGGGATTCAATGGCTTCGCGTAATGACCAGTTCTCCTTGGGCTTCTCGGGAAGTTTTTGGAGTAAATCACCGGCCTGCTGAATGGCAGCTTGTTGAACCAGAATCGAACCCGGTGGACGCTTTCTTGCTTTAGAAACTGTCATAGGAAATGTTTTGAAGTAGTTGTGAACAGTGGTAAAAACAGATTCCCGATGTTACCCATAGGGAATAATTCAGTGTATCTAAAATGAATCCGGTTGAATCATTTTTCCTGTGCACCTCATGAATCAGAATGATGTAAATCTGGTTGTTGAGTGTGGGTCTTTGCTGTTCTAGTTATGCTCCAACGCTCTGACAAAATGACTGAGGGTAGAAGCCATGGAAAAGGTGACACTGTTATTCAATCAAGTAAGCAATGACATCCTCAACGTGTTGACGATTGGCTGGCGAACGGGGGGCCTGAAGTGCTGCCACCAGGGGTGGTAAAGCCTTTGACTCGGCTTTAGAGAGCGATCGCGATGCATGTAAGGACGGTTTATCGGGCTCCGAAACGTCTGAGGGAGTGGATGGAGTGGTTGCTCCCCCCAGGTAGTAGCGCAATGAAGAAAGAGAAATTGGGACCCCAGACCGATTCAGGACGGCTACTACATCCTGGCGAGAATAGCCTTTATCCAGAGCAGCCTGAATGGGCTGTTCTAACTTGACGATCGCTTCTCCCACCGTAAAGCGATCGCGCTTTTTTTCAGACAACGCTTCTAAGGCCGCACGGGCCTCTTCAATTGTCGCAAGCGATAAACTTTGAGCTCGTGTTTGACGCTGAGTTGATGAGGATTTCATTAATTGGAAAAAGTGAGAAGGGTTCACAGAAGAATAGAATAATCGAACCAATAATCAGATGTCATAAAACATCAGGTCCGTGGAATACTTGCAGTCAGCTATAGCAAACAGAATGTGGTATTCATGAGCAACCGGGCTCAATGCTTTATGCTACTAGCTTACGGTGCCACAATATTACGGTTGCACAATATCCTGGCATCACTGCACACCGTGATGCTTATTATAGGCGTGACTATAAATTGAGCATCAGGATATCTCTGATTGTCATCCTCTGTCTCTAACTTGAGCAAGATATTTGTAAATCTACATTTTTCTAATGCTCAGTGCTCCAAGCAATCTTCGATACTCACCTCTACAATGCTCTGGATAGTTTTTCTGGAAACGCTTGATTTTTTGTGCATGAAGCACGCGTAAAAAATCAAGCGTTCCAGAAAAACTATGCGAATTGCTAAATGCTGACGCTGAATCCTATGTAACCTGAGTTCGGGATAAGCTCATTTTGGCGTTTTCGAAGATTATGTACAGTGCGTTAATCTCGAAAACACTTTTGGCCCTAAACCGAGTTTTTTGACCATATTTGAAGATAGGGGGTGCTTCGCACCCCCCATCTTCAAATATGGATTGATTTCCACTACTCAATGTTAGAGAGTCTGTTTGTGCACGCTGAATGCGCGCAAACAAATTCTCTCAAGTAGAACGAAGACCTGGCTTTATAGATCGTCCAACGGATCATTCTGAAATGTCGCAGACGTGTCAGGTTTATTTAATTCACTGGGTGGTTGCTCATTGCTCCAGCCCCACCAGGCTGCACCGCAATGACATAAGTAAAACATCTGCCACTTGCGACGATAGTCTTCTGTAAAAACGGGCGATCGCCGATTCAACCATACCTCAGTCGCTTCGCCAGCCGTTGCCCGACAGGTGGGACAGCTAAACTCCCAGGCATGGACCGCCGCTTCTGCCCAATCCGGAGGAACCGGTGCAAATGCATCCATGGGAAACCTTAGAACCTGTTACTCACTTATCCTAAACAGTTCTGCTGGAGTTGCCCTCCGTGAATTGGAGTAGTGGGCGGTGTGCGACCGTGCCCAAAATTATGAAATGGGATGGGGTGCGACTCCACATCCCATTTCATCGCTCCATTTAGCAACAGTCGAAATCAAGTACCCAAGATTAAGCTCACGCGTAGTGTGAGCTTAATCTTGGGTACTTTAGTTGAGAGGGTTTGCTTAGCAACAATATTCAATGTTCCGGACTGAAGGTTTTAGGCTACTGTTCTAAAGGTAAATAAGGTAAATGCCGTCATTGAGGCTTGCGTTAAGGAAGGGTCTATGGGGCTTCTCAACCTGATTTCATTGCTGGGCATGGTGGGGCTGTGTGCGATCGCCTGGCTATTTTCTGAAAATCGCCGCCCCAAGTATTTTCCCTGGCGAGTGGTGCTCGCTGGAATTCTCTTGCAGCTTATTCTGGGTGCCCTGGTTTTTTGGTTTCCCCTGACCCGCGACATTCTGCAAGTGTTCAGCGGTTTGTTAAATGTTGTGTTTGATGCCGCCGATGCGGGTGCGCGTTTTGTCTTTGGCCGTAATCTCGTGCCTGTGCCGGGGCAGGAGCCGTTGCTTCTATCGCCACTAGCGCCAGGGGCAGCGGCCTGCACTCCACCATCGGGCCTGGTGGTTCCTGGTTTTTGTGGTATTCAGCTGGGATATGTTTTTGCCTTCCGGGCATTGCCGGCCGTGATTTTCTTTTCGGGCCTCATTTCCCTGCTCTATAACCTGGGCATTATGCAGGCCATCACGAACTTCTTCGCCAAAGTGTTCTACAGCACGATGCGATTAAGTGGAGCTGAGTCTCTCAGTGGTGCAGCCAATATCTTTGTCGGTATTGAAGCAGCGATCGCTGTCAAACCGTTCCTTGCTTCCATGACTCGCAGTGAACTGTGCGCCATTCTGTCCTGCTGTTTTGGCACAGCAGCATCCTCGACGTTGGCAATTTACGTTAGCTTCCTCAAACCTGAATTCCCAAATATTCTGGGGCATCTGGTTTCTGCTTCCATCATGGCAATTCCGGCTTGCTTCCTGTTGTCAAAAATTCTGGTGCCAGAAACGACAATTCCTGTAACTGCAGGGGGCATTCCTGATGATTCAGTGTTGGTAGATTCAGGAGACCCAGCAAACAAAGCTGCTCGGGAAGCTGATTACGAGGATGATATTCCCCGAGAAACCGTTGCAGGCGAACCCATTCAGCGAGTGAGCCCGATGGATGCGGCCATTGTTGGTGCATTGGATGGGGTCAAGATGGCTGTGTCAATTGCTGCCGTTCTGATTCTGATTTTGGGTATCGTCTATCTGATCAACCAATTGTTTGGTTGGTTAGCCACGTTGCCCTATGGCGTCGGCGACTTTTTCACAGTCGTCACCCTGCAAAATATTCTAGGTGCTCTGTTCTTGCCCCTCACCGTTCTGACGGGGGTTTCCCTGGAGTGGAATGAACTGTGGGAATCATCAGTCATTATTGGTCGGCGGTTGTTTGAAACGGCGATTCCGCCCTACCAATCGTTAGCGCTTGCGGCGGCTCGTCCTGATAATCCCTTGAGCGATCGCGCTGTCCTTATTATCAGCTACGCCCTCTCAGGTTTTGCCCATTTGGCCTCTGTTGGTATCTTTGTGGGTGGTACAAGCGCCCTGATTCCTTCCCGCCGTCGGGACATCTCTGAGTTGGGTTGGAAAGCACTATTCATCGGTACCCTGGCGACGCTGATGATCGCCTGTGTTGCGGGTGTTTTCTATTTGCCCGGTAACAATGCCAGCATTCTGGGTGAACCGGTCGCACCCCAGGTAGCCCCCTCTCCCAGTGCGGTTCCTGTGCCGTCTGCTAGCCCCACACCCGAGGCTACAGTAACTCCCAACCGTACGGCTCCGGCGGGATCAACGTCTTCGCCATCTCCTGTGTCTCCCGCTTCGCCTAACCGTACCCGTACCCCTGGAGCATCGCCATCTGCTAGCCCTGAAGATGGTTCGGTTGGGATGCTCAATCTGGCTCCGGTAGCCTTTGCCCCTTCTTTGCGATGAGTGCGCCAGCCGTGTTATCGGCCAACACAGAGTTCTACCGGGCTTTTGAAAAGCGCGATCTGGATGCGATGGATGCGGTTTGGTCCAAGGGAACGGCCACGCTTTGCATCCATCCTGGCCGGATGGCCCTCAAAGGATGGGATGAGATTCGTCCCTCCTGGGAGCAAATTTTCAAAAACACTCGTTATTTAGAAATTGACATCGATGTTAAAACGACGGAGATTTCTGGGGATTTAGCTTACGTCGTGTTGGTCGAGACTGTGATGCAGGTGATTGGCAACCGCCGCATGCAAGCGAAATCTATGGCAACGAATATTTTCGAACGTATGGGCGATCGCTGGTATCTAGTCCATCACCACGGCAGCCCACTAGCATCATGAAGCCAAAGCATTAAAAGAGAGGACGAGTGCTTTGCACTCGTCCTCTCTTTTAATGGCTGTCGATTTATAGCGCTGTGCACGTTGATTAAGTACGGTGGTGTGGGGCACGTGGTGCCCCACACCACCGTTGCTGTACTTAACGCACTTGCATATTGCTATATCAGTTGTTAATCGCGGAATCTTCAGGGTTGAGGACTTTGCTCATGTCCGTTTGAACACGCTCGCTTACCCACTCTGGGGGCTCATCTCCCTGCAATACAACTCGTACATCCGCCTGAGAGTAGAGCGATCGCCGCTCCTCCAGCAACTTTTCTAGTTTGTTTTTGAGGTCAACATCCTTTAACAAAGGACGACTGGTATCGGCCTGGAGACGGCGACACAGATGCTCTACCGGCACGTCCAACCAAACCACTAGACCGTGGTGCAAAAAGCTCCAGTTCTGGCGGGCCAGTACAATGCCACCACCCGTTGCCACTACCATGCGGGAATAGCTGGCAACTTCTGAGAGCACCTGGGTTTCGAGCTGGCGAAACGCATCCTCTCCCGATTCTGCAAAAATTTCGTTGATGGGTTTTTGGGCAACCTGCTCCACCAGACTGTCGGTATCGATAAAGCGATAGTTCAGGTTCTTAGCCAAAAACTGACCTACGGTGGTTTTGCCACTGCCCATCATGCCAACCAAAAAAATATTGGTGCCCTTGAGGCGAGCAGCCAGATCGGGCGGATACCCGTAAATGTCTGTCATGGTGTGTGTTCCCTTAAAACTTGAGAGGTGGGTTGCCGTTGGGCGATCGCGGGGATGGGCCTCCATTGGGAGAATCCGGTTCGTCGGGGTCCTCATCCCAATCATCCCAGACTTCGCGATCACCCGTCACATCGGAATCCGTTACATCCGCGTCGTAAGTGCTATCCGCGTCAAAGTCTTCTTCATTGTCATCCCAATCATCGGTTGCGGGGGGGGCAGGAGGCGGTTCAGGGGTAGAGCGATACGGCGGAATGATCACACGGATACGAGGCTCCTCTGGGGGAGGGGCGGGTGTTTTCTCCTCAGTAACGTCTATCACAGGTTCTTGGATAACTGTGGTTCCATCATTGGGCGGTTTAGGAGTTACAACCTCCGGCTCTTCTTCAGTACGGTAGCTGAAGGAGTAAATGGTGCCAGTGCGCTCGGTGCTCTGGGGATCTCGACGGATTTCGACAATATCGCGGGCTGGTGGAACGTCTTCGGGCGGTGGCGGTGGTGGCGGTGGGACTGGTCGTACAGGTTCTTCCTCCCAATCATCCCAAACTTCTCCCTCTTCCGGTTCCTCATAGTAGTCTGGAGCACTGGCCCTATAGTCCGAATAGGAACTGGTGTAGGTGTTGTCGTAGGAATTGCTGTAGGAAGGCTCGTAGTCGGGTTCCGGATAGACGGTTTCCACATTCAGCGGGCGAAATTCCGCATCCCGGATGGGAGGTGTTGTGGGAGGCCGTACGGTTGTGCGCGGCGAGTCTTCGCCTCGGGCCCAGTCATCCCAATCGTCACCGCTGGAGGAGGCGCCCCAGTCATCGTCCTCGGATCGAGAACGGCGGCTACCATTGCGCGGAGTGTCTTGAGGTTCTGCCCCTTGCCCTGTCCAGGGAGGTGGCGTCCAGGGGGTACCAGAGGCCCCTGAACGGTTATTACGACCAGAAGAACGACGACGGGAACGGCGATTGCCTCCCAACTGCACCACTGCGCCGGTGAGAAGGGCTGTGATGGCTCCAGCCGCGATCGCCCCCAGCACCCACACGGCCACAGGCAACTCTACGGTCTTCATTCCCAAAATCGTCAGGGGCAATACAACGCTGCTGTTTTGCAAGAAAAACAGCACCAATACACCCACAACGGCTAACAGCAGTACAACTCTTACCATTCGCGTGTTCCGTCTCTGTTACCTTCGCTTTAAGGTTGAAGACATCAGCCCAGTGAAGTGGAAGGCAATACCTCACCCTTATACTACTTCTCCGGGCGTTGCTATTGCGTGAAGCCACATCTCCAGCAATTCTCAGTATGGGTTTCAAAGCTGAGAGTTCGTGCTCGAAGGGCACGAACTCTCAGCTTTGAAACCCGAAAATAGTCCGCCTTCGGCGGGCTATTTTCGGGTTGGATTTCAAAATGAGAATTGCTGCCACATCTCACACCAGACCCCAGAGTTATGCTATGGTTCGCGGCGACAACACGCTGGGGTCTGGTGTATTTGTTATTCAGGCTCGGATGACTCAGGATTTCGTCCTTCCCAACGCTGTAGAGGAACGCAATCAATGCCCACCTGATCGAGAGTCCGGGCCACAACAAAATCCACCAGATCTTCGATGGATTGGGGGTGGTGATACCAGGCGGGGATAGCCGGGACAATGCGGGCTCCCGCTTCAGCCAGAGTGGTGAGGTTGCGAAGGTGAATGAGACTAAACGGCGTTTCGCGGGGCACCAGGATGAGCGATCGCCCCTCTTTCAACTGCACATCTGCCGCCCGCTCTAGCAAATCCGAACTGAGCCCTGCCGCCAACTTGCCCACGGTGCTCATACTACAGGGAATCACGATCATTCCCTGGGTGCGAAACGAACCGCTGGCGATCGTCGCTCCTACGTCTCCCCAGGGGTGGCAGCGCAGCTTCCCTGCACTTTCCACTCCCGCCTGCTGTCGCCAGAATTGTTCCTGCCGCTCCGGTTCTACAGGAATTCGCTGACTGTGCTCTGCCTGCCACACCATATAGGTGGATTTGGAGGCCACCAGATCGACCGTGTAGCCAGCTTCTAAGAGGAACTTGAGCGATCGCACCGCATAAATCTGACCAGAGGCGCCAGTAATACCGAGAATGATGGGATGAGAAGAGGAAGGCACAGGCTAATTAAGAGTTAAGGTCAAGTGGACACAACGCCCCAACCTTGACCTTATATCAACTCCGGTTGATTCACCACATACAGCGCTTTGCGCTTGAATCAGTCACGGTTTTTTTGTGAGAGCCGCAGGTTCTTTAACCATCAGAAAAGAGCGTGACACGGAGTGCCACGCTCTTTCTTTAGTTTGCGTTGAGTTTGGAGGAGATTAATCTTCTGACTCAAACTCTTCGTGGTGTTCTGGCTCGGTAATGTTCAGATCCTCGTCATCGTCGCTGGCTTCGCTGCCGCCGCCTACAGCCAGCAGGTCAATTTGCTGACGGTAGTAGTCGACGCTCTTAACCTGAACTTCGACGCGATCGCCCAATCGGAACTGTTTGCGGTTCTTGCGACCCACCAGCTTTTGCTGGCGAGAGCGGAACTCGTACCAGTCGTCCTTGAGGGAGCTGACGTGAACCAGGCCTTCCACCAGCAGTTCTTCAATTTCTACGAAGAACCCGTAGGACTGTACGCCCGTGATGATGCCGTGGAACACTTCCCCGGTGCGAGCCTGCATATATTCGGCCTTCTTCAAGCCTTCCAGGTCGTCTTCGGCTTCCTGGGCCAGCTTCTCCTGCTCCGTCAGGTGCGTGACAACGCTGTTGAAGTATTCTGCCAGCTCGTCGTGCATGTCGGTGGGTAATACCGTCCAGCTAATGGCACCGTGGGCGGTGCTGCTGTATAGCTCGACTTTATCTTTGGAGCGGGTGGTCTTGCGATCGCGCCCATGCTCAAAGATGGCATGCAGCACCCGATGCACCAGCAGATCAGGATAGCGCCGTAGAGGTGAGGTGAAGTGGGTGTAAGCCGTTTCCAGGGCCAACCCAAAGTGGGCTCCGGAGGTGGTGCTGTAGACCGCAGGCTTGAGGGTTTCTAGCAGGAGGTAGGTCAGCACTCGCTCTGCTTGGGATTCCGCAAAGAACTGGGTGAGGTGCTGGTAGTCACGGGGGTGAACCTCCTCTTCCTTCTCGGGCTCGTATTCGATGCCCATGTTAGCCACCAGTTTCACCAACTCCTGCACATCCGCGGGGTCGGGGGTGCGGTGAACGCGGTAAACCGCAGGCACCTGCAGAGCGGCCAGGTGCTCGGCCACAAGCTGGTTTGCCAGCAGCATCAGCTCCGTGACAATGTTCCGCGCGGGCAGCACAGACGACACCACCATGGCTCCCAACTCCCCTTCGTCGTCGTATTGGAAGCGGGTAGAAAGGAATTTGCCGAGCTCGGGGTTGTGCTCTTCCGGGAAGATGCTCTCTGAGAGGCTGAGGTTGAAGGCTCCTCGCTTGAGACGCTGCTTCGCTAAAGCCTGGCTGATGAGGTTGAGTTGATCCATCAACTCAAACACAGGCTCTAGTGGCTTCAGCTCTTTCAGGGAGGGCAGGGGATAGGGAGATTCCGCGACGTCTTTCTGGTTGCGTTGCAGAATGGCCTGGGCCTGCTGGTAGTCCAGGTGGTGGTTGACCTGGATAATGCTCGGGTGAATCTCGTATTCCTGTACCTCGCCCTCGCTATTCAACAGAATCAGCAGGGACAGGGCCAGCCGATCTTCACCGGGCAGCAGGGAACAGATACGGTGCACCTGCTCGGGCAGCATGGGCACAACCACCTCGCCCAGGAAGACGGACGTCCCACGTTTCTGGGCTTCTACATCGATGGGCGATCGCGGCGCTACATAATACGACACATCCGCAATGTGTACGCCCAGACGCCACATGTCATCATCGACCTGCTCCAGGCTGAGGGCATCGTCGATGGCCGGGCTGTGGGGGTGATCTGGCCCATCGATGGTGATAACTGGAAGTGCCCGCAAATCCAGCCGCTTCTTCATGTCGGTCTTGCGGAGCTTGGTCGGCATATCCTTCGCTGCTTCCGTGACCGCTTCGCTAAAGTGGCGTGGCAAGTCATGTTTGCAGCAGACGATGTCAATGTCAGAGGCTTCCTGGGCATCCAGACCGAGGATTTGAGCGACCCGGCCAACGGGCAGGTTTTGGCCCAGGGGATAGCGCAGGATCTCAACATGCACCAGTTGATCCACGGCTTCATCCAGAGGCGGATCATCGCTGGGTAGGAGGTCCAGTTCAAACAAGAGGCGATCGTCTAACGGCATAGCCCGATAGCTCTTCTCATCGACCTTCTTAACGCGGGCCAGAACAGAACTATTGTTCCGCTCCAGAATCAGCCGCACTTCTCCTTCAGGGCTGCGGCGACGGCTGCCTTCTTTGGTAACCCGTACGAGAACGCGATCGCCATTCCAGGCTGTGTTCAACTGGCTTTCGCGGATATAAATATCCTCAGAACCTTCTACATCCTGAATGGCGAAGCAAAAACCCTTGCTGGAGCAGCGCAGTTTCCCTTCGACGACATCATCTTCGGTAACCCGGCGATATTTGCCCCGCTCTTTGGCCAGAATGCCAATGCGTTCCAGAGCATCCAGCGCAATGTGTAGCTGACGCAGACTGTCTTCGTCTTCACATTCGAGCTTTTTTTCGAGAGCTTTGGGAGCAACGAGCTTATCGTCCTGAAAGTTAGCAAGCAGTGACGCAATGGAAAAATTCATGTAGCGGTG
This sequence comes from Leptolyngbya sp. PL-A3, assembly GCF_039962325.1. Lineage (NCBI taxonomy): Bacteria > Bacillati > Cyanobacteriota > Cyanophyceae > Leptolyngbyales > Leptolyngbyaceae > Leptolyngbya > Leptolyngbya sp. PL-A3. The sequence continues at coordinate 48,831 of NZ_JAMPLB010000001.1, forward strand.
AACCTCTTGTCACAGAATATAGTCCGACCCAAATCAGCAGACCAAAACTCTACGCAGTCTGCGGAACGCTGAACGAAACCAAAGAAATCGGGTCAACCAAAATGCTTCAGACCCGACATCAACGATTTCAAACTGGCTCAACGAGTGTCATCGCGATCGCAAGTTGACTCCAACTCCGATTTGAGTCACCCGGTGCCACCGACACTCCATCCTCAAAACCACCAGGAATTAGCTTTCGTCACATCCAGCTAATTTGGGCGATCGCAAGAACCCGCCGATGATCCCAGTTTCCGCAACGACCGTCTCAGAGAACCCAACCTTCCATTTTATTGAACAAACCACACATCTTACGAGGGTGCGATCGGCTCAGGTCGGTAGCCTTGAAACGAAACGAACTGGCAAGAACGTAGCCATTCAGAAATCACAACGTATTCCCAAACTACGCCCACCGTATTTATACTTTCCTATTTCGGTACCGATTGTCAAATTTCTTTGCAAGTTTCAATCGTTGGGGGGAAGTTATTTTGAGCCTCTCCACTTTTCATGTGCCTCAGGGTACATCCTAACTTTTGCAAATGTGGAAAGCCATTTTTGTAAGTGAAGCGGGCGAAGTTCGCCTCACTGAACAAAAGTGGGATGCACCCTGTACTTCGCGCAGGTAAATTAAGAGGCTCAAGAAATAATCAAACTGAATCATCCCAACCCAGATCGGGAGGCTCAGGACGACGGGCCGGAGTTGGGAATAGGCCGAGAAACAAGCTATCGCGATTGCCCAACGTTTCATAAAAGAAGAATGCAACCCCGGCATAGCGATGATCGCGTACGGCTTCTACCTGTTCGCTAATCAACTCCATATCGGTAATGTCGCCGCGCAGCCCTGTGAGAATTCCAACGCTAACCGGCAAAAATTCTCGGGCTACCTGCACATCTGCGCGCTCAATTTCAAAAATGAACCGCTCCATATCGCGCCGATAAATTTGCACAATCAACTCATCCACCAGGCCCCGGCGCTCCCAGGTGCCCCAATCTTGTAAATACTGTTCAAATGCAAATTCTCGGGGATTAGGGGATAGAGAGATAATGCAATTGGGTTTGATGGCCCGCACTTCGTTAACCACCCGACGCATCAAACGAGTAATTTGATTGGCTCGCCAGCGCACCCACTCTGGATCTGTCGGATCTTCTGGTGGCTCCGTTCCTGTTTCGGTTCGGTAACGGGCTACGGTCAACTCATCGTAACCAAACTCGACCGGTAAGCCAAAATGGTCATCCAGTTGAATGCCGTCGATGTCGTAGCGTTCGACTGCTTCTGTTAACAGCCCCACCATAAAATTCTGCACTTCAGGATGCAGCGGATTGAGCCATACCCGAGGAATGCGGCCTCCTTCCAGCCAGATGCGATCGCCATCTTGCTTGGTACTCAACCAATCAGGATGCTGCTTTGCTAGCTCTGATTCGGCTGGAGCCATCAACCCAAATTCGTACCAGGGAATCACGGCCATTCCATGGCGGTGGCCCTCGACAATCATTTCACCCAGCATATCCCGCCCCTCAAAACCGGGGTAGGGATCTTGCTCAACCCCAAACGTTGCTTTCGCAAGCGGACTGGGGTAGAGCGTGTAACCGCCATTCCAGACGGTGGGATAAAGGGTATTGAAGTTGAGGCGATGCAATCGTTGCAATCCCTCCACGAGGTTGCGGCTGGAAAACAAGACTTCACTATCGATATTGGTTAGCCAAATACCGCGCAGCTCGGCGGGCATTGGATCGGCAGCGATCGCCATGAGTGGGAAACGCAGTAGAAGCGCAACGGCCCAGCCCAGGGTGAACAGGGCGATCGCGGTAGAACGTTTATTTAGTAGAGGTTTCAGGGGGGACATGAGTAGAATCCGGCGCACCCAGGTGTAGGAGTTCCAGTGCAGTCACAAACCGAGCTCTATCGGGAAAAGCCGACAGAATTTGCGGCAATGTCTCAACGGGAGTCATCTGGTCGCCGCCCCTCATCATGCAACAAAATGATCTCTCCTGAGCGAGCTTGCTGCAAGACTTTATTGATAGTCACAGCAATTCTCAGTATGGAATTAGGCCCGAAAACCGCTTGCCGAAGGCAAGCGGTTTTCGGGTTTCAAAGCCAAGATTGCGCGCCCGTCGGGCGCGCAATCTTGGCTTTGAAGCTCATAATGATAACTGCTGTGATAGTCATGCTCGAACCGACCTCATGGTAAGAGTTTGGAGGCGATCGCGCTTCTATCCAAATATCTCTTGTATGGAGTGTGTGCGCCGTACACACTCCATACAAGAGATATGCACCAGGTACAAACCTTAAGCACTCTGTTAGACAGGTTATTGTTTGAAAAGCTTGACGGAGCGAGGCTTTTCAAACAATAACCTGTCTGATTCAGGGCGTTTTCGAGTGTCCCATGGTGTGTTGCACTCGGAAACGTCCTCAGATTTGAAAATACTAAAAATACAGAGAGTGGAAGTTTTGCTTCCACTCTCTAAAGTGTGACAGAGAGTGGAAGCAAAACTTCCACTCCCCAAAACGGTGTAACGAGAACGATTAGCCAATCACAAAGTTTTCACTGCTAATCTGCCCGACTCGAACGTTTTCCAACGTGGCCAGAATGGTAAACGTGTTACCTGCGCCCGACCCATTGGAATCAACTCGCACCTGGGTTGAATTGCCGACTCCAATCAGTCGTACAAACTGATTAAATTTGGCAAAAGATGTGTCGCCGTTATACTCGTCTCCCCGGAAGATCCCTGCCAGATTAATCACATCCTGATTGGCCTGGAAGTTACGGATGGTATCGCCCCCTTCAGCTAACGAGCTATAGGTGTACACATCCTCGCCGCCACCGCCGGTCAGAGTGTCACGGCCCAGACCGCCTACAAGTGCGTCGTCACCATTGCCACCATTAATCAAGTCGTTACCGGCTTCCCCGAAAATCCGATCATCACCGACTCCACCATCCAGGGAGTCATTGGCACCACCCCCCAGAAGGCGATCGTTGCCACCGCCTCCTGTAACAACATCGGTGCCTGCATCTCCATCAAGAATGTCGTTGCCATTCAATCCAGAAATGTTGTCGTTGCCACCGTTGCCAGCAATCGTGTCATTGCGTCTTGTGCCTCGGAGTGTGTTGTTGCCATTGTTACCGCTCCGACTTACTCCAGGGTCACCACCCGAGAAATCGATGGGTCGGGGTGCCCGAGCAGTCGTGCCCCGTATCCAGGAAACAGAGGCATCTGCGGCCAGAGGGCTACCGGAGGTGTCTGTAATGCCAGAGTTGGCAGCGACCAGCCGCAACTGATAGTCGCCAGCGGGAGCCGTCAAGTCTGCTAGACCCGTGATGGTGTAGCTTGTCTGCTCGGCGTTAGGGGTAATGGTAACTCCTGTTAACTCCACAGGTTGATTATCGCGAGTCAGCTGGAGGTCCTCTACATCAAAGCCGCTAACTGCTTCCCCAAACGTGAGAGTGACTGAAGCTGTGGCTGGGGTCTGACGGCTATCTTGTACTGCAGGAGTAATGGCTGTAAATGCAACAGATGTTTCTATTCCATCTACCAGCACTCCGGTCGTTGATCCAACTCCAACCAGTGTCAGAACTGCATCACTGCTCGCAGAATTTTGAATGGTTGCGCCTCCAAGGCTAATGCCAGAGCCTAGCGTAATTCCATCGGTGTCGGTATCACCCTCCGCGACGGTGTAGCGGAAGATCAAAGTGTTAGTGCCGCTACCCTCTGCATAGGCCGCGTTTACACTCGCGCCATTACCCAGGGTGATCGGTATGGCGGGTGTGCCACCTGTAACCGTAACAGGTTCGCTAAAGGTTACCGAGAATTCCAAAACCTCTCCAACACCATAGGTATCGGCGTTGGGAACCTGTACCGCCGTCACACCTGGAGGGGTTCCATCCACCAAAACACCGCTGGTGTCAGGCAGTGTATCCAACGTGAGGGTTGTGTCATTTCCAACAGCATCACGAATAGTTGCACCGTTGAGGTTCAGGGCCGAACTAATTTCAATCCCATCCGCATCTTCATTTCCATCCGCAACGGTGTACTCGAAGAGTAATGTGTTGGTGCCACTGCCAGAAACATAGGTGGCATCAACGGTGTTGCTACCAACGGTCAAAGGCAAGTTGGGAACTCCTCCGGTCGTGTCAATGGTTACGGGTTCGGAGAAGGTGAGACCGAACTGGAGGTTTTGTCCAATGCCGTAGGTGCCGTTTTGGGGAGGGGCGATCGCTGTAATCTCTGGTGCCACCGTATCCACCAGCACACCTGTCGTCTCCCCAATGCCAGCTAGCGTTAGCGTTGCAGTATTGTTAGCCGCATCCGTAATGGTGGCATCCCCTTCTAACTGGAGGTCGGTGCCTACTTCAATCCCATCGGTATCCACATCCCCTTCTGCTACGGTGTAACGGAAGGTATAGGTATTGGGCTCAGTGCCAGGCCCTTGTAGCTCGGCAACCACGGGTTCCCCAGTACCTATCGTAATCGGTAGACCAATTGAGCCCGTTCCAGCATTCAACGAGATAGGTTCGCTAAAAGTCACAGTAAAGTCGAGGGTCTGACCGACGCCATAATTACCCGCAGCGGGTACGGAAACCGCTGTAATGGTTGGTGCAACGGTATCTACCAGCACACCTGTGGTATCGCCTACGTCAGCCAGTGTCAGTGTTGCGCTATTGTTGGCCGCATCCGTAATGGTGGCGCCTCCCTCCAATGCCAGATCGGTGCCGACTTCAATGCCATCACTATCCACATCGCCTTCCGCCACCGTGTAGCGGAACAGATAGGTATTAGGCTCAGTACCAGCGCCCTGTAGCTCAGCAAAAACAGGGGTGTCACTTCCCACATTAATAGGCAGGCGAACTGAACCGTCCCCGAGCGTTAGAGTGATGGGTTCGCTAAAGGTGACGACAAAGTCGAGATTGTCTCCCACACCATAAGTACCAGCGGTTGGGCCACTCACGGATGTAATCGTGGGCGCAACCGTGTCTATTAGCACTCCAGTTGTATCACTAACCCCAGCCAGCGTTAGCGTTGCGCTGTTGTTGGCGACATCGGTAATAGTGGCACCCCCCTCCAACGCCAAATCTGTACCGACTTGAATCCCATCGGTATCCACATCCCCTTCCGCTACGGTGTAACGGAACAGATAGGTATTAGGCTCAGTACCAGCGCTCTGGTACTCCGCAAAGACAGGAGTGTCGCTCCCTAGGTTAATGGGAAGACGAATGGAACCGTCACCGGCCGTTAAAGTGACGGGCTCGCTGAAGGTAACAACAAAGTCAAGCTCCTGGCCTGCTCCGTAGGTGCCCGCAGCAGGCCCAGACACAGCCGTAATTGTAGGTGCTGTTGTATCAATCAAGACGCCTGTAGTATCGCTGACGCCAGCCAATGTCAGTGCTGCACTGTTGTTAGCCACATCCACAACGGTGGCGTCCCCTTCCAATGCCAGATCAGTACCGACTTGAATTCCATCGGTATCCACATCCCCTTCCGCTACGGTATAGCGGAACACATAGGTGTTAGGGTCAGCACCAGCACCTTGCAGCTCGGCAAAAACGGGCTCGCCTTCTCCTACGGTGAGGGGCAAACGGATTGACCCAGTGCCCGGTTCTAGGGTAACGGGCTCGCTGAAGGTGACGACAAAGTCGAGGGTTTGACCAACACCATACGTACCAGCCTCAGGCCCAGACACAGCCGTAATCGTGGGGGCTGTTGTATCGATCAGGACACCAGTCGTGTCACTGACGCCAGCGAGGGTTGGGGTAGCGCTATTGTTTGCAGCATCTACAACGGTGGCATCACCCTGTACTTCCAGATCAGTACCCACTTGAATGCCATCAGTGTCTACGTCTCCTTCCGCGACAACATAGCGGAAGACATAGGTGTTGGGTTCAGTACCAGCGCCCTGTAGCTCGGCAAAGACAGGCTCACCTTCTCCTACGGTGAGGGGCAGACGAATGGTCCCAGAACCAGGGGTGAGGGTAACAGGTTCACTGAAGGTGACGATAAAGTCGAGATTCTGGCCCACGCCATAGGTACCGGCAGTTGGCCCCGTGACAGAGGTAATGGTAGGTGCTGTTGTATCAATCAGGACGCCTGTGGTATCGCTGACTCCAGCCAATGTAAGGATAGCGTTGTTACTGGCAGTATCTGAAACGGTAGCATCCCCTTCAAGTACCAGGTCAGTGCCCACTTGAATCCCATCGGTGTCGACATCCCCTTCTGCTACGGTGTAGCGGAAGACATAGGTGTTGGGCTCTGTGCCAGCGCCCTGTAGCTCGGCAAAGACAGGCTCACCTTCTCCTACAGTAAGGGGCAGACGAATGGTTCCAGAACCAGGGGTGAGGGTAACAGGTTCGCTAAAGGTGACAACGAAGTCGAGGGTTTCACCTACACCATAGGTACCGGCAGTTGGGCCAGTCACTGCTGTAATGGCAGGTGCAATGGTGTCTACTAAAACCCCAGCCGTGTCACTGACACCAGCGAGGGTTGGGGTAGCGCTATTATTTGCAGCATCTACAACGGTGGCATCACCCTGTACTTCCAGATCAGTACCCACTTGAATGCCATCAGTGTCTACATCTCCTTCCGCGACAACATAGCGGAAGACATAGGTGTTGGGTTCAGTACCAGTGCCCTGTAGCTCGGCAAAGACAGATTCACCTTCTCCTACGGTGAGGGGCAGACGAATGGTCCCAGAACCAGGGGTGAGGGTAACAGGTTCACTGAAGGTGACGATAAAGTCGAGATTCTGGCCCACGCCATAGGTACCGGCAGTTGGCCCCGTGACAGAGGTAATGGTAGGTGCTGTTGTATCAATCAGGACGCCTGTGGTATCGCTGACTCCAGCCAATGTAAGGATAGCGTTGTTACTGGCAGCATCTGAAACGGTAGCATCCCCTTCAAGTGCCAGGTCAGTGCCCACTTGAATCCCATCGGTGTCGACATCCCCTTCTGCTACGGTGTAGCGGAAGACATAGGTGTTGGGCTCTGTGCCAGCACCTTGTAGTTCGGCAAAGACAGGCTCACCTTCTCCTACAGTAAGGGGCAGACGAATGGTTCCAGAACCAGGGGTGAGGGTAACAGGTTCGCTGAAGGTGACAACGAAGTCGAGGGTTTCACCTACACCATAGGTACCGGCAGTTGGGCCAGTCACTGCTGTAATGGTGGGTGCTGCGGTATCGATCAGGACGCCGGCTGTATCGCTAACGCCAGCTAGGGCCAGGAGTGCACTATTATTCGCAGCATCCACAATGGTGGAATCCCCTTCCACCACAAGGTCGGTGCCTACCTGAATACCATCCGTATCGACGTCCCCAGCAACTACGGTGTAGCGGAAGACATAGGTGTTGGGTTCTGTGCCGGCACCCTGTAGCTCGGCAAAGACAGGCTCACCTTCTCCTACCGTCAGGGGAAGCCGGATGGCTCCTGTGCCCGGAGTCAACGTGACTGCCTCACTGAAGGTGACGACAAAATCTAGGGTTGCACCGATACCGTAAGTGCCCGCAGCAGGCCCAGTTACAGTGGTAATGGTGGGAGCAATGGTGTCCACTAGAACTCCCGTCGTATCACTGACACCAGCTAGGGTTAAATTTGCGTTATTGTTTGCGGCATCTGCAACGATCGCACTATTCTGCAACGCCAACTCAGTGCCCACCTGAATCCCATCGGTATCGACATCCCCATCAGCGAGGGTGTAACGGAACACATAAGTGTTGGGTTCCGTGCCAGGGCCTTGAAGCTCGGCGAATACAGGCTCACCTGTGCCCAGGGTAAGGGGTAGACGAAGCGCACCTGTTTCGGGGGTCAGAGTGATGGGTTCGCTAAAGGTGACGACAAAATCGAGGTTCTGGCCTGCACCATAAGTGCCCGCAGCAGGCCCGGTTACGGTTGTGATGGTAGGTCGAATGGTGTCAATCAGGATACCCGTGGTATCGCCAACGCCAGTTAGAGTAGGGGTTGCCACCGTATTGTTAGCCGCATCCACAATTTTGGCATCGCCTTGTAACTCAAGGGCTGTACCTAACTGAATACCGTCGGTATCCAAGTCTCCTTCGGCTACGGTGTAGCGGAATTCGTAGCTGTTAGGAATGGAAGCGGCGCCCTGAAGGACTGCATAGACCGGCTCACCGGTACCTAAGGTGAGGGGTAGGCGAATTGACCCGGTTCCCGGTTCGAGTGTGACGGTTTCACTGAAGGTCACAATGAAATTCAAGGCTTCCCCACTGCCATACGTGTCATCGGTGGGTACGGAGACGCCTGTAATGGTAGGGGAAACAGCATCAACGAGAAGACCCGTCGTATCACCAACCCCGACGAGGTTGAGGGTTGCACTCGCGTTGTTGGCGTCAACAATCGTCGCTCCACTCGCTAACTCAAGGGCTGTACCTAACTGAATGCCGTTGCTGTCGAGGTTGCCGTCTACGACGGTGTAGCGGAATTGATGAGTTGTGGAAGATGCGCCTGTTCCTTGCAGAACGGCATAAACAGTACCCCCAGTATCCAGCGTGATGGGAATACGAACTGAATCACTACCGGTTGGGGTAATGGTCACAGCTTCGTCAAAGGTAACGGTGAAGTCCAGATTTTGTTGGAGCCCGTACGTTTGATTGGTAGGAAGGGTGACGCTTGTAATACTGGCCATGGGAAACCTCTACAGGAACAAAAGATTGGCAAAAGCTAGATTTGGAACTGTTGCAATGACCACTCTGACCTGATCTGAGTGAGAATAAAAAAGACGCAGGAACGGGATGAATCAACGAAACAGATACGTTTAGCTGTTGTTCTTCCTGAAAAAAGCCATGCGGATACTCGGGATATGTTACAGAAATCCCGAAGGCGATCGCCGGCCCGGTTTTGCCTATTGCTTGCAGTAACTCAAGGATTGAAAAAGAACCTTAAAGCACTTGGTAAAGGGAACCATAAATGGGCTTTATCAAAACAAAAGACAAAGCAGAAGAATAACCCCCTTTAGATAGACAAACACCCTTTCGAAAGAACTCTTTCTCCCACATCAAATATGGGTTTCGTCTTAAAGAACACAAGAATGTTTTAACCAAAAAACTATTCTTTTGAACCGATTTTTTTTAGACTCATCCCGAATAACTACGGAGATCCCCATCAGAGTCAATAAAAAAAGCTACATGATGAATCAAAGAATGTACCCAATCAGGAAAACCATGTTGCTAAATATTTTTTTACAAAACGACTCACGAAATATTGAGAAGATACGTAAATTCGAATTCCGAAAGTGTTTGCCTTGACTAGGTTTATCAAAAATGCCGGTTTACCAAGCCCAAGGCAGTCGATACAAATCTGCCCGTGCTTTTATCCTCTTGTATGTTCACGTTACGAACTGGTATAAAAAGAGGCTAATTTTGAAGTATTTGAATGGTTAATCTTTTACGGGTTGTTCTTTACGAAAAACCAATCTTTAAATAATATCAACTGAAAGAGTATTGACGCTGATAGAATTTCGTTGCCTAATTTTAGCCTTTTCAGGAAATTTGATGTCAATCTGTTGTTGTGAATACATTGCTATTCTTAGCAACTATTCGAGATGTTGATGTTTTGTACGCTACTTCCTCAAAACATCAATATCGCGAACCTCATTCAGATATTTGTGCTTCCCAGTTCTGAGGATGGAGCGCTACATAACATGGATGGCTGGAGTACGCATGTTCAACTATGGGGTACTTATTGCAAGATAGAACTAGTCGGTCACGTGGAGTCTGAATGCCTGACGTAGCACCATGGCAGCTTCAGCCAAAGGCAGAATTGCCAGAAGCATTTATCAAAGCTGTGGCACAATATATGCCTGATTCATCTGGCATGTGGGCCGCCCAGTTGCTGTGGCAGCGGGGCTTGCAAGATATTGAAACTGTCCGTCGCTTCATTAATCCAGCCCATTACGTTCCTGCGTCGCCATTTGCGTTTGGAGATGAGATGGAGTGGGCGATCGCCCGCCTTCAAAAAGCTCGTGAACAGGGAGAGGCGATTGCCATCTGGGGCGACTTTGATGCCGACGGCGTAACCGCCACTTCTGTTCTTTGGGAAGGGTTGGGGCAATTCTTCTCGCAGGAAGAAAAACTTGTCTATACCATCCCCAATCGCTTTACAGAATCCCACGGGTTGTCGATAGCAGGTATTGAGCGACTGGTTGCTCAAGGTTTTCGCGTGATTGTCACCTGTGATACGGGCAGCACCAATCTTCGGGAAATTGAACATGCCCGTGAGCTGGGCATCGACATCATTGTGACGGATCATCATACGCTGTCAGAAACTCGGCCTCCGGTCGTGGCGCTGATTAATCCGCGATCGCTCCCTCCAGACCATCCCTTCGCCACCTTATCGGGGGTAGCTGTAGCCTACAAGCTCGTCGAGGCTCTTTATGAGACGCTACCTCAAGTTCCTACCCAGCCTTTAGAGGATCTATTAGATCTGGTGGCGATCGGGTTAATTGCTGACCTGGTGGAGTTGAAGGGAGATTGCCGCTATCTAGCCCAACGGGGCATTCAACAATTGCGGAAGAACCGGGATGCCGTTCCACCCCGTCCTGGTGTGGCGAAACTATTAGAACTGTGTCAGGCCAGTGGCGATCGCCCCACTGATATTTCATTTGGCATCGGCCCCCGCATCAACGCTATCAGCCGCATTCATGGCGATGCTCGATTCGGAGTAGAACTGCTAACCAGCCGCGACCCCATCCGCTGCCAAACCCTGGCAGAAGAAACGGAGATGGCGAATACCCGTCGCAAAGCCTTGCAGCGAGATGTGGTGACCCAGGTGAAAACCCAACTGGCTCAACAGGATCTATCGACTACCGCAGCTATTGTTCTGGCCGACCCTCAGTGGTCACCCGGTGTGCTTGGCCTTGTCGCCAGCCAGATTGCTCAGGAGTATGGCCGACCGACAATTCTACTCAATACGGAGACAGGGACTGCCCGAGGCTCTGCCCGTTCTGTTAACAACATTGATCTCTATCGCCTGGTCAAACAGCAAGAGCATCTCCTTCAAAGTTTTGGCGGCCATCCCTTTGCTGCCGGGATGAGCCTACCCGTCGAAAATCTGCCGCTGTTCGCTGAGGCCATCAACCGACAACTACGTCAGGAGCAGTTTGCCATAGGGTTCCCGCTAGGAGCTACGCTAGAAGCCGACTTAGACGTAACGGTTGCGGATTTAGGGAAATCCCTCTTCCGGGAACTGAGTGTTCTAGAACCTTATGGTTTGGGGAATCCAACCCCTCGCCTGCTGCTGCGTAATTGCTGGTTCGAGCGGGTATGGAATCGTAACATTCAGGATTTCCGTAACCGAGCCGTGCGTTACATTCGAACGGTTTTTGAAATTCGCGATGATACGGGAAGCCGATTCGATGGAGTTTGGTGGGGCCATTATAAGGATGAAATTCCGTCGGGGCGTTGTGATGCGATCGCCGAACTCGACTACAACGCCAGCAAGAACCAGTTTGAAATCCGCCTGATTGCTGTGCGCTCCTGTTCAGATTCTCCCGAAGCGCTAGCCGTAACCCCACGGGTCAATTGGATCCTAGACTGGCGCACGCAAAAGCCAGAAGCATTCTCCGATGACGGGCCAGTCTTGAAAATGACCCAATGCCCTAGCCGTTGGGATGAGCTGAATGTCTGGTTCCGTAGAGCAACTCAAGAGGGAACCCAGTTAGCTCTGGCCTATCCTCATCCAACAGAGCGGCCATCTATTGATGTATGGCAAGATCTCGTTGGCATTGCCAAATACTTGAGCCGTACTGGACACACCGTTCGACGCAGCCAAATTCTTGACAAGTTGGGGATTGGCGATCGCCCTCTCCAACTTGGTTTTTATGCCCTGAAACCGCTAGGATTTGTGGTGACAGCCAATGACAATCAGTTGGGAATACAGCAGGCGGCTCCTGTTGAAACGGCACCGAGCATGTCTCCTGAACCCTCTCTAGATACAGAGGCAACTCAATGTATCAGCCGATTTCTAGAAGCCGTTCAAGAAGAACAGTTCCGCCGGCGCTTTTTCTACACCGTCCCTCTTGAAACTCTCCAGGCCATGGCAGCCAGGGTGAAGTTAGACACGTGAGCTAGAACATCCAGATCGAGTGGGAGCAGTTATCTCAGTTCTGGATGTCCTAGCTCACGTGATACTAGTAGACTGCGGCCTAAGTTTGCAACCCATGTTTTTGTGTAGGGTGCGAAGCACCCTACACAAAAACATGGGTGATGGATTTCCGCCTCAGCGTACTAGCAATACCAATTCAATATGAAGATGCGCCTAATATTGTACGTTCCGCTTAGGCAGGACATAGAATATTAGGCGCATCTTCGTTGTCTGCCACCCATCAAAAAACTGCGTAAGTCTTTGAATAATTAATCCAGTTTGAGAGAGTTAACGGGGACATCATCCCAATCTTCAACGGTACGTAGGCGGGCGATCCACCCCATTGCCTTCTGCTCGTCCGTCAGATTCGTTTCAAACGAGTCGTGACATGCTTCGGCCTGTTCCTGGTTGCAGCAGGCAATGCAGGTGTAAATCAACCCGGATGGGTCGATTTGTTCATTTACCCAAATGGTTTTTGCCATAGGTCACAATCCAATCCGATGTTGTACGCTATGTGGAACTCCAGGGGGTGAGGCTAAGACCCAACTCACCAGAGCCTTCTATTAAAAGTTTAGGACGGCTTTTGAGTGGGCGATCGCTTTCTTACAAGAACGTAAGCTTTTTATAAGGTGAAAGGCTCATGATGTAATGGATTCAAGGATGCCTTTAGTTGCATGTTGAGGCTGCTTTTAAAAAGAGCGATTCATGTTGTGGGATGTCCGTTCTGCAAGTCTTTCATGAAGTCAGGTGTTGCTGAATGGAGCGATGCGATGGAATGGAAACTGCGGTTCTACACCCATCGCATCGCTCCATTCAGCAACGGATAGAATCAACTGTTTTATCATTAACGAAGTTGGTTACGCACATCTTGCATCTTTGCTGAAACTCAACCCCCGAAACCGTATTTCCCGTTGCGAAGTGACGAAAAAATAAGGGTTCTAGAATTTGCTGCAAGAGCTAAATATCACAACCCTCCTGATATCGCCTTACGCACTTTGGTTCGGACAGATTATTTTAGAAAAGCTGCGCTGAGCGTGGCTTCTCTAAAATAACCTCAGTTCGGGATAAGCTGAAGTGCTCATTTTGGCGTGCGCAAAGCGCACGCCAAAATGAGTGTTTTCGAGTGCCGCGCAACGCGCGGTACTCGAAAACACCCTTAACCCGAACTCAGGTTAAAATAATCTTCCTGGTTCCGGATAGAAGCACATATACTCCACAAAACTGTGTAAGTCCTGTAGCTCCTAGGCCGGGCTAGATTCTGCCTGAGATGCCAGAGTGGCGATCGCATCTCCCGTTACCCGGCAAATGCGCCAGTCGGGCAATACGGTAGCTCCCATCCGCTCATAGAAGGCGATCGCGGGCGCATTCCAGTCCAATACGCTCCATTCCAGACGCCCGTAACCCCGCTCCTGAACAAGGCCAGCTAAGTGGCTGAGCAAAGCTTTTCCAATCCCCAACCCCCGATACTCGGACTTTACATAAAGATCCTCAAGGTACAAGCCAGGCTTTGTGAGAAAGGTTGAGTAATTAGTAAAAAATAAAGCAAATCCAGCGGGTTGATGATTCCATTCCGCCACAATCGCTTCGACAACTGAAGGATTTCCACTCAAATGTTGAGCTAAGTCGGCAGCGCTGCCTGTCACCTGATGGCGCAGTTTTTCATAGTCGGCCAGTTCGCCAATCAAGGCAAAAATTAAATCGGCATCAGCCGCCGTCGCCGAGCGCAGCGTTAGCCCAGTTGAAGAGGTATCGGCCATGACATCCAGAACGCAGAGATTATTCCACTGCCTCTGATGCTACCGCGAGTTCAGCGTTTCTTATAAAGCCTGTAGCTCGCTAGCTGCTGAGAAAGATACTGGTAGCACAGGCTTAGCAACTTCCGTGCCAACCTGCATCGCTCTTAAATCTGTCCAAATCCGATAGTGATGCTCGGTTCTTGTAATGATGCATGTTAGCTTCTGTCGTCGTAGATCCAGGCAGATCTCCCTTACCCGCTCTAAATTCCCAGCGTTAAGGGTTTCCACCAAATGATACAGCCGATTTTGATAGCTCACTCCCTTACAGAGATTGCCATCTAAATAGAAACAGAAGGGTTTTACAGAGGTCTCATTAAGAACGATCGGCGACATGGTAGATGCTCAAGCTAGACGTTTCAGGAATAGGCGACCTACCGAACCATCACAGGAAAACTTACTTATTCTTGTAAAACGATATTTTACAAAGAACATCCGTGATTTCCCCAGGAATTTTGAAGGATTCACAAATTCTTCTCATCCTGGTTCCGGAAAATATCTCGCGGGGAGGTTGCTTGTTATTCCTACTATGACACCAAGGTGGAAATGAACCTAAGTTTAGTGGCGATGCTTTGCACTACCTTCAAACTTATTACTTCGGCAATATAAAGAGAGTGATGGTTTGCTGCACCCCCGCAACAAAGCCTCAGTCTCTTTGTACTACGTTACACGCTTAGAACCAGGCAGTTTATTTTTGAAAAGCTGGGCGGAGCCCAGCTTTTCAAAAATAAACTGCCCTAACTAGATGATGTAACGCTATATCACCGGGTTGGTGAGTTCATCTTGCCATTTACTATTCAGCGGTTTAAGTTTGCCTATGTTTGATCGTACGGAGTGCAGAGTGCTCTACACTACCAAACATAGGCCAGTTTCCGCTATGCCTAATAGTATCCCATCATAGGATTTTAACAGGTCATTAATTTTGAGAGGTAGGATGTGCGGGCCAAGCTCACCCCATCCTATCTCTCAGAATTGGTGTCGTGAAGTATTAGTACCAGGAGTACTATCGACGAGGCTTAGAGGAACGGTCGATCCGCCGACCCCAACGCCCAAATATAGAATTTCCTACCTGGTTTCGCTCCTCAACTCGTCTGCGAAGCGTAAATCGGCCCCGCTCGGAGGAACCCTCTCCAGTTTTGTCTATAGGCTTTGCCATAGGTGGGGGCGTTTTGAGGTTTAAGTTCGCTGCAATCACGCCCCCCGCAAAACTGCCAATTAGAGCCCAGAGGATGGCCAGCACTGCCGGATAGCCCAGGAAAAAAAAGGTGAGTAATAGAATGAGCCAGAGCTTAAGGCCAGTGCCAATACCGTTTCTGTCTACCATGGCGAGGTCATGCGCTTTGAATTTGCTGCACGATTGGGTCTAGTTGGGGTGTAATGTCTTGGGTGCTCTCCAGCGTTGTCACGTAGGATTGCTCGCTGTCGAGAAATGACTCGAAATATTGCTGAGCCAGTACTTCTACGGTGGCATCAGCAATATCATCCGTGCGTTTTTGCAGGCGATCGCTCAACACCTCTAACGGAGCCGTGCAATGTAGCAGCGTCAGGGGAAGCTGATGGTTTTTTGCTTGAATGATTGCTTCCTGCCGCACCTCTTGTCGATCATACTTGGCATCCAGAATCACTGTGTACCCCTCTGAAGCCAGAGCCACACCCAGATCTAGCAACCGCTGATAAGTCTTTTGGGTCATTTCAGGGGTGTACAGGCTGGCATCGCCTCGTTCCTGCAAGGCAACTCCACCTAAGTGCTTACGAACTGCATCCGAACGAATGTGAATGGCCCCGGTGCGGGCTGCTAAAGCGCGAGCTGTTGTGCTTTTACCAGAACCCGACAATCCCGACATCAGAACCAGTTGTCCTTTGCGCGGTTGGGTATATTCCCACGCCAATCGGTAGTACTGAGCAGCTGTATCACTGGCGGCCTGCTTCTCAGCGGCGGATGCTCCTGCGTCATTGAGCAGGAAAGAGATAACCTTCGCACGCACGTAGGTTTGCCGATTGACGTAGATTGGCAGCACTTGTAACCCTTCCCAATCCCCCGTTTCCTCGAAGTAAGTATTAAGGAACAGAGCTCGTAGGTCAGGGCGCTGACGGATATCCAGATCCATCACAATGTAGGCTACGTCGTACATGACGTCCACGAAGCGGAACGGCTCGTTGAACTCGATGCAGTCAAACAACCAGAGTTCGTTATTCCAGGACGCGATGTTTCGCAGGTGCAGATCCCCGTGGCACTCGCGGATTTTATCCTGCTGTACTCGCTGTTCGAAGAGGGATGTGCGATCGCCAAAAAAACGATCGGTATAGGCCTGGGTTTCATCAAACTGCTGCTGAGTTTGAGGTCCGCCGATGAACCCCACAGTCTGCTCATAGTTCTCATCAAAGGCTTGGCGGATTTGCCCAACGGCACCGAACCCTCGAATGTAATCGTTAGTAGGCGTCGTTTTGTGGAATGCCGCGACTTTGACGGCCAGCTGTTGAATTAATGCTTCCGTCAATTCGCCCCGGTCATATAGGCTGCTTAACAAGGCATCCTGCGGGAACTGCCGCATCTTGACTGTGTACTCGACAGCGTTCCCTTCATCCCCGAGCTGATACTCGCTATCTACCTGGCTGATGGGCAGTACCTCCAGATACAGTGCTGCCGCTCCTCGTTGGTTGAGCCGCAGCTCTTCCTGGCAGAAGTGTTGCCGCTTCTCCAAGGTAGAAAAGTCCAAAAAGCCAAAGTTGACTGGTTTTTTGACCTTGTAGACATAATCGCCCGTCAATAGAACATAAGAAACGTGTGTTTGAATTAGCTCGACGGGAACTGTCACCGGGTGGGGGTAAAACTCCGGTTTTTGCATGGCTTGAATCAAGGGGGGCAGGCTGGCTTCGGTCATAGGGATAGGTTGTAGAAGGATAGGCGGACATAAAACTAAGGAGGGGGCGATCGCCCCCTCCCAGTGTCTCAAATGTTGCTAAAAAACAGTTGAGTATGGTCAAGTTTTTCAAGGGGGTTCCATAGAAACCCCTGGCTTATCAGGACGTAAGTGCTACGTCCCCGTTCAAGCCTTATTCAGCAGCGGCACCCGCATCCGGACGGCCCTGCAGTACCGAAACGATAATGGTTTCGGGATCCAGTTGGGTTTGAACCCCTTCCGGCAGGTTCAGGGCACCCACATTAATCGCGTCCCCTACGGCCATGTTGGTTACGTCTACTTCAATGAAGTCAGGCATGCGATCGGGCTGACCTTGTACAGGTAGTTCGTTGATCACGGTGTCTAGCATACCGCCGTAGCTCTTCACACCTTCAGATATGCCAACGAAGTGGATTGGTAGCTTAATATCAATGCTACCGTGAGCCGCAAAGGAGAAAAAGCTGAGGTGGTACAACGAACCCTTAGAGGGGTGGGTCTGTACTTCGCGCAGCAGGGTCTTGCCGCTCCAAGAGATTTCGGGAACGTTGACGGTGATCACCGTGTTGTTGATCACTGCTTTCTTCATCAGACGCTCTGCTTCGCGGCCTTCAACCACCAGGGCTACAGACTCGGTGCCATTATGGCCATAGAGCACAGCCGGGATCTGTCCACCACGACGGATGGCGTTCGGCTTGGCATTCTCAGGCCGGGTTTTACATTCAAGGGTCAGTTCCATAACTCATTTCACCTTAACTACGAAAAATTGACACGCAAAGCCGTTGCACGAAACGCACAAACCTTTATTATCTCGCCTCTACTCCAATTTGGGGGAACCAAATTCAGACCTATGATCTGGCTAATTTTCGCGGGGAGCTTCGACCCCACGAAAATTAATAGAGGCAAAACAAGCCATTAAGCTCCCGCCACTTCCTGGGTATAGAGCAAGGCCCGCTTAGGGCCATGGATGGGATCTTCCACAATAATGGTCTGATCCCGGCTGGCTCCCAGAGAGACGATCGCAATCGGCACATCCATCAATTCTGCCAGGAACTTGAGATAATCCAACGCTTGTTTTGGCAGATCATCCAGGGTGCGGCAGTCGGCGGTGGATTGCTTCCAACCCGGCACGGTCTTGTAGATGGGACGGCATCGAGCAAACACCCGCGCACTGGTAGGGAATGCCTCAATCCGCTGGCCGTCGATGTCGTAGGCTACGCAGACTTTGATCTCGTCCATTTCATCCAGCACATCTAGCTTGGTGATGGCCAGGCAGTCGAGACCGTTGATGCGTACGGCATAACGTCCGATCACGGCATCAAACCAACCGCAGCGCCGTTTGCGCCCAGTGGTAGTGCCGAACTCAGCGCCGCGATCGCACAGCTCGTTGCCCAGATCCCCATCCAACTCCGTTGGGAAGGGCCCTTCTCCCACGCGAGTCGTATAGGCTTTTGCCACGCCAATGACCCGATCGATAATCGTTGGGCCAACCCCTGCACCGACACAGGCTCCCCCCGCAACCGGGTTAGAGGATGTAACGTAGGGATAGGTGCCATGATCGAGATCGAGCAATGTACCTTGCGCGCCTTCGAACAAAATGTTCCGGCGCTTCTGGACGGCCTCAGCAATTCGCAGCGAACTGTCCACTACATGGGGACGTAGCCGCTCGGCATAGCCCAAGTACTCTTCGATAATGC
Source organism: Leptolyngbya sp. PL-A3 (assembly GCF_039962325.1). Taxonomy (NCBI): domain Bacteria; kingdom Bacillati; phylum Cyanobacteriota; class Cyanophyceae; order Leptolyngbyales; family Leptolyngbyaceae; genus Leptolyngbya; species Leptolyngbya sp. PL-A3. Next base: position 67,338 of record NZ_JAMPLB010000001.1, read on the forward strand.
CCGCTGGCTCCAGCGGAGGCAGATCGTAGAGTTTTTCCAAAACTGCGTTCTTATGCATGATGGCCCAATGGAGCTGCTTCCTCAGCCCGTCGGGGTCCATCAAGTCGATGATTCGGATGCCAGTACGCTCCGATTTGTCCGCATAGGTGGGGCCAATGCCGCGCCCCGTGGTACCGATCTTGTGATCGCCACGGCGCTCTTCCGACGCCTTATCAATGAGGCGATGGTAGGGCATGGTCACATGAGCTGTCTCGGAAATCAAAAGATTGTCGGTCGAGATGCCCAATGCGTGAAGTTGATCCAGTTCACCGAGCAAAACCTGGGGGTCAATGACGGTGCCGGAACCGATGATGCACTCTGTGTTGGGGTACAGAATGCCAGAGGGGATGAGATGGAGTTTGAAGGTTTGCCCCTGTACGACAACGGTATGGCCGGCGTTAACGCCCCCTTGGTAGCGAACCACCATATCGGCCGACTTACTAAGTAAATCGGTGATCTTGCCTTTCCCTTCATCGCCCCATTGGGCACCAATGACTACAACGTTTGCCAAGACTCTAAAGTTGCTAAAATTTATCGAAATATCCGCAAACTCCCATTATCAGCAGCTGGTGTCACAGCTGTCAATGATGAGTTGCTGATTGCCCCATAAGCCAGATTATTTTTCCTGGCTTGGCTCTCAGGTTGGTTACGGTCATTTTTTTAGCACAAAGCCCCATTCTGTCTACGTTCTCAACGTTTCAAGATCGGCTTCGTTGTGTCAGCTTCCAGAGATAACCGTTTATTCAATCCCTAATTTTCTGAGAGGTATTTTGTGGCTCTATATGCGGAATTGCACCGTCACTTGGGGGGCTCCGTGGTTCCCCGTGTCCTATGGCGTTATTTTCAGCGAAATCGACAAGATTTAACCGAGCGGTTTACCGCTTATCCGGATTTTGAGGAATTCTATACCCGTCCCCGCAACACGTTAGACGAATACCTGGAACTCCATACGATGGTGGAGAGTGTGCAGACGGAAGACACCCTTCCCTATTTCATCTACCGTTTGATGCGGGGTGCCTATGTGTTCGAGAACCTGGCGTACCTGGAGTTGCGCTATACTCCCTTCCTTCGAACACCGGAACATCTGGAGCAATCTGAACGAATTGAGCTGATGGGCCAGATTGTCGATATCGTCGGCAAGTCCAGCCAGATTGGGGAGTACCCCATTGTTACCAGCCAAATCCTCTGTATGCACTCGCGCTTGCCCTACGAGGTAAACAAGGCCATTGTGGACTTGGCAGCGCAGTACCCACAATATGTGTGTGCAGTGGATCTAGCGGGTGGAGATGCTCATTATCGCGATCGCCTCGACGAGTTTATTCAACTCTACGACTACGCGCGCTCCCTCGGTCTCAACACCACAGGGCATCTGTACGAGACGACCGAAGGCTGTTACCCCGAACTCCTGCCTTACCTGATGCGGATTGGTCATGGGATCCAAATTCCGTTGCTCCATCCGGAACTGTTGCCTCAGTTGGCCCAGCAAGGCCAGTGCCTAGAGGTATGCCCCACCACCTATTTAAAGACGGGCACCTTGCAGGACTTGCATCAACTGAAGTTGGTGTTCGATCGCTGTTTTGAAGCTGGGGTAGACATCGCCATCTGTACCGACAACGCTGGGCTGCACAACGTGCGCCTGCCATTTGAATACGAAACCCTGCTAACCCACGACATTATCAGCTTCCAGCAGTTGCAAGCCTGCCAGGATGCTGCCTTCCGCCATGCCTTTGCCTGGAAGTACGAGCGTCGGCCTGAGCGGATTCTCAGCAGTATTTTGCATCCGGAATCCTTAGGTGACGAGGATGTTGCAGTGGGAGCTGATAGGTAGGTTCATTGATCGTGGATGCAGGCCGCGATAATGAATCTCAATTTTTCCAAATTCCATTTTGTCGCTGCAACGTGGCGACAAAATGGAATTTTATTCGATAGCAAGTCCCTAAACAAATATCTATGTCATAACGACCCGATTCTAGTCACAATAGAGAATGCTGGTTTTTTGGATTGAGCGATCGCCATGCCGTTTACCTATCAACGCACTGTCCGCTTTCAAGACACCGACGCTGCGGGGGTGGCCTATTTTGCCAACATCCTCTCCATGTGTCATGAGGCCTACGAGGCATCATTAGGGGCAGCAGGCATCAACCTCAACCAGTTCTTCTGCTATCCCCGGATTGCGATTCCTATCACCCATAGCACCATCGATTTTATGCGTCCGCTCTTCTGCGGCGACGATATCAAGATCTACACCACCCCCAAACAAATTAAGGATGGTGAGTTTGAGGTGGCCTATGAAATCTATGTTATTGAAGTTGTCGATCGCGGGGTCAAAGAAGTTCAGGAATCCTGTGCGGCACGGGCCTTTACGAAGCATGTCTGCATTGACTCTGCAGCCCGAGTACGAACATTCATTCCTGATGAAGTCATGAAGTGGTTGGTCAAATGGGGTGACGCCAATCAGATTGCCGCCATGGAAACGGATTTGTTGCTATAAGCTGGTTAGTCTTGGTGAATCAAATATAGTGAAGCCCTTGCAGGGACGTTGCATGTAACGTCCCCGCAAGGGCGTTATATCCTAAAAAAATCTCAGTTCGGGATAAGCTGAAGTGCTCAATTTGGCGTGCGCAAAGCGCACGCCAAATTGAGTGTTTTCGAGTGCCGCGCAACGCGCGGCACTCGAAAACACACTTAACCCGAACTCAGGTTAAAAAAATGAGTTAAAAACCTTGCGGCTGAATTGGAAAATTTGTGCTTGCCCAGGGGGAAACACCCGGTGGTGTTGGCTGGGCCAGAACCGGCGTAGCCGAAGGCGGGGGTGGTGGTGGGGGAACTGAATAGCTGCTGATTTGCACGTTGTTCGGGGTGAACAGGAAAATATGTTCTCCTAGACGTTCCTGATGGCCATCAACGGCAAAAGCTCCACCGGCAACATAGTCTGCTGCCCGTTGAGCCTGCTCAGGTTCCATTAACCCCAGATTGAGCACAACAGATTTTCGCTCTTTTAAGGCGCGTACCGCTTGAGGAATTTCTTCGAAGGAACGGGGTTCCATCAAGAGGACCTCTGGATTACCTGAAGGGAGACCGGGCATACCCACGACGTTGCTATTAGGTGTGGTTGGGTGGCGACGACGGGAAGCTCCAGCCGGGGCTTGCGGGGGGTAGACCTCTGGGTAGGACTCCCCTTCGTAGCGGTACTCCTCGTCATAAGTGTCTTCGTACTCGCCAATACCCAGAGCGTCTTGAAGTCGTTGGAAGATACTCATAACGACGCGTCCTAGAACTAGTTCATGTGTTCTATTTTAGCGTGTGTTTTTCAGTTCATCCAAATTCGTTGCAAATTTTGGCATAGAACCATAAAGGTTTCTGCCGCAAGGTAGTACTACCTCTCGATACAAGGACGTTCAGACCCCCATATCAACAGGTCTGGAACTTAACGAGTTGTTCGAAGTACTAATAAACACGCTGTGAGAGGTACTCTACACCTTGCTCAACACACTGGGCATTCTCCCTAAGTAAGAATTGTGCTCGAATTTCGTGGGTTGTGACGCACATCACAGGAAATGCTTTGTTCTGTCACCAGCGAGGACGCTTCTGCGTCACGGGATAATCCCTGTAAAATCACCATCTTTAGGGGGGTTCAATCACCTGATCAGGCGAAGTTTCACGGGATAGTAAACATAACGAAACGAGAGTTCCAAAACGTCCTGAGAGGTGTATCGTGACACAGCAGAAAGCCCCCCGTAAGCCGCTCCGTGAAATTACTCCAACTTATTGGCGTCGACTAATTGAAGCCGGAATTCCCGTCGATGCAGCTAATGCGATCGCCTGGGCGATCGCCCGCTACGACGCGGCTCACCGTAAACCGAGCTACCGCCAGAAGCAATTGCTTCATTACTATTGCCCGTTGATTTGTCGGGCGGGGCTGTGGCGATCGCACCTCCTACTTGCATCACTGGCCTAAAACCCACGCCGACCCCATTGCAACGAAAACCAACTGTTTAGGGAGAAAACCATGTCTTCATCTGTGACCGTCCGTGAATTTGCTCTAGCCCAAGCCGCTCTGGAACATGGCGTTTATTTTCTGGAGTTAGGAGCTGATCAGCGGGCTGCTGCTTATTTCCGGTTCGCTGCTGAGCATTTGCATGGACTCTCCAGCCAATTACTGATTGCTGATGGTACAAGCCCCTTGAAGCGTCAGATTGCTCGTGAACAGTAATTGTGGGCACGCATCCGGCCATCGTAATTTTGGGGCTGATGGAATGACCAAAAGATTTGAAGTGGGGGATGGATAACCATCCCCCACTTCACGTTACTGGCATTCATTTTGAATGTGCTTGACACACGCAAAATGGATGTCACCGCACCAATTGACCCATGTGTAACTGGATAAACTCCACGATGCTGGGTAAGCCTTCCTCCGTTTTTAGGTTGGTGAAGACGAAGGGCTTGTCGCCACGCATTTTCTCTGCATCCCGCTGCATGACCCCCAAATCAGCTCCTACCATCGGAGCCAGATCAATTTTGTTGATAATGAGCAGGTCAGAGCGGGTAATTCCTGGGCCACCTTTACGGGGAATTTTGTCGCCAGCCGCTACGTCGATGACGTAGAGGGTGAGATCGACCAGTTCGGGGCTAAAGGTCGAAGCCAGGTTGTCACCCCCGCTTTCCACAAAGACCAGATCGAGATTTTGAAACCGCTGCTCTAATTGTTCGAGGGCTACCAGGTTAATCGACGCATCTTCGCGGATAGCAGTATGAGGGCACCCTCCTGTCTCGACCCCAATGATGCGATCGCTTTCCAATGCCTGATTACGCACCAGAAACTGAGCGTCCTCCTGGGTGTAAATGTCGTTGGTGACGACTGCCAGGTTGAGGCGATCGCGCAACGTTTTACATAACCGCTCCACCAGAGCGGTTTTCCCTGACCCCACTGGCCCCGCGACTCCAACACGAAATGGTTGCATAGATTTCTTTGAGAGGCTGATAACGATGTCGGCAATGACCCTGCATTCTACCGCAGCCAATTTGAGAAGTGGTTGCGATCGCCCCCCCTCAAAACCTTGAATTTCCGTTAAACTATCTGGCCAAAAACCACCGATTTATAAAGTGTCCGAAATTGTACGGATTTTGCTGTGGAGCCGTCGAGGAGTATTTGCGTAACCATTCAACCACCAGGTTGCTGCATCCTAAGGAGTCTCTACCCACTATGGAAGCGTTCGGATTTTTTCAACTTCCCTTTGCTGCGACGACTGAGCCCTCTGTGAATTCTCGCGCCTCTAATCAGAAGCCCCAGCCGTCTCCTAATACTCAACATTCCGCCACAGAACAGCCGAAGAATCGATCAATATCCCAGGATGACATTACAGAAATGGCCAATAACCCCGTGTTTTGGATGATGCCATAGTAAGTTTTTTGTATGGCTAGCCCACCAAACCAATGCTCTAACTTCGATAGAGGCGGGTGTAAAGGGTTTCGTGATTCATGCTGGCGATCGCCACACCCCATCCACAAGCATAAAATTCTTCCGGGGCAAGTTCCTGCACCTCAGTCGCCACGACTTCAAGCACAGCCGCGAGGCGTGCCAGCAAAAGCTGCCCTTTCGTTTGTCCTAACGGAATGAGCTTTACGCCACCGGTAATGAGATTAGTAGCCCAACTTTGCAGGTAACTTACGACTGCGGCATGACAATCAATGTGCCAGTGTTGGGCTGCAACTCCATACGCGATCGCAAAGTTGCAAGGCTCACCTATGGCCTTTAGGGTTGGTGCAAGGCTGGGTTCCAGTTCTTGAAGAAGACGTTGGAGCGATCGCCCCATCTGCCAGCTCTGCTCCCGTAGTTCACTTGTTTCTCTCAGAGCTGACAGCCAATTGTTCCACTGCTCTATAGCAGTCATATCTTCATTCTGAAGGGCTCGCATAACCTGAGCTACGATGGCTGCTTCCAGCCGTATAGCTCCCTGCTGCAATTCTGCAATGATCCAGTTTTCCAAAGCTTCTACTTGGCAGAGCACCCCATCCTGAACCAGGGTTTCTAACCCTTCAGAATAGGTGTAAGCTCCCACAGGTAAGGCAGGACTGGCCAACTGCAGCAAACGCGACAATGCGAGCGAGTTAGTGGCAAGCGAATTAGTGGGCATGGGCATGACGATGGCTGTGACCGTAAGCTCCTGTTTCCGGATGGAACGGCTGAGTTTCCTCAACCACGCTTAATCCCATCTGTTGCAGCATAGATTTCAGCACTGAATCTGGGGAGAGTCGTAAATAATGTGGGGTCACTTCCAGGGAGACATGGCGGTTACCCAGGTGATAAGCGGCTCGTAACAAATCCAGTGGATGTTCTGTTGTCACCGTCATAACAGGCTCAGGTCGAGCACTGACGCGCACCCATTCTCCAGACTCAGCCTGTAATAGGTCGCCGTCCTGTAGGACGGTGCCCCGGGGAAGCTGCACATAAAACGAGTGCCCATCTTCTGTGGTGAAGTGATGGCGCGATCGCGTTCGCTCCTCTGCAGTCAGGGCTAGAACCAGGGCGGTTTGCGTCGTTCGGTTGGCGGGATGCCGTTGGGTTAGCACTAGCATGGCCAGGCTCTTGGTCTACAGGTTATAGGACATTGGTTTGAATAACCGTAACATGAGGTGGCACAGTGCAAAGCGCTGCGCCACCTCATGTTACGGCCTGACCAAGACTCAGACTATAATCCTTTGCAACAAGCCTTGCGCATTCGTATTCCGGGCCAGGTGTAACCTGCTTCACAATACGAATGCGTAAGTCACAGCAAGTACTGATTCTGTGAACGGTTACTTATTCGAGAAGCTGATTAAGTTTCTGAATATCTGGATTAGTTTGCTGCTGCTTGATGTGTTGATACGTCTGGGCCAACTCCTCGGCAAAACGTTCCTCGATGGCCTCGGCTTCTACCCGGGTGGGATAAGCTGTGTAAATCGCTGTGCCAAGTTGTGAACGGAAGAGCGTCGTTGCCAAATCTTTCAGAAGCATGCGGTCGACATGGGGGCAGAACGTTTCAGCCGCTTCAGCTTGCCGAATTTTCATTTCAGCCTTGTGGCGAATGAATGCCCGAACGGGATAGGAGCTATTGGTGAGTTCCATAATCTTTGTTGTGACGTGAGGGGGACTTTTGGGGTTTGGATAGGGGTTTGCGATAGCATAAGATTCCTTATGCATTAACACAATCCATATGCCTAACTAAAGAAGCTATAAGATTACTTTATAGCGTATCCAACATCATTACCCCGCGTCGTCTATCTTATGGGTCACCCATAAAATAACCTGTAATTGTTTTTGAGAGAGCGGCTTCACCCCTTCCCAAAAACAATTGTTTCCAGGGACAATCTGCTCTGAAATACAGCATTCTCCGCTCTAGTAGGCTGCGGCCTAAGTTCGCAACCTATGTTTTTGTGTAGGGTGCTTCGCACCCTACACAAAAACATAGGTGATGGATTTCCGCCTCAGCGTACTAGTGAGGTGCAAGAGGATAGGACGAAGTTCTACATCCTCTCGTACCTTACTAGAGCGGAAGGGTTATCTCTTAATAGAAGAGGGCGGCTGTAGGGCACTACTCCCTTCTACAAAAGGCCTATCAGTGGCCAGATTAGCCTTGAGTCCGTACAGCAGTTCCTGTGGCCGTAATTAATAGCAATACCCCTGTTTCGTCCAGTTTAATTGTGCCTGTAGAAACACGAATTCCAATGACAGCATTTGCTCCTAGTTGAGCGGCTCGGCGTTCTAGCTCAACCAGAGCATCCTGTTGACCCTTTTCGAAAACCCGCTCATAGCTAGCGGTTCGGCCTCCAATAATGTCGCGAATGCCGGCAAAAAAATCGCGAAGAGCATTACTTCCGTAAACTACTTCAGCGGTCACGATACCGAGATAAGCATCGATTACGGATCCCTGAAGTACGTCAGTTGTGGTTAAGATCATAGGCTGGATCTCTATACGAGACAGTTTTTTCTAATTGAACCGGATCGGGTTGCATCCGAAGAGAATGAATCGGATAATTTCACGTTCACTGGTTTGATGTTGTGTCTGATTGGAGAGTAGTTCAGTGAATCGGCAAACGCTTCTTACTATGGGAGTAGCTCTGGGCGGATGGCTTCTCCTGCAGCCTCCTGTCCTGGCTGCGGCCCATGAGGCTGTTTCGAGCACCGACCCATCTGGCGATGTGTTGATGCTGGCTCAGCAGCAGGGTTCAGGGAACCAGCAGACGGGCCGCCAGGTCAACGAATTGTTACGTCAGGGTCGTGACCTAATGCAACGGCGCAATTATGCCGAGGCGGTACGGATTTACCAACAGGCGGCAACACTGGAGCCTGACAACGCTCGTATTTTTTCAGCCATTGGCTTTGCCTATGTCAGCCTGAACGACTTTGAGGAAGCGATACCCGCCTATGAACAGGCGATCGCTCTAGAGAATGATAACTCTGATTTCTATTTGGCCCTCGGGTTTGCCCAGGCCAACCTGGAGAATTATGACGCTGCTGCGGATGCTTACCGCCGCGCTACCCAGCTACGCCCCAATAATGCTGATGCTCAGGTTGGTTTAGGTGTTGTACTGGCTCGCCAGGGTAAATATGAGGAAGCTCTAGAGGCTTATCAGAGCGCTGGAAGTCTACAACCCAACAATGCTGTAATTCAAGATGCCATTGGGGCTGTTTTGATTCAGCAGGAGCGTTATGACGAGGCAGTTACGGTCTTACGTCAGGCCGCGAATCAAAATCCTCGTAATGGCAGCGTTTTTGTCAATCTAGGGGTAGCCCTTCTAAACGCAGGGAATACGCGGGAGGGTCTAGATGCTCTGAAGCGAGCTTCTGAGCTGGAGCCGCGTAATGGTCGCATTCTTCTGCAAGTCGGTGACGTCTACCGGGCTCAGAACAATCTGGAGCAAGCGGAGTCCTACTACAACCGTGCAGTTTTGGTGCAGCCCGATCTCACAGAGGCTCAGGCTGCCCTTGGCAATATCCAGCTTGAACGGGAAGACTATCTGCAAGCAATCCTGACCTTCCGCCGCTGGACCGAAATATCGCCCAATAACGCAGACGCGCACTACAACCTTGCCTTGGCACTCGATGGGCGTGAGCGTCGGCAGGAGGCGATCGCCGCCATGGAGCAGGCCCGCTCCTTATACGAAGCGCAAGGAAACTCGGAAGGGGTTGCCCAGGCTGACGAACATCTTGATGATTGGGATTAACAATAGCCTGATAAAGAAGAAGCGGGGTGCTTAGCACCCCGCTTCTTCTTTATCAGCTTCAGCTAGAACCCTTCCCCTATCTCACCCCACGTGTCATCGGATAATGGTAGGTAGGAAAGATCGTCTGCCTCTTCAATCAGTTCAGGTTCTTCGGCATCAGCCACATCAACCTGCTGGATCACAAAGGGTAACCCTGCTCCCCGCAACCCCCGCCGAATACGTTCTGGGGTGTCGGGAAAAATCACGAACAATGGGTAGGTATCTTCTGCCGCCTCATTCAGAATGTGCTTGTAGCGGTGAGGCATCACCCACTCATAGTCACGATTCAAGAGCATTTGCGTGTGGCGCCAGCGACTCAGTAAATCTGAGAAGTCCTCTTGGGGGCGGTGAATGAATACGAAAATCTCAGAGCCCGTTTTAATCTTCCACTCCGGGTCACACATGAGGATGCCCACATCACAGGGCAGCAGCACCGTCTCGGATGTTTTGACGGTGGCCACTCCCCCATCCCCCGCTAGATTCGTGTGGCGAACTCGAACCACTGGCAGGGGGATGGTAATGACACTGTCGCTGGGGCGGCGCATACTCGGCACCATTTCCAGGTAGGAGCGGTACTGCTTGAGGAGCGCGATCGCCCCCTGATGGTCGCAGTACTCCGCCAGCAACTCTTCATATTGGGATTGTTTAACCGTCATGTTGTAGGGCTCCCTAAAAGTGCCGGTTATGAGCTTGGAACAGATCCTAAAACCCGATTCCGCCGCTGTTCATCCCTCATGTTGAGGAGATTTAATGGGCTAAGATTTTAACCGATTGCGTCCATGACCTTAAACATCGGTAGATACATCGCAACCAGAATCGAACCAACCATGCCCCCCAGGAACACAATCATGATGGGCTCCATAACGGAGGTTAGGGCTTTTACCGACTGTTCTACCTCATCCTCATAGAAGTCGGCCACTTTGAACAACATGGAGTCCAGTTCCCCGGTTTCCTCCCCAATGCTGATCATCTGGATCGCCATGATAGGAAATACCTGCTCTCGCTGAAGAGCCATGGTAATCATGCCACCGGTTTGCACTTCTCTGCGGGCAGAATCAATCGCATTGGCAACCACCTGGTTTCCCGAGGTATCTCGCACAATTTCCAGCGATGTCAGGATGGGTACCCCAGAGCGCGATAAAGCACCAAAAGTACGGCAGAAGCGAGCCGTTGCTGTTTTTTGAATCAGGTCACCAAACAACGGCATCTTGAGGAAGAACCGATCCATGGTTTCCCGGCCGACCCGAGTTTTGTAGTATTGGCGGTAAGCAAAGACCAGAAGGGCTACAACCGCAATTAGCGTGATGGAATAGATGGGAGTTCGCAAAATTGCGCTGATGTTTAGCATGATTTGGGTAAACATAGGCAGCTCTGCACCCAATTCCTCAAACACATTAGCGAAGGTGGGCAGCAGAAAAACGCACATCCCGATGAAAACGGAGACCGCAATCACGCCTACGGTGATGGGGTATGCCATCGCAGACTTAATTTGGTTCTGCAATCGGGCGATATCTTCCAGAAGCTTAGAGAGACGGTTTAATACTTCATCGAGTACCCCGCCCACTTCTCCAGCCTGGATCATGCTGACATAGAGACCATCGAAGCACTGGGGGTGCTTGCGCATGGCATCCGATAGGTCAGTCCCCTGCTGCACATCTGAGCTAATTTCTTGAAGTGCTTTCTTCAGCTTAGGGTTGGGGCATTGATCGGCTAGTACTCCCAAACCTCTTACCATGGCAACGCCTGCATTTACCAGGGAGGCAAATTGCCGCGAGAAAATCGCTTTGTCCTTCACGCTCACGGACGCGAAGGCCGTACTAACTTCCTTCATATCGAAGTTATTGATGGTTTCCATCAAGCTTCGATCCTGGTTAATTTCCTGCACGAACAGACCTTGCGATCGCAAGGTAGTCCGAACATCCGTCGGAGTTTCCGCCGTTACTTTACGTCGGACGGGGTTACCTTTAGCATCTCTGGCACGGACAACATAAGTAGGCATAGCTCTATCACAAGCAGAAGTAAAACGAAGAGTGGAAATGTGAGGCTATCGAGTGGGTGAATTAATGAAGCGACAGCAGGACAGGATATTGGATGCCTCCATAATAGCCACAGGGTTTAAGGTAGAAAATAAATCCTGGGCTTTGGGCTCTTTAAAAAACAAAAAATTAAAGTTGAACCGCTAACTGTTTTACGTTCACGAAGAGATAGAGCCCTTTCCTGATGGTTGGAGATGTCCCCAACGGAATCGGTTGCTTTTCGTGCGCCAAGCACACGAAAAGCAACTCTTTAAGATTAACGGGATTGAACGGCTGGACGGGCCCCTGGGCCACCAGCTCCAGCCATCAGCCGCTGCAATTCATCAGGGCGAGAGGTCTTTGACATTGCCGCTTCAAAGGAGATCTGGCCTGCCTTATACATGTCGGCTAGAGCCTTCTCCAGGGTAATCATGCCCAACTTACCGCCGGTTTGAATCGCAGAATAAACCTGAGATGTTTTTCCTTCCCGAATCAGGTTGGAAATAGCAGGGGTTACGACCATGATTTCTTGAGCCATGATCCGCCCAAACTCGCCAGGCTTAGGGTTCTTCTTGGATACCAGGGTTTGACTGAATACCGCAATCAGCGAGTTGGAGAGCTGTACACGAACCTGCTGCTGTTTCTCGGCAGGGAACACGTCAATGATCCGGTCTACCGTCTGGGCGGCAGAACTGGTGTGCAGGGTGCCCATAACCAGGTGACCGGTTTCTGCGGCAGAAATTGCCAGAGAAATGGTTTCTAAGTCCCGCATCTCACCCACCAGTACAATGTCTGGGTCTTCCCGCAGCGCGGCTCTTAAAGCGTTGGCGAAGCTCTTGGTATCTTCGTGCAACTGACGCTGGTGAATCAGACTTTTAATCGGTTCGTAAACGAATTCGATTGGGTCTTCAATGGTCAGAATGTGTTCAGCCCGGGTGCGGTTGATCAGGTCGATCATGGCCGCCAGAGTGGTCGTCTTACCGGAACCCGTTGGTCCTGTCACCAGAATCAGACCTCTGGGCTTTTCGGCCATTTCTCGCACAATGTCGGGCAAACCCAGTTTGTCAAAGTTGGGAATTTTGGAACTCAATGCCCGGAGACAAGCTGCATAGGTGCCCCGATCCTTATAGACGTTGACCCGGAAGCGCGCCAACCCTTTCACGCCGTAAGAGCAGTCCAACTCCCAAGTCTGTTCCAAAGTTTTCCGTTGGGTGTTGTTGAGCATGCTGAAGATTAGACGCTGACATTCTTCTGGGGTCAGCGGTTCATCTCCAATGGGGGTCAAGTGACCGTTAATTCGGAAATAAGGGGGTACTCCAGCCGATAGGTGCAGGTCAGACCCTCCCATTTCGATCAATTGCTCCATCAGGTCTTCAATCATCAAATCCATGGGCATGGGATAGTCTCCTTCAGCAAATACATGGGTTAGTAAAGAGCAACGAAACCAAAGATTCTATAGCCGATTGCAAAGCCACGCAAAGTTCAAGGAGGATTAATCCTGGAAGCGTGGTGTTGTGCAGAAGGGACAATCTAACCACTCGGGTCTCAGTTCCGCCGCACAATTTCGACAGGTGAGTGATGTTTTCCGTTTCGCCTTTAGCTCCGACTCCAAGCCGGTGTCGGTAAAGGTAACTCGTTCGACCTCTTCTAGGGTGGTTGCACCCTGGCGTACAAGGTCCAGGCTGTAGGCTAACAGGGTCTTCATGCCCTCATCAACGGCTACTTCCTTAATCCGCTCTGTTGGAGCGCCTTCTGTAATCAAGGTTTGCAGTTGTTCCGTCACCCGCATGACTTCGTAAACGCCACAACGGCCCTTATAGCCAATTCCTCGGCAGGCTGAGCACAATGTGTTGTTGCTTTTCGCTGCCTGAATCTCCTCCACTGATAGAGAATTAGCTCGGTAGAAGGTAATCTCGCCATCACGGGATGCCGACAAGCCAAAACGAGCCAGTTCTTCTGGGGTGGGGTTGTAGGGAATGCGACACTCGGCGCAAACCCGACGCATTAGACGCTGAGCCAACACACCAATCAGAGAGCTGGATACCATGAAGGTTTCTACGCCCATTTCTTCTAAGCGGGCGATCGCACTGGCCGCGTCATTGGTGTGCAGTGTTGTTAATACAAGGTGCCCCGTTAGCGCCGCTTCGATAGCAGTCTTGGCGGTTTCCTTGTCCCGAGTCTCACCCACCAGAATGACGTCTGGATCTTGTCGTAGGAAGGCTCGCAGAATTGAGGCAAAGTCCATTCCTTTTTCCCGAATCACCTGTACCTGGGTGATCCCAGGCAAGGAATATTCAATCGGGTCTTCAGCAGTACTGATGTTTACGCCTGGGCTATTACGCTCTGCCAGAGCCGAGTACAGGGTAGTCGTTTTACCCGAACCCGTTGGCCCTGTTACCAGAATCAGACCGAAGGGACGGGCGACCATTTCCTGCACAATGGTTAGGGTGTCAGGATCAGTGATGAGCTTGTCTAGGCCAAGCTGAGTGGCTGAGTTGTCGAGGATCCGCAACACAACCTTTTCTCCGTAACGGCTGGGCAGGGTGTTGACCCGGAAGTCGACCTTGCGACCGTCAAAAATTCGACGAATCCGGCCATCCTGAGGCATCCGACGTTCGGCAATATCCAGGTTGGAGATAATCTTGAAGCGAGCGGTTACCGCCGGAATAATCTTTTTGGGCAGGGGATCAAAGGCTTCCCGCAGTACCCCGTCTTTGCGGAAGCGAATCCGCAGGTGTTCTTCCTGGGGCTCAATGTGGATGTCAGATACCCCTTCTTGTAGGGCTTTTACCAAAATCTTGTTAACCAGAGCGATGACTGGAGCTGCCTCTGCATCCTCCAGAGCGACGTCCAGGTTGGACTCAATATCATCGTCCGGCTCTTCCAGGTCGAGGTAATCCAACCCTTCCAGGTCGGCCTTCACATCAACTTTGGATTGTTGTTCAAGTTGCTTTTGCCGCTCGACCTGCTCATCTAAATACTCAGAGATGATGCGCTGGTAGTCTTCGGCTGTAATAACCATGCGCTGTAAGGCCAGCCCCTGAGGCCGCAGAATGCGGTTGAGATCATCCTGAGCTGCCAGGTCATCGGGATCGACCATTGCAATCAGGGCGGAGGGGGGTTCTCCCTCTGTCTTCGACACAGGAACGAGGCGATACCGCCGACACAGGTCGACGGGGATCAGGGTGTCAATCAGTTGACCTACCTGGGCCGTGGAAATCTGACTGATCTCGGGGTCAAGCGATTCAACCCCGTAGAGAATCTTTAGCTCAAATAACTGTTGCTTCTTATACTGACGCAGCAGATCAGGGGGGAGCTGCTGGCCCGTAATCATTTGAAGAACGTCGGTTAGGGGTCTACCCGTTTTGCGGCTCTCAACCAGCGCCTGCTGCATCTGCTCATTATTGACATAACCCGACTGGATGAGCTTGTTGCTGAAGGGGGAGAAGTTATGCTGAACAACCAGCGCGCGGCGCTGCGAGGAAGAGTTAGCCATGGTTAATCCAGTGTTTCTGTTTCAGTCGTAGATTGAGTATTCCCGCAAACATAAAGGTTTGATAACAGGAAGGCAAAATTTCGTAGAACCGATCCCGGGGAAGATGGATTTGATGGAAATAATAGTTGATGATAGGTAAACTTTCCGTAAAGATACTGGATCGCCCCAAGTCTAGGGTTAACCGTTGCGGAATCGGATAGCCCAGTCCTGGAGGCCGGAAGAATTTGAGCTTAAAAGGCAACCTTAGCTTCATAAATATGGTTGCCAGATCGCTGGGCGATCGCAAATCTATGCTTAAAACCCTCCTGAAATCGTTAAAATCAACAGATAGTTAGATTCGACGCCAGTTTGTGGGTTTATGCCGACTGTTGGATGTCAATAAAATCTTGTCAGTGAATACCTTGTCAGTAAAATACCTCAGTAGGATAGGCTTGTACGAGTGTTCGCTGTCAGCAGCGATGCATCTTATATAACACAGGCCAGGTTGAGTCGCTAACCGCAAGACTTATGTTCGGGTAGCGTCTGAGGTTTGTTGCAAGAGAAGCCAGTCGAGGAGATGGAGCAAGGCATGATGTCCGATGGAATTGAAGAGATGCAGGCTTCGGAACAACAGACCATTTCCCAGGAAGGAAGTGGGGCAGATGTTGTTTCGGTTGAAGATGCTGTTCCAGTTGAAGGCAGTGAAAATTTAGGCTCTGATGCAACTGGGGAAACCACGGGTGGAGCCAGTGCGGAAGAGTTGCAGCAAGAAATTGCCTCATTGCGGGCTCAACTGGACGACCGTACAACTCAATTTATGCGGATTGCGGCAGATTTTGATAACTTCCGTAAACGCACCCAAAAAGAGCGGGAAGACCTTGAACTTCAGGTGAAGTGCTCGACAGTGATTGAGATTTTACCTGTGGTGGATAACTTTGAGCGGGCGCGATCGCAAATTAAGCCCCAGACGGAAGAAGGGCTTTCAGTTCATAAGAGTTATCAGGGCGTTTATAAAGATTTGGTCGACCGTCTAAAGCGCATTGGGGTAGCTCAAATGCGTTCTGAAGGTCAGGAGTTTGACCCTAATTTTCATGAAGCCGTTCTTCGAGAAGCTAGTGCTGAGTACCCCGAAGGCGCTGTGATCGAAGAACTGGTACGGGGGTATACTCTGGGAGAACGTGTCCTGCGCCATGCCATGGTGAAGGTTGCAGCAGCGCCAGAAGATGGTGGATCTACCGCTCCAGAATCTAGTACTTCAGAAGCCTCGGAAGCGTAAGTTCTGGTTAAATGCCCCTAATTCATGGAAAACCATCAGAAACTTCATCAACGTTGCTAAATTTAACGAGCAAATACTGATCGCTTTCCGAGCATTTGCGGAATACTTGCAAGAAATGAGTTCAGTTCTGAGGGGCTCTGTACTCATTTCCCCCTGAACAACTTATCGGCGGCTGAATATGGGAAAAGTCATTGGCATTGACCTGGGTACAACAAACAGTTGCGTTGCTGTGCTGGAAGGCGGGCAGCCAGTTGTCATCGCCAATACCGAGGGTGGACGAACCACACCCAGCATTGTAGGCTTTGGCAAAAACGGTGAACGTCTCGTTGGACAGCTTGCAAAGCGGCAAGCCGTTACCAATGCTGAAAATACCATTTTTAGTATTAAGCGGTTCATTGGGAGACGTTGGGACGATACCAATCAGGAACGGAGCCGTGTTCCCTACGTTTGTGTACGGGGTAAGGATGACACGGTAGATGTTCAGGTTCGGGGGCAAGGTTACACTCCGCAGCAAGTTTCAGCCATGATCCTGCAAAAACTCAAGCAGGATGCCGAAAGCTATCTCGGAGAAGACGTGACTCAAGCTGTGATTACGGTTCCGGCTTACTTCACAGATGCTCAGCGACAGGCAACTAAGGACGCTGGTACAATTGCGGGCCTCGAAGTGCTCCGTATTATTAACGAGCCTACAGCCGCTGCTTTATCTTACGGGCTGGACAAGCAAGATCAGGATCAAACTGTACTGGTCTTTGACTTAGGAGGTGGAACGTTTGACGTATCCGTCTTACAGCTCGGAGATGGCGTGTTTGAGGTGAAGGCGACCTCAGGAAACAACCATCTCGGCGGTGACGACTTTGATAGCGCGTTGGTGCAGTGGCTTATTAATACCTTCCGTGATCAAGAAGGGATTGATTTGGCGAGCGATCGCATGGCCCTCCAGCGTCTGCGGGAAGCAGCAGAGAAAGCCAAGATTGAGCTTTCTAGCATGCTGACAACCTCCATCAACCTGCCCTTCATCACTGCTGATGAAACCGGGCCAAAGCACATGGAGATGGAGCTGACCCGTGCCAAATTTGAAGAATTAGTCAATGACTTGGTGCAGGGTACGATTGAGCCTGTAAGCCAGGCACTGAAAGATTCGGGGCTTGCTGTTGACCAAATTGATCGGATTCTTCTGGTTGGTGGCTCAACGCGTATCCCTGCCGTCCAGGAAGCGATTAAGAAGTTCTTTGATGGCAAAGCTCCTGATCGCTCGGTTAACCCTGATGAAGCGGTCGCATTAGGTGCAGCCATTCAAGCTGGGGTGTTGGGCGGTGAAGTAAAAGATTTGCTCCTGCTCGATGTGACCCCGCTTTCCCTGGGAATTGAAACCCTGGGTGAAGTGTTTACCAAAATCATTGAGCGGAATACAACGATTCCGACTAGCAAAACTCAAACCTTCTCTACGGCTACCGATGGCCAGACCTCTGTAGAAATTCATGTGCTACAGGGTGAGCGCGCCATGGCGAAGGACAACAAGAGCTTAGGGAAATTCCAGCTAACGGGTATTCCGCCAGCTCCTCGGGGTGTTCCTCAAATTGAGGTGAGCTTTGAGATTGATGCTAACGGTATTCTCCAGGTGGGCGCCCGAGATAAGGGCACTGGGCGTGCTCAAAGCATCCGGATTACCAATACGGGTGGCTTGAGCGATGCTGAAGTGGATCGGATGCGTCAGGAAGCTGAGCTCTATGCTGAGGAGGATCGTCGTCGTCAGCACCTGATCGAGCTGCGTAACCAGGCTGATGTCTTGTTTGGTAATTACGAAACGACTCTGCGGGAAAATGGTGAGTTGATTCCCGAGGAGTACAAGGCACAAGCGATGGAGCGAGTGGCAGAACTGCGGGCTGCGATCGCCGATCGTACAGTTTCCGTTGATGACATGAAGCAGCGCATTGATGCGTTGCAGGCCGCTCTCTTTGCCATTGGCGCATCTCTATATCAGAATGCCACCGTGTCTCAAGACACCTCGACCGATTACGAATACGATCCTGTCCCTGATGCGGAAGCTACCGCAATGTGGAATAACGGCCAGTATGAGGATGAGGAAACTCGGACGCTGGAAGATTTCGACGAGAGCTTCAACTTTGAAACTGACGAGACCGTGACGGCGGACTACGAAGCCGTTGATTAATTGACATCTAAATGAGGATGTTTGGAGAGTCCCAAGAGGGGTCAATGTTTCGTGCGTCTAGCGTACGAAACATTGATGTGTCAAAGGCTTTTGAAGCAAGGATTAGGTTGACACTGGGCGGTTGATTTCGGGGAAACCGTAATTCTCGCGGATTCCCGATGCGATACCCTGTGATTTAGGATTAAGAATGTGTGACTGTGCTTAGCCCGTCACATATTCGACAAATTTTGTTCTTATTGTTTTATTCCCCGCACCTCCGAGGCAATGCTCTATGCCCCGTGACTACTACGAGATTCTCGGTGTTTCACGCGAAGCCGATAAAGAAGATATCAAGCAAGCCTATCGCCGCCTCGCGCGTAAGTATCACCCCGACGTCAATAAAGAGGAGGGAGCCGAGGAGCGTTTCAAAGAGATTAACCGGGCCTACGAGGTGCTATCAGACCCGGAAGTAAAAGCCCGTTACGACCGCTTCGGTGAAGCTGGAGTGACTGGAGCTGGAGCTGGTGGCTACCAAGATTTTGGAGATATGGGCGGCTTTGCCGACATCTTTGAAAGCTTCTTCAGCGGGTTCTCTGGGATGGGACAACAGGGCCGTCGTCGCTCTGGGCCAACCCGTGGGGATGACTTGCGCTTAGATCTGAAGCTGGACTTCCGGGAAGCTATCTTTGGAGGCGAAAAGGAAATTCGCATTAGCCACTTGGAAACCTGTACTACGTGTACTGGTTCTGGGGCCAAGCCAGGCACTCGTCCAACCACCTGCGGCACTTGTAACGGAGCGGGCCAGGTGCGCCGTGCGACTCGAACCCCTTTTGGCAGCTTTACCCAGGTTTCAGGTTGTCCTACCTGTGGTGGCAATGGGCAAGTCATTGAGGACAAGTGTGACTCTTGCGGTGGCGCTGGGCTGCGTCAGGAAGCGAAAAAGCTCAAGATTACTATTCCTGCTGGTGTGGACAATGGTACGCGTCTGCGGGTTTCCTCAGAAGGGGATTCCGGACAGCGTAATGGCCCTCCAGGCGATCTGTACGTTTACCTCTTCGTGAATGAGGATCCAGAATTTCAACGGGATGGTATCAACATCCACTCCAAGTTGAAGGTGAGTTATTTGCAGGCCATTCTGGGAGCAAAATTGGATGCCAGCACAGTAGATGGGCCAATCGAAGTGACCATTCCGCCCGGAACCCAACCAGGAACTGTGCTCACCTTGGATAAGCACGGTGTGCCTCGGTTAGGGACGCCGGATGTGCGTGGAGATCATTTGTTGACCGTTTCGGTTGATATTCCAACGAAACTCTCTTCTGAGGAGCGTGAGTTGTTGGAGAAATTGGCAAAGATTCGGGGCGATCGCACCAGTGGTAAAGGTTCGGGCTTTCTGGGGGGGCTGTTTCAGTCATGAGTGATGTGCTCCAGACCCCAGATTTTCAACTGGATCTACGGGGCACACCCTGCCCTATCAACTTTGTACGTACCAAGCTAACTCTGGAGAAACTGGCTCCTGGAGCTTTGCTAGAGGTGTGGCTGGATGGGGGAGAGCCGATTGAACAGGTGCCCGATAGCTTGCGATTAGAAGGCTATCCCATTGAGCAAATTGAAGCGCGGGATGGTTTCTTCTCGCTGCGGGTGCGTCGTCCGAATGCAACGGAATGAGGCCATGCTGGGTCGGGAAAGGGCAGAATTACCCGAACGTATCACGTCAGAACCTGCAGATTTGCAGCAAGACGATGCTGACGAGGCGTCTGAGCAGACCCAGGAATCGGTGCCGTTAATCGGGACAGTGCTGGCAGTTCAAGCCAACTTCTACTCGGTACAGTTAGAGTCAGACACCATTCCGCCTGAAGGGGCGGAGGTTTCCATGTTGCTCTGCACGCGGCGAGCACGTCTCAAAAAGATTGGTCAGCAGGTGATGGTCGGCGATCGCGTCCAGATCGAAGAACCTGACTGGGCTGGAGGACGAGGAGCCATTTCTGCTGTCTATCCCCGGCAGACGGAGCTGGACCGGCCCCGCATTGCTAACGTCGATCAAATTCTATTAGTGTTTGCTCTGGCGGAGCCATCGTTAGAACCCATGCAGCTCAGCCGATTTCTGGTCAAAGCGGAGTCTACAGAAGTAGCGGTTCGGCTGTGTCTGAATAAGCAAGATCTGCTTTCAGAAGAAGAACGGGAGCAGTGGCGCGATCGCCTGGCTACCTGGGGCTACTCCCCCATCTTTATGAGCGTTCAAGCCAATACGGGCCTGGATGACTTGCAAGAGAGCCTGGAAGGCCATATTACTCTGGTTTCAGGGCCATCAGGAGTTGGCAAGTCCAGCCTGCTCAATCGTCTGCTACCTGATGTGGAACTGCGCGTTGGAGAAGTATCTGGAAAACTGCGCCACGGTCGTCACACCACCCGCCACGTCGAATTATTTGAATTAGCCCACGGCGGTCTTCTGGCCGATAGCCCTGGGTTTAATCAGCCTGATTTATACTGTGCTCCCACCGAGTTGGCTCACTTCTTCCCCGAAGCCCGCGAGCGCTTGAGCCATGAATTCTGCCAGTTTAACGATTGCCTCCATCGGGATGAGCCCGGCTGTGCTGTGCGAGGCGATTGGGAGCGGTATGAGTATTATTTAACGTTTTTGGAAGAGGCGATCGCTCGTCAGACTCAACTTGACCGTACCCCTGATGTAGAATCCACCACCAAGCAAAAGATTCGCCAATCGGGTCAAATCGAAACAGAACCTAAACTTTCCCAGAAGAAGTACCGCCGTCAATCGCGTCGCAGTGGCAAGCAAGAACTGGACTCCCTCCACCTGGATGAAGTGTTGGAAGAGGACGATTAATAGCGATTTTTTGTGCGCTATACACACGAAAAATCAACATGGGCGATGTCCTAGCTAACGCGACATCGCAATAAGATGGCGATAACCCGTAAACAAGCATTCCTTGGGTGCATCCCACTTTTGTAGATTTGGGAACCCCATTTTTGTAAGTGAGACGGGCTTCGCCCGCCTCACTTACAAAAATGGGATGCACTCCATTCCTTCAGTATTTTTTAAGGAATGTAAAGGAAAGGCGTATAATCTTAGAGCACATCCAAACACCAACCAAGGGAAGGAATCATTCATGCGAGTAGCGATCGCTGGGGGCGGGTTAGCCGGTCTGGCCTGTGCCAAGTATCTCGTTGATGCCGGACATACCCCCATCGTCCTGGAAAGCCGTGATGTCCTGGGTGGTCTGGTGGCGGCCTGGAAAGATGAAGATGGAGACTGGTATGAAACCGGGCTGCATGTCTTCTTTGGCGCTTACCCCAACATGCTCCAACTCTTCAAGGAGCTGGGAATTGAAGACCGCCTGCAATGGAAAGAACACACCCTGATCTTCAACCAGCCGGAAAAGCCTGGCGTCCTTTCGCGCTTCGACGTACCCGATATTCCGGCTCCCCTTAACGTTATTGCCTCTATTCTGCGCAATAACGACATGCTGACCTGGGAGCAAAAAGTACGCTTTGCGATTGGCCTTCTGCCTGCGATCGTGCGGGGTCAGCAGTACGTTGAGAACATGGATCAATACTCCTTGCTGGAATGGTTGCGGCTGCAAGGGGTTGATGAGCGGGTGAACAGCGATATTTTCATTGCGGCTTCTAAAGCATTGACCTTCATTAACCCTGAAGATGTTTCCGCTACTGTCCCTCTAACGGCTCTGAACCGCTTCCTACAGGAGCGCTATGGTTCCAAGGTTGCCTTTTTAGATGGTTCGCCCACGGAGCGGCTCTGCCAGCCCATCGTGGATTATGTGACCGAACGAGGTGGGGAAGTTCACCTCAAGAAGCCTTTGAAACAGGTGTTATTGAACGATGACGGAACGGTTGGAGGTTTCGCGATTCGTGGCCTAGATGGGGCTCCCGATGAAGTTATTACAGCGGATGCCTACGTCTCGGCCATGTCAGTGGACGTGATGAAGGCATTGATGCCTGAACCCTGGCAGAAGATTGAATTCTTCCAGAAGATGACGGAGTTGGAAGGTGTACCCGTTATTAACATTCACCTCTGGATGGATCGGAAGCTGACGGAGGTAGATCAGCTACTGTTCTCGCGATCGCCCCTGCTCAGTGTCTACGCTGACATGAGCAATACCTGCCGCGAGTATTCAGACCCCGATAAGTCCATGCTGGAACTTGTATTGGCTCCTGCAAAAGATTGGATTGACCGATCTGAAGAGGATATCCTGGCTGCCACCCTGGAGGAGTTGAAAAAGATTTTTCCAGATGATTTTGAGGGTGAGAACCCGGCAAAGCTGCTTAAGTACAAGATTGTAAAAACGCCGCGCTCGGTTTATACGGCGCGTCCAGGCAGTCAGAAGTGCCGTCCCAGCCAAGCTACGCCCATCTCTAATTTCTTCTTGGCGGGTAGTTACACCATGCAACGCTACCTCGGCAGTATGGAAGGTGCCGTGCTTTCTGGTAAGCTTGCAGCGCAGGCTATTTGTCAACCGCCCGTGGTTACCGAGTCTGCCGATGCTCCGGCAAAGGTTCTTCAGCCCGCTTCTTCCTGATAATGGCGATTTATTCTCTTTTTCAGGCTGAATCGTGGCGGTTTACTCCCGTTCGGTTGCCAATTGCTGATAGGTTTATCTGTATTCCAAGCCCTGCGATGTGATGCTGCAACTTCCAAAACCCACCTGCAAGACGCCGCAGGCTTCGGTCGCAGAAGCCTACGAATCTTGTCGTCAAATTACCCAAGAGTACGCTAAAACCTTCTACCTGGGGACGTTATTGATGCCCCCGGAGAAGCGACGCGCGATCTGGGCAATTTACGTCTGGTGTCGCCACACTGATGAATTGGTAGATGGTGCCCGGGCTCAATTTACGACTGACGCCACCCTGGATGACTGGGAGGCGAACCTGGAGTCTATTTTTGCGGGTCATCCGATCTCCGATGTAGATGTTGCCCTGGTTGATACCCTGGAGCACTTTCCTATCGACATCCAACCCTTCCGTGACATGATTGCGGGGCAGCGGATGGATCTCTACCGTAACCGCTACGAGACCTTTGAAGAACTGGAGCTGTACTGTTACCGGGTAGCCGGGACGGTCGGCCTGATGTCGGCAGCGGTGATGGGAGTCGATACGGATGGCCGCACAGCCCCATGGGATGGGGATAAAGGGGTACCTAATCCGATACCGCAGGCGATCGCCCTCGGCATTGCCAATCAGCTCACCAATATCCTGCGAGATGTGGGTGAAGATGCGCGCCGTGGTCGAATCTATCTACCGCTGGAAGACCTGGCTCGGTTTAATTACACCGAGGAAGATCTGATGAACGGCGTCATCGACGACCGTTGGCGAGAGTTGATGAAATTTCAGATTCGTCGGGCTCGTCAGTTTTTTGCGGATTCTGAGAGTGGCATTCGTCAGCTCAGCCGCGATGCTCGCTTCCCCGTGTGGTCAGCGCTGATGCTCTATCGCCAAATCCTCGATGCTATCGAGAAGAACCGCTACGACGTGTTCACGAAGCGAGCCTATGTTTCGGGTGCGCGGAAGTTTCTGAGCCTGCCCTTAGCTAAGCTGCGCGCGGAGATTCTTTAGCTGTCCCCCTCATGAAAAGCCAGGGGCTGTTTTAAGGGTTGTTTTTTTCGCACGCTTAGCGCACGAAAAAACAACCCTTTCAATAAGCTTTGAAACTTACCCTAGTAGGCTGCGGCCTAAGTTCGCAACCTATGTTTTTGTGTAGGGTGCGAAGCACCCTACACAAAAACATAGGTGATGGATTTCCGCCTCAGCGTACTAGTATTCTCATCCGCTTGTTGGGTGCGCCGGAAGAGTCGTTCAGTATCCCTTCTACCCTGCCCATGGATAGGTTTGAAATAGAACCCGCAAAACTTCTTACCCATTTCAGGCTTAAATGGGTGAAGTCACCCTAAAGGAACCTGAAATTCTGTGTCTGATGTCAAGCGCCCAGCCCGCTCTTTAACCAGGATTGCTGGTATTGTTGCGGCGGCCACCCTGATAAGTAAACTGTTTGGGCTGTTTCGGCAGCAGGCGATCGCTGCCGCTTTTGGAGTCGGACCGATTTTCGGAGCCTTCAACTTTGCCTATGTGATTCCCGGCTTTCTACTGATTTTGCTGGGGGGGATAAATGGCCCTTTCCACAGTGCCATTGTCAGTGTTCTGGCCAAGCGGAGGCGCGAGGAAATCGCGGCCATTGTGGAAACCATTACCACCCTGGTAGTCGGCATTCTCCTGTTGGTCATGGTCGGCATGATTGTCTTTGCAGAGCCATTGATGCGATTAGTCGCGCCTGGTCTGTTTATTACCCCAGAGCAATTTCAGGCGTTGGGAGAAGCACCTGAGGTGTATGCAACCTTGCAACAGACTCGGGAAGTGGCTATTTTGCAATTCCGCATCATGTCGCCGTTGGCGGTGCTGGCAGGATTGATTGGCATTGGCTTTGGTACGCTGAATGCCTCAGATCAGTATTGGTTGCCCTCCATTAGCCCAATTTTTTCTAGTCTTTCGGTGTTGTTGGGGTTGGGATGGTTGGCCTGGTATCTAGGATCCGGTATTTCCGGCTCAGAAAACATCATGTTTGGCGGTGCGGTACTGGCCTGGTCGATTGTGGCTGGAGCTGTAATGCAGTGGTTGGTGCAGCTGCCTGTGCAATGGAGATCGGGGTTAGGAACGTTGCGCCCCCGCTTTAACTTCCGTCAGCCGGAAGTGCAGGAAGTGATCAAAATCATGGGGCCTGCCACATTCTCCTCAGGCATGATGCAGATCAACGTCTGGACGGACTTGTTTTTTGCATCGTTCATCCCCAGTGCGGCGGCGGCGGTATCGGCTATGGGCTACGCGGGTCTGTTGATTCAGACGCCGCTGGGTATCCTGTCTAACGTTATCCTGGTGCCCTTGCTTCCTGTTTTTTCTCGTCTGGCGGCGCCAGAAAATTGGCCTGATCTGAAGCTGCGCATCCGGCAGGGGTTGTTAATGACGGCTATCACGATGCTGCCAATCAGCGCTCTGATGGTCGCTCTGGCGGTGCCGCTGTCGCGGGTGGTTTATGAACGCTACGCATTTACAGAAAAAGATTCGTATCTGACGGCTTCAGTGCTGGTGGCTTATGCCTTGGGCATGTTCTTCTATCTAGGCCGAGATGTATTGGTCCGCGTCTTTTATGCTCTGGAAGATGGGGATACTCCTTTTCGCATCAGCGTCGTTAATATTTTTTTGAATGCCTTTTTGGATTTCCTGCTGGTCAAACCTTTAGGTGCAGTGGGTTTGGTATTGGCAACGGTAGGGGTCAATTTCATTGCCCTAGTGACGATGCTGTGGATTCTCGATCGCCGCCTGAATGGGTTGCCTCTGCGTCAGTGGAGTATGATTACGCTGAATCTGACCGTTGGGAGCGTGATGACTGGAGCGATCGCCTACGGTAGCCTCCGACTTCTGCAAAATTGGATGGGGTTGGACGGCTTCTTCGTTCAGTTAGGGGAATTGGCGATCGCTGGAGCCCTAGGATTTTTGGCTTTTGCGTTTTATGCCAGCCGATTACAGTTGCCGGAGGTCGATCAGTTTGTCGGCCGTATCCGTGAGCGATTTAGTCGGGGACGTTCTCAGGAATAACCTATCGTCAACGTTCGGTATGGTTCTGCTATTCCGTGATGTTTTGACTGTCAAATGCTTCGACGCTACCCTGACCCATCACTTCGAAATTAGGGTTTCCAATTTTGTGCCGCTTGCTCCAATACATAGTTAGCGACGGCTTGAATTTCGTCTGGCGTCATGCGGTCAGCATAGGCGGGCATATTGCCTTTGCCGTGGGTAACGAGTTGGGCGATTGCCTCAGCAGTGTCATATCCGTTGCGTTCCAGGGTTTTTTGTTTCAGATTTTTGCCCCGGCGAATGATGTTGCCGCCGTTAATATGGCAGCCGGCACAGTGCGTCTCAAATAGGGGGGCCGCGTCCGGCAAATTGCTTGTGGGCAACTCGGCGGCCCAGGTTCCCGCGATCGCCCCCAACCAGAACATGGCTACTATCAATCCCGTCACCAATCTGCGCATTTTGTCCCTCAACTCTGGATACGATGTAATGTTTTTGTGGGTGGCAGGCTGTCTCTGCTACCCACAAAAACATTACTTGAAGTTGGGAAGCGCAACATCAGGACGCTGGTATGAACTCCCCGGATTTTTCAGAACGGTTGCGATCGCTGCTTGAAGCAGCCAATATCCCCAGTTTTCGAGCGCTTTGTCGCAAGGCAGAGGTGTCGAAATGGCAGGTGGAGCAGTTGCGCCGAGGGCAGATAGCTGCCATGCGCGTCGAGAACTTGCAACGCATGAGTGAAGCTCTAGGCCTGTCTTTAACGGAGTTTATCTCCCATTTTTCATCGACTTTGGTAACATCAACTGCGGTAGAAAACTCAGCTTCTACTGACTCAGACGCTACCGCCCTACAGGAGGAGTATCAACGGCTTCAGGCCAAACTAGAGCAACAGCGGGAGCAGTTATTGGCTGAATTTCAGCAGGCGACGCTGCAAACTCTGGAATCTATGCTGGTGCAACTACCAACAGCCTTGTATACAGCCCAGCAAAAACCGGATATCCCAGCTAGTCGTTTAGCTCCCCTACTGCGGCCGCTGGATCAATTGCTGAGCCAGTGGGGGATCGAGTCGATCGCCCCGGTCGGCTCCGAGATTCCCTATGACCCGCAGCAGCATCAATTGATGGAAGGGAATGCACAGCCAGGAGATCAAGTCAGGGTGCGATATATGGGGTATGTGCAGGGCGATCGGTTGCTTTATCGGGCCAAGGTTAGCCCAGTGTAGGGGGCGATCGCTACTTGGTTTTTTTATGCAAGGTCTGATATTACTCTTAACACCCTGAGTGATTGATATAAAATCCTAGAGTCGTTCAGAACCCCAGCTATGACAGATATTCAGATCGGCATTATCGGCGGCAGCGGCCTCTACCAAATGGAGGCGTTGCAGGATGTGGAGGAAATCCGGGTGGATACACCCTTTGGGCCACCCTCCGATGCGCTGATTCGGGGCACCTTGGATGGGACGCCGGTTGTATTTCTAGCGCGTCATGGGCGCGGGCATACGCTGATGCCAACGGAACTCCCCTTCCGGGCGAATATCTACGCGATGAAGAGTTTGGGGGTGAAATATTTAATTTCGGCTTCGGCCGTGGGGTCTCTAAAAGCGGAAGTGAAGCCGCTGGATATGGTCGTGCCAGATCAGTTCATCGATCGCACCCGACACCGTGTATCCACCTTTTTTGGTGATGGCCTTGTTGCTCATATTTCCTTTGGTGACCCAGTGTGCAATCGATTGGCGGAAGTGTTGGCGGGGGCGATCGCTGACCTCAATCTGCCCGACATTACTTTGCATCGGGGGGGCACCTACGTTTGCATGGAAGGCCCAGCATTTTCCACAAAAGCGGAATCGAATCTATACCGGAGCTGGGGCGCCACGATTATTGGCATGACAAACTTGCCTGAAGCCAAGCTTGCCCGTGAAGCCGAAATTGCCTATGCCACTCTAGCTCTAGTAACAGACTACGATTGCTGGCATCCCGACCATGACAGTGTGACGGTTGAAATGGTGATTGGCAACCTGCAGAAAAACGCCGTTAACGCCCAACGGGTCATTCGTGAAACAGTCCGGCGTCTGAGCGAGAATCCGCCTTTATCCGATGCTCATGATGCCCTCAAGTATGCCATTATCACCCCGTTGGATAAGGCACCTGACAGTACAAAAGAAAAGCTCAAGCTGTTATTGCAAAAGTATTTATAGGTTCTCAATCTATATCCATGCTTGATACTGATGCAGAGCTGATTCAAGCCCTTCAAGCCGGTCAGACTGCTGCACTGGGCGTTGTTTATGATCGCTATTCCAAGTTGGTGTATGGAATTGCGATGAAAATTCTGGGTAACTCAGCAGAAGCAGAAGACCTGACCCAGGAGGTTTTTCTCACCTTATGGCAACGCAATACCTATCAGGCGAGTCGGGGCAGTTTGAGTAGTTATTTGTCAACGGTGACGCGATCGCGCGCCATCGATCGCCTGCGAGTGGGCAGCAACCGTCGCCGTATCTTAAATCAGTGGTCCGATGAGGTCAGCCCTCCTATCACGAGCACTACACCCTTTGATCAAGCCTCTACCCTTGAACGAGGAGAGCTGGTTCGCTGTGCTGTAGCGATGCTCCCAGAAATGCAGCGGCGAGTTTTGGAGCTGAGCTATTTTGAAGGCTTAAGCCAGGCAGAAATTGCTCAATTTCTGGACGCTCCACTGGGCACTGTAAAAACCTGGACTCGGAAAGGACTCCTGCAGTTGAGTCAAAACTTGCAATCCCTTCGGGATAGTTCGTAGAAGCTCAGTCGTGTTTTAAACGTAAGGGCGTTTTTGAGTGCCGTGCAACGTACGGCACTCAAAAGCAGCAATTCTCAGTATGGGCTTCAGCGTTGAAGCCCGAAAATAACCTCAGTTCGGGTTAAGGGCTTTTTCGAGTGCCGCGCTTCGCGCGGCACTCGAAAAAGCCCATTATTGCGTGCGCGTCGCGCACGCAATAATGGGCGGTTCGGCTTATCCCGAACTGACGTGAAAATAGCCCGCCGAAGGCGGGCTATTTTCGGGTTGGATTCCAAAATGAGAATTACTGACTTAAAAACGCCCTTAACCTATCAGCTCATTTAGAACAGTACTGGTGGATTTCTTGCCAGCGGATATCTCAGGTTGATAAGAGAATCGGTGTGAAATATTCACTTCAGCTAAAGTAAAAAAATAGTTTGTTCTTTGATAGAAAAGCGATGCTGTGAGCCTTGCACCTTGGGTTAAGAAGCACAGACCTGTTCAGTACATGATCCCACGCATAGATGCAATAAACACATTTCTGTTAGGCCACACCTTAGAGGTACGGATTGCCGAAATATGTACTCCTAGGGGATATTTTGCTTATCCCTGCAGGTAGGTGTATCCACAGCAAACACAGCCTATTTTGGACTTATGAAAATTCACGCCTAGATTTCACCTATAGCTAGCAGGAGCTACTAGACCATGGCTTACACAAATGAACCTGTCAATCGGGTTGTAGAACCGATGGCTGCTGTCCCAGTTGCCGAGTATCACGATCTGGTACGTTGGGGTCCTATCTTTGCAGGACTCGTCACCGCGATCAGCTCTCAACTCGTGCTGACAGCTCTGGGTGCCGCGATCGGTCTAACTACTCTGGCTAACTCTGGAGCCCCCCAAGCCAATGCCGGTGGAGTTGGCTCCGCTGTGGGTATTTGGTCGATCATCAGCTTGTTTATTTCTCTATTTCTGGGTGGCTGGGTTACCTCCCGTGCTTGCGGTCCGATGAACCGTAAGACTGCTCTGTTGAATGGTGCAATTCTGTGGGCAACTACCCTGGCCGTCAGTGCCTGGTTGATCTCCTCCGGTGTTTCCGGTGCATTCGGTATTGCTGCATCGAATGCTGGAGAAATCCTGAATCAGACGGGCAACATTCCTAACCCCGCGAATGTTCAAACTCCCGATGTAACAACTCAGGAAGCTCAAAACCTTGCAGGCAACTCGGCTAAAGTGGGTTGGTCTTTTGCCCTGGGTTCATTGCTGGGTCTGGCCGCCTCCATGATTGGTGCTGCTGTTGGCGCTCGCAGCCCCCGCTCCCATCAGCGTACGAACGATCGCACCTACACCAACGTATCCTGAGGATTCTTAAAGTCAATAGATAGATAAAGAGAATGCACGGTGCTAAGCACCGTGCATTCTTCTTTAAAGGAAACAGGGATTCTAGAACTGAGGGATGACAGGTTCCATGCTTAAATCGGGTCGCAGAACGGCGGCACCGCGCAGGTAGGCATGGTGGAAGCGGATATGAGCTGGGGCATTGATATGGATCATCAGCCGGATGCAGCGCTCCAGGCTACCTGCAACGTGCATTTGTTGCACATCGAGCAGGGGAACGTTTTGCCAGTGGGGGCGTTGGCGGGCGATCGCCGCGGGAAAAGCTGCATCTAGATCTCGGGTAACGGAAAAAGTCACACTGACAATTTCATCAAAATCCAACTGATTTCGATGCTCGATAGCATCTAGCATTTCCATCACAGCCGAGTGAATTGCCTCCACCGAATTTCCAGTCGCAGTGGTTGCTCCTCGAATTGCCCGCACTCGCCAACCCACGTGGATGTCCTCCATAAGCTCCATACCAATGTTTTCAAAACTTACTCAAAACTTTTTAACATTCGAACCATTTCAAATTTGACTGCATCCTCTTGTTTTAACAGCCTTAATAGGAGTCCTTTGAAAAGCCCTAAAAGAAATTAGGCTTTGCCCGCTCTGCATACAAAGAACTAACCTTTCAACGGATCTCTGATCGGTCTGTCTCTCCATTGAAATGCGGAAACCATGAATCCTTTAACCTTGCTTTGATAAAGATCCTGTGAATTCTCCGTCAAACCCTAAGGACGAAACATCCATAGCGGCAATCCATTGGTTTCTAGCTCAAATTCCATCCATTGGGTTGTGGCTTGTAATTGAGCAGGGAAGCGGGTATTTGATGGCAGAATGCGGTTGATCAGCTTTTTCTTCTCTTCCAAGGTGTAGCAGGGTGTCTTCTCTGGATCTAACCCTACCAGCTCTGCTACCCAACGGCGAGCATCAGCTTCGGTACCCAGGCGATCGACGACCCCCAGTTCCAAGGCTTGTTGCCCTGTAAAAATACGTCCATCGGCAAAGGCTCTTACGGCCTCAACCGGAAGCCTGCGGGCCTCTGCAACAGTCTGGACAAACTGGCTGTAACTGCTATCAATGAGCGCCTGCAAAATACCTTGCTCAGGCTCAGTCAATTCTCGATCAAAGGCCAGAATATCTTTGTAGGGGCCAGATTTAACCACCTTAAAAGAAACGCCCACCTTGTCCAGCAACCGCTCCAGGTTATTGCCGCGTAAAATAACGCCAATACTGCCGGTGACCGTACCGGGGTTTGCCATGATGTGCTGAGCTCCCATGGCAATGTAGACCCCACCCGAAGCCGACAGATTACCAAAGCTCGCAACAATCTTGACCTTGTCCTGAAGCCGTTTGAGCGCCTCGTAGATTTCCTGAGAATCGCCTACGGTGCCGCCAGGGCTGTCGATCCGCAGGAGTAATGCCGGGAATTTCTTCTCTTCTACGGTTTTGAGGGCTTCTAAAACGCGGGTGCGGGTGGAACCATTGATCGCCCCATTCACTTCAATGCGGGCAATCTGTTGACGAAATGGGCGCTTAAAAAACCAAACCATGTTGAATCCGTACAATCGTTCGTGCGACTAAGCTGATCTCTAGTTTGCACTAATCCACCCCGAATGATTCTCCGTAAGTGGCAATTCAGCGCTGGCGAATTGAGGGGGTTACCTTCAATGCAGCAGTTCTTACAGCACTTTTTAAGCGCTTAAAATCTGGTTATTTTTGTGAGAGTCGCGCGGAGTGCGGCTCTCACAAAAATAACCATGGCTAATTCAAGCGCAAAGCGCTGTAATACTTGGATGAGGTAGAAGGAGGGCAAAGTGGTGCTCTCACCGTACTCAGACGCCGATGTGAGAGAATACAGACCATTTTGTTAAGAAACTACATAATCTGTAAAATTAGATGAAGACTTTCTGGCAGTCCCTATGGCCCTCAAATTATCCGAGTCTCGGATTCCCGTTGCATCCTTGTTGTTGATTGCCCCCTTCTTCCTGTGGGGAACAGCGATGGTTGCCATGAAAGGGGTAATTCTACAAACCACACCTCTCTTCATGGCCGGAATTCGATTGGTACCAGCGGGGCTGCTGATCCTTGTCGCCACGCAATGGATGGGTCGCCCTCAGCCATCCGGTTGGAGAGCCTGGGCCTGGATTTCATTATTCGGCCTGATTGATGGGGCCTTGTTTCAGGGCTTTCTAGCCGAAGGATTAGTACGCACTGGCGCGGGTTTGGGGTCTGTGATGATTGACTCTCAACCGCTGGCGGTGGCGCTGATGGCACGTTTCTTATTTGGGGAACAGGTGCGCCTTTGGGGCTGGCTAGGATTAGCGTTTGGGGTTGCTGGCATTAGCCTTTTAGGGCTGCCCGAGGCTGTTCTTTCTGGCCTCCTGCATGGGCAGTTGTCGCTGGGTAGTGGCGTGGATCTGGTTGAGCGAATTTTTCAGAACGGTCAGTGGCTGATGTTGCTGGCAGCTCTATCAATGGCGGTGGGTACGGTGCTAATGCGTTATGTGAGCCGTCATGCTGATCCGGTGGCGGCAACGGGCTGGCACATGATTTTGGGCGGCATTCCATTGTTTGTTCTGTCGGCCTGGGGAGAAGTGGGCCAATGGCAGCAGTTGGGCCTGTCAGAGTGGACGGCGATGGCTTATTCAACCGTGTTTGGAAGTGCGATCGCCTACGGTCTCTTTTTCTACTTTGCTGCCACCGGTAGCCTTACCAGTCTTGTTTCTCTGACATTTCTCACCCCCGTCTTTGCCTTGCTATTTGGCAATTGGTTGTTGGGTGAGGTGCTGAATTTAACCCAATGGTTTGGTGTAGGGTTGACGCTGGTGAGCATCTATTTGATTAATCAGCGCGATCGCCTCAGCGAAATCGTGTTTGGCCGTTCTTCAACGGAGGCGCAGGTGGAGGGAGATGGGGAGGCGATCGCCCTCGTTTCAACGACTACAACCAACGTTCCCTCGGAAGCTGAGTCGTCTTGAAAAGACCAGAGCTAGTAGGCTGCGGCCTAAGTTCACAACCTATGTTTTGTGTGGGGTGCGAAGCACCCCACACAAAACATAGGTGATGGATTTCCGCCTCAGCGTACTAGTGCATTTTTGTTAGGGATAAGTAGCTCAGCAAACCTAAGACCGAAAAGGCTGTACTGCCCACACGGGCGATACAGCCTTTTCGGTCTTAGCTGTATTAGCCGCCGATTTCCGACATGACCCGGTTTAGGGGGACATCTTCTTCTGCTAAACCATGGCCCCAGGGTTTGAGCCAGATGGCATCTTCAATCAGTTGTTGTAAGTCTGTAGAAGAAATGCCTTGACGGAGGGGGGTGAGTACATCCAGTTCATGGTCACGCAGCAGGCAGAGCCGTAAGCGCCCGTCAGCTGTCAACCGGGCCCGGTTGCATCCAGCACAAAAGGGTTGTGTGACCGGACTGATGAAACCTAAGCTTCCTACAGCTCCTGGTAGCTGGTACAGGCGGGCTTCTCCATCAAGTTGACCGTTATTGAGAAGTACCGGCGCATCTAACGTATCACCGATACGAGCCAGTAATTCGGCTTCACTGACGGAGTTGGCCTGTTGAAATTCTGCCACTTCTCCAAAGGGCATCATTTCGATGAATCGCACCTGCCAGGGGAAGTCGTAAGTTAGGCGCGCTAACTCGATCACGTCTTCTCGGTCATTAAAGCCGCGTACAATCACAGCATTCAGTTTGACGTGTAGTCCTACTTCTGTCGCAGCTTTAATTCCACTCCACACGTCGCCGACGTCCCCCCAGCGTGTCACCGCTTTAAACTTGTCAGGGTCGAGAGTATCAATGCTGATGTTGACGCGTTGCAATCCTGCCTCGGCGAGGGGCTGTGCCAGTTTTGATAACAACACGCCATTGGTCGTCATAGCCAGTTCTTCGACACCGGGGGCAGCGGCTATATGGCGCACCAAGCCCACAATATTTTCTCGCAGAGTTGGTTCGCCTCCAGTCAACCGGAATTTTCGAAATCCAAGGATCGTGGCAAAGAGTGGAATAAGCCGCTGTAATTCCTCATCCTGAAGCAGTTCGGCACGGGGACGAAAGGTCATCGTCTCCGGCATGCAATAGACACAGCGCAGATTACAGCGATCTGTCAGAGAAATCCGCAGGTAGTTGATGCTGCGCCCGTAGCGATCGATCGCCATAGATTAAACCGGGATTAGGGAACGGTAATCGGTACTTGGGAAAGTTTCGATGGATGAAACCGAATGAACTGGGCTCGGTTTATCAACCATAGTAAGGAAAAGCCAGGGGAAACGACAGAGGCGGTTGCCGCACCTCGTGGAATGCCGTTTCTTCTATAGCACTGTGCGCATTAGTTAATTACGGTGGTGTGGAGTACTTCGTGCCTCACGCCACCGTTGCTGTACTTCATGCACTTGCACATCGCTATGCATTCGTATACACAAAAAATGGCATTTTTTAAGTAATGCCCCCACTCTGAATTAGGATTGCAATGGATCGATTCGACATTAAGGTAGGAGAGCGGCAGCTTCGCGTCTCTTCCCCCTGACGTTCGAGCAATCTGGCGGTTCACGGTTCACGATTATGCGTGCTTTCTGGTCTGATCCTTATCTCTGGCTGCACTTGGCGGGCCTTGCTACCGTGCCCCTATGGCTGGAAATTTGTCTGTTGGGGCTGGCAGTGGGCGATCCAGTTCTGCCCGTCTGGCTAGAGGTTTTGCTGGTGGCTGGAGTCGGTATTGTGCCCATTTTGTGGATGCAATGGCAAAAGCCCTTCTGTATCTTCAGCTTGCTGTTTTTATCCGTAGCGCCCATTCATATGACAGAGGGGCAACGTCGACTACTGCGGCTGTTTAAAGGCTCGTTTAACCAACTGCTGGCTATTCCAGTTGCGGTAGGGTTACTGGTTGTCCTGTGGCAGCTTTACCTGCGGGCCCCCTTGGTGGCCTCGGTGGCTCCCTTTGATGGGCAGCGCTGGTTTGGATTGGGGTTAGCGGCGATCGCCTTCTTCTTCGCCAATCTTTTCACCCAGGTTCCGGTCAGTGTTCTGGGGGTTATGGTGGCGAATGATGCCAAGGTTAACCGTCAAGAACCTTACCCTACCGAGCGCATCGGTAAAGACTTCACCCTGCTTGGAATTCGCCTCAAGCGCATTCTTCCCATGCCCGAGTCTGTGGTCGTCCCCACTCCGTCTTCAACGCTTGCTGCAACGGACGGAGAATCTCCCTCCCCAGATACATCCGTTGTTACATCTGCTGAAGTCCCACATCAAACTGAAGTAGCGGAGTCTTCTATCTCAGAGTCATCCACTCTTCTGTCGGATCAACCTGAAGAAGGCACAGTTCAACCTGAAGGGACAGAATCTCCACTCGAAATATCTGAAGATGAGCTGGCCTTAGCGGTAGATACGCTCTACTCTTCGGAGCCGTCGACGAAAGAAGATGCGGAAACTACAGAACCAACGGTTGATACGCCACCGGATGCCTAATTGGGTCGTCCACAATAACAAAGAGCGCGGTGCTAAGCACCGCGCTCTTTGTTTCAGTCATCGTTTAGTAGCTGTCATCGCCAGCAACGCGATCGCCCTCACCAGGGCCCATTTCTAAGGCGAGAGAGGCATCTCGAATTGCTTTCCACTGACGGAATAACTCTGGCCCTCGCAGGTCGTGTTTGCGGTAATTTCGGACTGCCTGATCTAATGCCTGACTTGTATTCAGTCTGGGATTGGAATTCGACGGAGTGCCCATAGGTATGCCTCTCTGTGGAAGTCAAGGGAGAGAAGGGTTGTCGGAAATGTTCTGTAACAGAACATCAATAGACTGGAGAGAAGTTCCGTAAACTCTTCTTTGGTTGAATTATGGCACAAAGGTATCTTGCGATACAGATTTTTTTCTAATTCTTCATCAATGTGAGCCAATTTACCCCCGTCGCAATGTAATAGGTTCCCAGGAGCACCAGCATGACGGCACCAATTCGCAAGAATTTGCTGGAATGGACCAGCCATCCTCGGGTTTGTTTTGCCAACCCAGTAAAGAGGCTGGCTAGAAAAATAATCATGCTGTAGCCAATGGCATAGCTCACCATCGTCAGCACACTGATCACCTGTGAGCCTGTTGCTCCTGCCGCGGCAATGACCGCGAACACAATGGGGCTGGCACAGGGAGATAAAACCAGGGCAAACGACAGGCCAAAGATGTAGGGATTGGCAAGGGGCAAGTGTTTCCCAAAGGATGGCATGGGTAGAGGCACAATCCCAAACAGCCCTAACCCCATGGTTACAATCAGCAGTCCTACCAAAACATTGATATAGCCACGGTATTGGAGGGCGATCGCCGCTGCCACCGACGAAAACAGCCCAATAATACTGAGGGTCGTACTGACCCCCAGTACAAACAGACCTGCTTTGAGCAAGGCATCCCGCCGAGACGTAATTTCTCGGGTACCAATGTAGCCCAGGTTCACCGGTAGCAAGGAAAGAATGCAGGGAGAAAGGCTGGCTATCAGCCCTCCCAGAAACGCCATTGGCAACAGTAGCAGTGGGTTCTGAGCAGCCGTCTGTTCCAGCCAGGGACGGTACAGTTCTTCTAGCCAAAACACCAGGGATTGCAATGGTCGTAGAAATTCAATCAGGCGAATCTGGCTAGCCCAGACCACCAGCCCCAAACCGAGTAACCCCAACGCTCCTAACCCAAGCCAGTGTTTAACGGAACGCTTTGATGTGGATGCGGTTGTTCTCGGTGTCATGGCTAGTTCCTAAATGTGCGAGGGCCGCTATATCCTGACAAATCTGCCAGGCGGGTCATAGATTGCAGGCCAGGATAGAGTCGTCCATTAATTTGCCAGGTGGGAAAGCTACCCACGTTGGCTGTGCGACAGCGATCTACTTGAGGATTAGTCCCGCGGGGGTCGCATTCTACAATCTCCAATTGCTGCACGGCTTCGGAGCCAAACATTGCCTGCTGACGTTGGCAATAACCACACCAGTAGGCGGCATACATCCGTGCGCCTGTCTGCTGCAAATGATTGGCGAGTGCCACCTCCGCCGTCACATCCGCCCGCTGAGACAAATTGGCCTGGGGCGACGGGCTTTCGCCTGGTGACGGGCTGGTTCCTGGTGACGGGCTTTCGCCTGGTGACGGGCTGGTTCCTGGTGATGGGCTTTCACCCGGAGACGGACTGGCTTCTGGGGAGGCTGTCCCATCCCCGGAAGGGCTGGCGTCAGGTGATGGGCTACTGCCGTCAGCGGGCGAGGCGTCTGCCTCAGGGCGAGCTAGACGGACGGGTTGCCGATTGAGCGGTTGGCTGGCCTGTTGCTGTGCCTCGGCCAAGTTGCGCCGATAGGTGGCCAGATCTTGCTGGGCTTTGGCTGCTTCGGGGGCGCCCTCAGGGATACGGCTGAGGAGGGCGATCGCCCGTTGCCAACGGCTACTCACCAAAGCCCAGTCATCTCGCGATTGGGCTGACTGAGATAGGGTTGCAGCCTGGGTCGCGTTTTCTTTTGCTTCGGCTACCAGTTGAGCAACATTCGGTGCTGCTGGTGTAGCTGAGGTTGCAGGTGACGAAGCGGTTAAGCTGGGTGAGACTGGGACGGGAGTAGCAGTTTCGTTGGATTTGGATGGCGAGCAGCCCCCTAAACTCAGGGTCAAAACGGCTATTAAAACAGGAAGTTGATTCAGTATTGGGCGCATGGCTTCGTTCAATCGCTGCAAGACGACCGAAAAAACGACATCACAACAACCGCCTCAGTAACAACGGCGGATAGGTATAACTTACAGTCAGGATGCCCCAATTTTTTATTTCTGTCGAATAGGGGCTTTTCCGCCTAGTTCGCCGCGCTTACCTGTAACATTCCCCATCCAAGAGAATGGATTAACACATTCAAATGGATTTCCAAAGCTCCAGACCTCTTTGGCAGAGAGGATGGGCGCGGGGCACCCATCCTCTCTTTGTCGCAGGTAACAAGGGGCACTTAGGCTTATGCCAAATAAAGGTTAACGGGTGCATCCCACTTTTGCGGATTTAGGAACCCACTTTTGTGAGGCGGGCTTTGCTCGCCTCACAAAAGTGGAATGCACCCGAGGTTAACTAACCTCAGCTCCAGTTAAGGGCTTTTTCGAGTGCCGCGCGAAGCGCGGCACTCGAAAAAGCTCATTATTGTGTGCGCGTCGCGCACGCAATAATGGGCGGCTCGGCTTATCCCGAACTGACGTTAACTATGAATGCAGAGTTTGGCTAAATAGATGCTGAACTTTTTCCCAGGCATCTGCGGCTGCCTCGGCGTTATAGTTGCCACGCTGGTCGCAGAAAAAGCCATGTTGGGCTCCTGGGTAACGGAATACTCGATGGGAAATGTGGTGGTTTTGCAAGACTCCTTCAATGTCGTCTACATGTTCGGGGGGAATGCTGGGATCATCCATGCCAAAGAAGGCATAAATCACGCCCTGAATGTCAGCGGTGTAGCTGAGTGTGGGTGCGCCACCGCCAGGGCTCCAGGTCGGAATGCCTGCTCCGTAGAAGGAGGCTGTTGCTTTAATGTCGGGTAGGGTTGCGGCTAAGTAAGCAACGTGGCCACCGAAGCAAAAACCAATGCAGCCGATCGCCCCCGCTTTCACATTAGGCCGTGTTTTCAAGTAGGCCAGGGTCGCTGAAATGTCGCTCAGCAGCTCAGAAACCTGAGTTTGCTCTTTATATTGGCGACCAAGCTTAATAGACTGTTCGGTATAGCCTGCTTCAAAGCCGGGAGCCTGGCGCTGGTAGATAGCGGGGGCGATCGCCACGTACCCCAATCGAGCAAAACGTTCGGTGACATCCCGAATATGGGCATTCACCCCAAAGATTTCCTGAATCACAACGATTGCCGGAAACACCCCTTCTGCCGCGGGCTGGGCCAGGTATGCCTCGATTTGCAAATCACCATTGGGGACGGTAATGCGCTCAGTATGAATATCCTGGGTTACAACCATTGTGCTTTTTGCAACTCGCCACGTTAATTATGAAGCTGTCAACGAGATTATGGAGGTAAACTGGATGGCGCAACCGCCTGATCCCTTCGTTTTTAGGATTAAATCCAGGAAACCCTGCGATTTCGAATGTAGTCCCTAATCAGGATCTCTTCCAGCTTGCCCCCCAGCCGCTTGCCCATTTCTGCACTTCCTTAAACACCATGGTTGAGTTCCATATCCAGCCAGAGAGCGACATTCCCGCTTCGGCCCAACTTTATAATCAAATTCGCTTTGCGATCGCCTCTCGCCAATTTCCCCCCGGACACCGCCTGCCCAGCACCCGCCAACTGGCCATGCAAACCGGGCTGCACCGCAACACTATCAGCAAGGTTTATCGGCAGCTAGAAGATGATGGGGTTGTCGATGCCCGAGCTGGAGCCGGCATTTACGTACGAGCTCAGGGCGATGAAGGAGGCGGTGGGGCCAGCCGATCGCCCATCATGGAGAAGCACCCCAAAGCCTACAAACTGGTGCAAAAGAGCCTGGATGAGCTGTTGAACCAGGGGTGTTCCCTGAGCCAGGCCCGAGAATTGTTTCTGGCAGAGATTGACTGGCGGTTGCGGTGCAGTGCCCGCGTGCTGGTTACGGCTCCCAGTCAGGATATTGGGGCCGGTGAGTTGATGGTGCGTGAGCTTCAGCAAGCGCTCCAGATTCCTGTCCAACTGGTACCCCTTGAGGAATTGGGGGAAGTGCTGGATCAGGCCCGTGGGGGAACGGTGGTCACGAGCCGCTACTTCATTGGGGAAGCGGAGGCGATCGCTTCCCCCAAATCCGTTCGTGTGATCCCTATTGATATCTATGACTACCGCAAAGAACTGGACCTACTCAAGGACGTTCCTCGCAACACCAACATCGGTGTCGTGAGTCTCAGTACAGGAATTCTGCGAGCTGTGGAAGTCATTATTCACAGCTTGCGGGGTGAAGAGTTGCTGGTGATGACGGCCCAGACCGAAGATGCCTACAAGCTGACAGCTTTAGTTCGCAGTTCCCAAACCATTGTCTGTTTCGATCAGTACAGTGAAAAGGCGGTACGGGACACGATTCAGAAGGTACGGGATGATCTGATTCGGGCTCCTCGCTTGGTGACTTGCGAGAATTACATCGGTGAAAAGTCCATCAGTCTGCTAAAGCGAGAACTGGGGTTGGAATAGAAACAGGTGCAAAACAAAGCGCGTTGGAGACAGTATCTCCAACGCGCTTTGTAAATGGGGCTAGATTAAGGAATCTGTGTATTTACCGCATCTGAGATGGTAGGAATTTCGGCGTACTTACCCATAGCTGTTTGAACCAGCGAGTAACCAACGGCCGCTAAAGTGCCCAGGAAAATCACGTTGTACAGGGTATCCATCAGCAATCCACCGGGCAGGATGGGCCGCAGTACGTAGCTGATCACAATACTGCACAGGGCCAGCACGATATCAAATAGGATCGCCTGCATCGTGTTGAATCGGATGAAGCGAGCAATGCTCTCATTGCGTACGACCAGCAAAAATAATGCGAAGAAAATCGCCAGACTGAGGAAGGGAACTCCCTGATAAATGGCCGCAATGGGCAGGATTGGGAGGAACAATAGCCCCACCACTGGAAACTGCGACACCAGAGGGGCGGCGAAACCAAGGCACGAGATGAGCGGCAGCAGGTAAGGTAGGCAAGCAAAGATGCGATCGCTCGCCGTTATGGAGCCACGCCAGGTCATGAGCAAAACTCCTAATCAGAGGGAAACTAAGCGGCTTTTGCTCTAGATTACCGCAAACTCTTTCAACCCGTCCTCTATCCATCCACAGCCATCTAAGGAGATTACCGCAAAAGAGTAGCCCCATTTTTGGGAGAAAGTGCGCGGCGAAGCCGCGTACTTTCTCCCAAAAATGGGAAGTTCTTTTTCAGAAATCACCTAATTAACCTCAGTTCGGGATAAGCTGAAGTGCTCATTTTGGCGTGCGCAAAGCGCACGCCAAAATGAGCGTTTTCGAGTGCCGCGCAACGCGCGGCACTCGAAAACGCCCTTAACCCGAACTCAGGTTAATTAATTTAATTAATTACCAATAGGACTTATACAAGCCCACTATATTTATGCATTCTTGTTGTGTGGGGTGCAAGGCAGCCCACACAACAAGAATGCGGATCCTTAAGAGAAGAGGGTAGCTATACTCACAGCTATTCTAAAGACCCCATTACAGAGTAGGAGCGGCACTAAGCACCGCTCCTACTCTGTAATGGGTTTCAATCATTCAATATTGGCAATCCGGAAGCCCATTTGGCACTCGTACTGTTCTGGCACTGTCTCTGCGGTGCGTTTTAGGGCGCGTCCACAGCGTAGCTTCCCATGGTTCCAGCGAGGTTGCCCGCTCTGGTCTGCCATCAGACATCCCGGACAAATCTGCTCCGGGGAAAGAATTTGTTGATCCATTAATACAATAAGCATCCGTCACCTCCGACGTACAGTCGCTTTCCGGTGTACCGTGCTGGATTTCTCCTATCCTTAAATTCTATATCAGCCTTCTATGGTCGCGCCCGGAAGATGGCGGAAGCTTAACGTCATCTACAATCCGCAATTCTCTACCTTTTGATAGAAAGCCAGCTCCTCAAGATCCCATCTTCGCGAGAAACCGCAACCGCAGTATGATGTTAGATCCAGGGCAATCGGCTAAGCGGGGCTTTACCGGAGAGCATACCGTCGCACCCTGGCCCCTAGCATAGGGCAATCTATGCCACGTTGATGTGAGAACTCCTGGGAGCGTATTTGTGACTCAAACCAATTGGGATTTTCTAGCGGCAACCGACCCGACAGTCGCGGCCCTCGTTCAGGATGAGCTGCAACGGCAGCAAGACCATTTGGAATTGATTGCCAGTGAAAACTTTACCTCGGCGGCCGTGATGGCTGCCCAAGGTTCCGTGTTGACCAACAAATATGCGGAAGGTCTACCCGGAAAGCGCTACTACGGTGGCTGTGAGTTCGTTGATAAAGTTGAGCAGTTGGCGATCGATCGCGTCAAAGAGCTGTTTGGTGCAGCTCATGCCAACGTACAACCCCACTCCGGAGCCCAGGCTAACTTTGCCGTTTTCCTGTCTTTGCTAGAGCCGGGCGATACCATTCTTGGCATGGATCTGTCCCATGGTGGTCACCTGACCCATGGTTCGCCTGTGAATGTGTCTGGTAAATGGTTTAAGGTCGTGCAGTATGGCGTGAATCGGGAAACCGAGCGCCTTGACTTTGACCAAATTCGTGACTTGGCTCTGCAACATCGGCCCAAGCTCATCATCTGCGGCTACTCTGCTTATCCTCGAATTATTGAATTCGAGAAGTTCCGGGCGATCGCCGACGAAGTAGGAGCCTATCTGATGGCTGACATCGCTCACATTGCGGGTCTGGTAGCGAGTGGGCACCACCCCAATCCCGTACCCCTATGTGATGTGGTTACCACTACCACCCACAAAACCTTACGGGGTCCTCGCGGTGGCCTGATCATGACCCGGGATGTTGAGCTGGGTAAGAAATTTGACAAAGCCGTTTTCCCCGGTACCCAGGGTGGCCCACTGGAGCATGTCATCGCTGGGAAAGCGGTTGCCTTTGGTGAAGCCCTGCAGCCATCCTTCAAGCAATACTGCGGTCAAGTGATCAAGAATGCTCAGGCCATGGCGGCACAACTGCAAGCCCGTGGTTTTAAGTTGGTATCCGATGGTACTGATAATCACCTGATGCTGGTAGATCTGCGCTCGATCGGTATGACGGGCAAGGTGGCCGACCAACTGTTGGGAACGACCCGCATCACGGCTAACAAGAACACGGTGCCTTTTGATCCCGAATCGCCCTTTGTTACCAGCGGTATTCGTCTGGGCTCCCCAGCGATGACGACTCGCGGCATGGCCGAGGCAGAATTCGTCGAAATCGCCAACATCATTGCCGATCGCCTGCTCAACCCCAGTGACGAATCTGTAGCGGAAGACTGCCGTGTGCGGATTGGAAAGTTGTGCGATCGCTTCCCGCTTTATCCTCACCTGAGCAACCGCCAACCTGCCCTGGTGTAACGTCAACCAATGACTGAGCGCTAGGCGCTCAATCATTAAGAATCTAGTAGAGAGGCCCAGGCACTGCCTGGGCCTCTCTACTAGTACTAAGCGGCTACTATAGCAATGTGCAAGTGCGTTAAGTACAACAACGGTGGTGTGGGGCACGAAGTGCCCCACACCACCGTACTTAATCAACATGCACAGCGCTATAGTACTAAGCGGCAGAAATCAACCTATCCCTAACCATCGGCGAACTTAAGCTGTCGAGTCCTAGTCTCCATCTGAACCATCAGGCATCGTAGCTCCTGCAAGGATGGCTCCGAGCAAATTGGTACTGCTCATTTCAGCTCGAACAAGGTTGGCATTCGTCAGATCTGCGTCACTGAGATCTGTACGGGCCAGATAGGCATCGGTGAGAAATGCTCCCTGGAGATTTGCTTGCTTGAGATTAGCGCGGCTCAGGTCGGCACGGCTCAGCTGGGCATCCTGTAAGTTGGCCCCTTGCAGATTAGCATGGGTCAGTTTAGCATCCGGAAGAATGGCTCCTTTGAGCGTGGTACCTTCCAAATCA
Organism: Leptolyngbya sp. PL-A3; assembly: GCF_039962325.1. NCBI lineage: Bacteria > Bacillati > Cyanobacteriota > Cyanophyceae > Leptolyngbyales > Leptolyngbyaceae > Leptolyngbya > Leptolyngbya sp. PL-A3. The sequence goes on from NZ_JAMPLB010000001.1 coordinate 110,819, forward strand.
GCCTCTAAAGCTTCTACCCGCTCCAATTTAGCATTAGTCAGGTTTGCCTCTCGCAGATTGGCTTGCACCAAGTTTGCCTCCGTTAGAAATGCTCCACGGAGGTTTGCCTCGCTCAAATCTGCTCCGCTCAAGTCGGCTCCTCGTAGCATTGCCTCACTCAGATCCGCACCTCGCAGGTCAACACGAGCCAGGTCGGCTCCCGTCAAATTGGCTCCCTGCAGATCTGCTTTGCGTAGAATGGCTCCCCGCAGATTTGCAATATACTTGCGGTTTTCTTCTCGCAGGTTTGCTCCTCGCAGACAGGCTCCCGTCAAATTCGCTCCACCCAACTCAGCATTCCGCAGATCTGCATCCAGCAGATTGGCATCCAGTAAACTGGCCAGGCTCAGATCCGCTCCTCTCAAATCTGCTCCCTGCAAGATCGCTCCATGTAAATCTGCATCGCGCAGGCTCGCTCGTATAAGATTCGCCTGACTCAGGTTGATGCCGCTTAACCGGGCCCGGTTCAAATGCGCCTTTGATAGGTTTGCTCGGTTCAAGTAAGCCAGGGTCAGCGTTGCATTTTGTAAGTAAGCCTGACTCAGATCAATTCCAATTAAATCTGCCCCTGATAGGTCAATGCCGTTCAGCTTGGCCTCTGCAAAGTTGGTTTGTTTGGCCGCATAACGTTGTAGCAACTCTCGAGCATTCATGGTTGATCCCTTCATTAAGAGGGAGTAGCGTGTATTGATTCCAATGGCGTTCCTCGCATGAATGAGGGGCAGTCTTGTGTGCTGCACTTTATTCAGCCTTATGGAGAATTTTTGGGATGAGGTGGAAGATGGGGAACCGTCCATTCCTGTTGTTTAGAAATGCTGGTATTTGGCCCTCCAGCACTCACAGGTTCTTCGGGTGAAGTTGCGGAGGAGGTTTTTGGAGCATAGTAAGGCTTTAAAGCCCGTAGAATAGCCCCTGCTGCCTGAATGTAGTGCTCTGATTCCGCCAGAGCTTCGGCTGTTTGCTGAAGCTTTAGACGCAGTTCACTGTCGTCTCTAAAAGCTCGGAAGGCTTCTAAAAGCAAAGTATCTAGCTCATGAGAATGGAGCACTTCCCAGGAGCGGGGCTCCGGTCCAAGCGGGCGATATAGGGTAGAGAAAAGGAGTACCTTAGCCCGCAGGGGATTACTGTATTTCATGACCTGCAAGCGTACATCCATCAAATTAGCTGTATCCAATACTTTAACCGCAGGCTTAAAGCTAGGGGCCGGGGGAGATATAGCCGTGGCTCTGGGTGGTGGTGGTGGCGGCGGGGGAGCGGGCGATCGCTGAGCTTTAGAAGGCGCTGGAGCTACAGTTTGAGGACTAGCGGCAGGCATAACCCTTGTCTGCTCAGGTGCTTCTTCTGCAAAGAGAGGGGCCAGGATGCGCTGGGTGCGTTGAGCAATGGGGATATATTGCTCCTGACGATTGAGAGTCTGCACAATAGCATTCAGGTTTAACGCCAAAGCTTCCGGGGTTTGAAGCAGGCTATGCAAGTCTTGAAGTAATGCTTCCAGGTCGATTTGGCTGAGAACGCCTGGGTCATTTTCCCAGGTGCGAGTTTGCGCACAGTACAGGATCTTTTTGATGCGAACCTGTTCTGGATCCTGAAGTAATTGTCGAGCCACAGTGCGATAACGCTGACGGTCGGCCTTACTTTGCCAACGAGAATCTCCTTTGAGCGGGCCGCTGGGTTGATGAACGCAGAGCGGCTCTAACTGGCTGTAAATAATATCAGCAACGTGAGTATATTCATCTACCTTGCTTAAGGTGCGAACAAAGGTATCGAGGCGGCTGCGTAACTGTTCCCGCGATGGGGCCAATTGTAGAAGCTGATACACGAGGCTGCGCAAGTCAAAGTAGTCGAGCCGATAGGGGTCGCTTTCCCAGACACTCTGACAGGTATAAATCAACAGTTTTTTGATTCGTGTCAGACATTCGTGCTGAGATAAAGCATCAACAGCGGCATCGAAAGGGGACTGCACAGGCAATATTCTCACCCGAATGAAGGTTTTGTAGATGAACAGGCTCTGCTGATTCGTGATGTGTCAAGCACTTAAGTACCAGAGATGCGATCGCATCCAATTTTTCCTAGCACCTTAGATCTTTCAGAGGTAAAAAAGAACTAGAGGCTTGATCTCTAGTTTTTTCTTCCCTAACGGGTGAGCCCGTAAAAGCGATAACCCAGCTTATAAAGGGATGTAACACACTTTTCTACTAGCATAAACCATGGAGAAACGAGGGGCTTTCTCATTAAAAAGCAAATCTCTCACCTGAAAAACTGGGAGATTGCTGATTGAGCGATACTTTAGAGCCATAGAATCTAGGTTTTTGTACCCTCAAAACATACTTGCTTAAAGAAATTGTGTTTCAAACGTGTGGTTGTTTGCTGTGGAAAGAATGCGAGTTCCTTTTCCACAACAAACAACTACACATACAATAAACAACTACACATCCAGAACAGATTTTTAACAGCAATTTCCACTTTAAATTGAAGCTTGAAGATAGACCGCCGAAGGCGGTCTATCTTCAAGCTTCAAAGGTGCGAACTCTCGCCTTTGAAGCTCATAATGGGAGTTGCTGAATTCTTAAAGAGAAGCGTTAGCCATCCCCATTTCGATGCCCATCGGGGAAAATTGTTCGGGTGTCAGAGACACTCTCCTTGAAACTCCCCCCCTGGGATCGAAACAAATTGGCTTGTTGGAGATTGGCCTGGGTCAGGTTCGTGTGTTCTAAATTAGCATTAACCAGATTGGCCTGGGTGAGGTTTGCCTGTGATAGGTCAGCGTACCGAAAATCAGTAGTTTGGCAATTCGCATCTGATAGATTAGCGCCCTGGAAGGTGGAATACGAGCAGATAGCACGAGAGAGATTTGTCTGATGCAGCTTAGCTCGATTTAGATTGGTGGACTGCAATCGGGCATGGCTTAAGTCGGCCCCTTGCAATTGTGCATCTTCAAGATTTGCCCGGCTCAGGTTGGCATAGGGCAGATAGGCCCCATTCAGGTTGCTGCCCTGAAGGTTGATGTCTTGAAGATTGGCTTCAAACAGGTTCGCCTGAGTCAAGTTAATTCCAGAAAAGTCACGCCGTCCTTCAGCGTACTGTTGTAAAAGATCTTCTACGTTCATGCGATGCCATTGGTTTCACATGGGCTGGTTTAAGACTGATCGACTCGTCAGAGTTAAACCAAGCCTCTTTAGGCTGAGTATTTACACTTAGCACCGTGTAACTTAACCGAATTATGGCGCTTATTTAGTCGATTTTAAGAATATCTTTACTTTTTTGCGATCGCCCTAAATTCCTACCCAGCAAGCTTTTGCCTCAATACAGGGCAGGCTTTTACCTCGACACAGGAAGGAGCATAGACGCGAAGTTTCGCTTTTGAGTACAACGCATTGTGTGGCACTCGAAAAACCCCTATTGTTGCGTGCGTTTTGCACACGCAACAATAGACACGTCAGATTGCCTCACCTGGAGGCTGTGTATGGCTTAGCGACCGCACTATACCGACTGTCCTCTCAAAGTTTTGAGCACCTGTTGTGCAGCCACTTCTGCAGATTCAACCGCGCCATTGATATACCCTTGAGAGCTGAGGGAGCAGTGCTCTCCAGCAAACCATAAGTTACCCACAGGTTCCGCTTCGGCTCCACCAAACTGAGTCCACTGACCCGGTCGGTAGCAAGAGTAGGACCCCAGAGCATAGGGCTCTGCCGCCCAGTAAGCTCGTAGGGCTTGCCCTCTCTGTACTTGATCAATACCTGGGAAGAGGGGACTCAGACTCCTGATCAGGCGATCGCCCTGTGCTTCAGGAGTTCCTTCTCCCAGCCGAATGCCTTCTGCACCACCCCGTAAGTTGGTGATCCAGCCACTGCTGCCGGGCGTGTAACGGGCACTCTCCCAGGTATTTTGAAAAGCCTGATCAGTGTAAACACTAATGGTAGAACCATAGCGATTACGCCAGATTCGCTCTCGCAAGGGAACGACGAGCTTGGTACTGGTGCCGTACCCCAGTTGAGCGATCGCTGCCCGTTTAGCTGGGGGTAACTTTACTGCTAATTCCACCTGCCGCAACACCGTAAAAGGTACTGCCAGAACAACCCCTTCATAGGTGCGTTCTCGGCTGGTCGCTCCCTGCCGCAGGCTGACCTGATAGGTGCCAGTATCGGTTTCGCGGATTGATTCTAAGACCGTTTCTGATTGAATGGGCGATCGCAACCGTTGAGCCAGGGTTTTAGGAATTTGCTCATTTCCTCCAATAACATGCCAGCGTTCATCACTGGTGCCGTAGGTGCTCCACTGGCCGGACTCCGTTCCAATCAAAAACAGCATGTTCAGGCAGGTCTGATCTCCGCTGTCACGGCCATACTCCGTGATGTAGGCAACACGCACCAGATCGCGAATCATCGGATCAATATCGACCGTATCCAGGTATGCATCCAGCGAAAGGCGATCGAGGGCTTGAGTCGCACGATTGGCATTGCGGTAATTGGGTGTGGCGTCGCCAATGGCAGCTAAATCCCGATTGAGCTTTTCAGCTAATGGAATAAAAGCATCAATCACGGCCTTGTGAGAAACTCGCTGCCCGTTGAAAAAGAAAACTTCTGCCTCCAGCCCGCGATCAGCTTCTCGCAAATCTGCCAGGGGCAAGCCCAGCTCTTGCACCAATGCGTGCACCGCTGTATGCCGGGTATCAATAAATTCCCCCCCCAGTTCTACCGGATTGGGGCATCCGGGCCAGTCTCGCAGACTGCGCAACCGTCCCCCCACCCGTTGAGACGCATCTACCAGATCAACCGCTATGCCAGCCTGTTGTAGCCGATAGGCCACCGTCAGACCGGCAACTCCCGCACCTACGACCAAAATTTTGGGATTACTAATAACCTGTGTTACCTCTTTGGGGCGTAAACCCAGAGTTGCCCCCGTAACCAGACTGCCGTATAAAAACTCTCGACGGGATAAGTGGGACTGGGATGTTAATAACCCCTCAGCCTCACCAATGGAAATTTTTTGCTTTGTTGCAATACCAATTGTTTGGTAAGCACGACGTAGAATTTGAATAATTTGACTTCGAGCCATACTGCTATCTCTCGATAATTCGACGGGGCAGCACCCTACCTCTCTCGATATAGATACGTTACTCCTCTTCCTGGCGTGCAGCTATACCTGAATGGGTTATTTAAGGCCTGGCTATTGGATTGATCGGCTGGTGTGTACCAGATGGGATCAGCCCAAGAGCCACTCAACACCTCCTCGCTTTCTAGACGGCGATCGCCCCGTGATACCGACTATTCAGTTTGCTCGCCGGTTTGTTCGTTTCTTTCTGGAACGACCGGATGACACTGGTCGCATGACCTACGCCCTGTGGCAACGCCTTTTCATGCGACGGCGGTTAGGCTTGGGCATGCTGCTAGCGTTTGGTTATTTTGCCACCTATGCTGCCCTGGATTGGGTGAGGGCCTGGGTTTTGCCGACTAGCTCGGTGGATGCTCAAGCTGTGATGAATCTGCTGACGGCCGTGGTGCTGGCTGGGCTGTTGGTGTGGTTGCAGCGATCGCCCCGGCATAGCAACCTATCCCTCATGTTCCTAACGCTCTCTTGGGCCGTGAGCGTTCTCACCGAAATTCCCGAAACCCTCAGCGGGCACATCAATCCAGATATTTCTGGGTGGACCATGCTATTTTTTGCTCAGGCCACTGTTATCCCATTTCGCTGGCGGCTACACCTGGTTTCTCATTTAGGAGCCTATGCCTACTACTTCGGGGTGAATGGCCTTCTGGGGTTGCCTCTATTCCCGGAGGGCACCGCAGCAGCAGATGTGCTGTTCGATATGGTGTGGATTTCGGGAATGTCCGTTCTGGTGGTGTACCTGATTGATCAGTTGTTTCACACGGAGTTTGTGATTCGTCGACAGTTAGACGACGAACGATCGCGATCGCAAGCACTCCTGCTCAACATTCTGCCCCAGTCTGTCGCGGAGCGCTTGCTACGCAATCAGCGCACCGTTGCCGATAATTTTTCGACTGTCACCGTGCTGTTTGCAGATATTGTCGACTTCACTCAGCTTTCAGCCCACATGACCCCAGATCAAATTGTGGAGTTGCTCAACACCGTCTTTTCTATGTTCGATGAGCTTGTAGAAGAGTTTGCCCTGGAGAAGATTAAAACCATTGGCGATGCTTACATGGTGGTGGCAGGGGTACCCCATTACCGGGAAGACCATGCGGTGGCGATCGCTAACATGGCCCTTGCGATGCAAGATGCTCTAGAAAAATTTAGCTTCTACTTCGGTCGACCCATTTTGTTACGGATTGGAATTCATACGGGCCCTGTTGTTGCTGGTGTTATAGGCTTGAAAAAATTTGCCTACGACCTCTGGGGCGATACTGTCAACACGGCCAGCCGGATGGAATCTCAGGGGCTGCCAAACGAGATTCAGGTGACCGACACGACCTACGAGTGTCTGAAGTACCAATTTGTCTTTGAAGAACGGGGCCAAATTTTGGTCAAAGGTAAGGGGGAAATGGTGACGTATTTATTAAAAGGAAAAAAATAGGGCTGGCATTCATCGTTGATGGAATGGGTACCACTCCATCTAGCGCTGTGCACATTAATTAAGTATGGCAACGTGGGGCACGAAGTGCCCCACATTGCCGTTGCTGTACTTAACGCACTTGCACATTGCTATAAATGATAGAAACGTCAATTCGCAGGCTGATTCGCCGTTGACTTCGCCTTACCAAAATAGGTTTGTAAGACTTGAAGCACAATCGGGCCCGCTACTTTACCACCCCCGCCTGCGGCTGAGTTCTCAACGAAGGCAACGACGACAATTTCAGGTTTATCGAAGGGGGCATAGGCTCCAAACCAGGCATGAGAGTGCCGAGGAGGATCCTCAGCCGTGCCACTTTTGCCAGCGATGGGGGGGAGGTCCGGAACATTCAGTACCTTCCCTGTTCCCGCGGTAACCACTCGCCGTAACCCCTGCTCCAACACCCTTACCGTGGTGGGGGATATGTTGAGCGATTCTCGCCACTGCTTAGCTTCTTCGTTGTCTTTTAGCAGGTGCGGTTTAACCAGGTAGCCACCGTTGGCTGGTACCGCAAACATCCGGGCCACTTGCAGCGGCGAAGCTTGCATGAAGCCCTGGCCAATAGACATATTAATGCTGTCACCAATAAACCAGCCTTCACCAATATTTTCTTGTTTCCAGGCTTCGTCAGGCACCAATCCGGCTGCCTCTTCATCACTTAATTCAATGCCTGTTTTACTGCCAAAGCCATAGCGGCGCGTCCACTCAATTAAGGTTTCGCCACCCATTCGCATGGCAGTTTGATAGAAGAAAGTGTCACTGCTCATGGCCATGGCCCCTGGGAAGTTCAACGGCCCAAAACCGGCCCGGTTCCAATCCCAAAACTGAATGCCACCGACTGAAACGAATGGGTAGGTGGGTAGTACCGCTGTGGGGGAGAAACTACCCGACTCAATGGCAGCAGTTGTGGTCACAATTTTGAAGGTGCTGGCGGGTGGAAAGCCCTGTAACGTTCGATTGACAAAGGGGTACTGTTTCTCTTGCAGTTCTTGCCACTGGTCATCAGTAACACGGCCTGAGAAGATATTGGGGTCGAAGGTGGGGCGGCTAACCATGGCTAGTACTGCACCATTGCGGGGATCAATGGCAATGACGGCCCCTTTGCGATCGCCCAAAGCTGCCTCTGCGGCCCGTTGCACATCCAGATCCAGGGTGAGGGTGACTGTATTTCCAGCGCGAGCAGATTTTTCGCCCAGCACCCGTAGCACACGGCCAGCACCATCGACTTCTACCTGCTGGCCACCCCACTCACCCCGCAGGCGAGGCTCAAAGGATGATTCGACCCCCATTTGGCCAATGACATCCCCCAGCCGGTAGCCCTTGTCCAGGTTATCTTTCAACTCATCATCAGTGAGTTCCCCCGTGTAGCCCAGCACATGAGCTCCCAGGTCACCGTTCGGGTAATAGCGCACCGCTTCCCCTTCTACCTGGACACCGTTCAGCTCGGGACTAAGTTCGGCTAATGCCGTAACCTGAGCTGGACTGATGCCTCGGGCAATGCGCACTAAGGTAGGCGAGTGATACCCGGCCTGTGTTAGACGATCCTCAATTACCTTAGGAGGAATATTGAGGATCTTCGAGACTTTTTGAACGATAGGCTTCCACTCAGCTTCTTTATTGGCGATCGGCCACAGAAAGACGGCGAAGGACAGACGGCTTCCGGCTAAGGTGCGGCCTTTCCGATCCAAAATCCGCCCCCGCTCCGGTTGTCGGGGAATTAGTCGAATGCGGTTATTGTCAGCTAACTGGCGGTTTTGTTCACCCTGTACCAGTTGTAGGTAGGCTAGACGACTACCAATACCTCCCAAGAGGGCCAGAGTAATGAAAAACATGACAACAACCGATTGGTATCGTTGCCCTACGGTACGGGTGCTGTCCCGTTGGCCTAGTAAACCGTTTTTCGTCAGAGTCATGAGGGCGATCGCTATCTATTCAAAACATATGAGGGTTAGCTTGACTGTTGAAAGCAACCTGCTCAATTTGCCAGTCTAGCCGACTTCATCATTGGACGGTCAGACGAGCTTCTAAGCTGGAAGGCTACACCACAGTACTCAACTTGAATTGAGGAAAGATTTTAGAAATATCTCTATAGTGATCGTCCATAACTTTAAGCTATGCTACGGACTAACGTTCAATGGTATCGCGTTTAACCGTTGATTTCCCCAACTGCCCAAATACTTAGGTAGGCTCAATCAAGGGAGATTAGAACCGTTAATTTTCATCCACTATGAATAAAAATTAATTTCTTCTAATCAAGGAGCTCTTTCTGAGACTTTTCAAGCACCGCTTAGCGGGGTAGATCGGGTAACCATTCGAGTTGAGATTGCGTGACTGCGGGGACTTTTCATGGCTCAGACCATTACACATAACCAGACAGCGACAGAGACAAATGCTCGGTACGATGTGGAACTGCGCAAAGTCTTCAAGGTCTACAACGGAGATACAGCAGTTCGGGGTATTGATCTGGGAATTCGCCAGGGAGAGTTTTTTAGTATTCTGGGGCCATCCGGCTGTGGAAAAACCACAACTCTGCGCTTGATTGCGGGTTTTGAGCAACCTACGTCTGGGGATGTCCTGATTCGAGGACAGGGGATGGCAAACGTGCCTCCCTATCGACGGCCTGTCAATACAGTCTTCCAAAGCTACGCCTTATTTGGTCACTTAACGGTCTGGGAGAATGTCGCGTTTGGTCTCCGCATCAAAAAACATGGGACGGCGGAAATTCTGAGACGGGTTGAGGAAGCGCTGCAATTGGTCAAGATGGATTCCTTTGCCCGCCGCTACCCCAGCCAACTCTCCGGCGGTCAGCAGCAGCGAGTTGCCCTGGCTCGAGCCTTAGTGAACCGCCCGACGGTGGTATTACTGGATGAACCCCTAGGGGCATTAGATTTGAAACTGCGAAAGGAAATGCAGGTCGAGCTGTCTACGCTGCACCAGGAATTGGGCGTCACCTTTGTGATGGTGACCCATGACCAGGAGGAAGCCCTGAGCCTTTCCAACCGTATCGCCGTTATGAATGGGGGACGTATTGAGCAGATTGGCACTCCCAGCCAAATTTACGAAAACCCCCAGACTCCTTTCGTGGCTGATTTCATTGGTGATACCAATTTGCTGCATGGTTTTGTGGAAGCAGCAGATGCCAGTCTGCTGAAAATTACCACGGAAAGTGGAATGCGTATTCTGGTTCACCCTGCGGAGGGGTGGAGTGGTTCGGTGGGGGAGGCAGTTGTTTTGAGTCTTCGGCCTGAGAATGTGCACCTCAGTCCTGAACCTTTGGATGCAAATGTCAACTGTTATAAGGGCCGGGTACAAAACACGATGTACCTGGGAACTCACGTTCACTACGTTGTAGATTTAGAGCCAGGCGATTTCTGTCGGGATGGTAAAACCGAGCGTATAACGGTTCTTCAGCCTAACCGCCAGGGCAGCCTGTTGGAATTGGGCGATACAGTCTACCTTTACTGGTCTTATGCTGACTGCTTGGCGCTGACCCATGCGCTGACCCCAGCGTGATTTGATTCAGGGCTTACCCATGTTCGTTGAGTGTATGGAACGTACCCAACGAAATGGGTAAGTCCTATTTGATTAAATAGTTGATTTTCGAGAAGCCGCACGGAGTATGGCTTCTCGAAAATCAACTGTTCTAACAAAATTAGGTAAGGCTATATCGGCGCGATTTCTTCTACAGCGGAGTAGCACGGCTGGAAAATTTGCAGAGCTGTTCACGGTGTACGGAACTTGCCTGCATTCCATAGTTGACTGTATCTATTCATCATTCCTCGAGACATTCAGGGACTAAATTTTTTGTGTATCAAGGCCGCAGCTTTTCTTTTATAAAAGCAATTCGTCGCTGGGAATTGTTTTTTTGCTAGCCCGTAAATTTACGGTTCTTTTCAACAACTGAATGTTTTGTGGCGGCACCTTTTACCCTTAAATCTATAGCCTTGAGGAGTTTGATCTATGCCTAAGCGAGGGTCGGTTCCATCCCGCTCTTTTCAAAATCTTTCCAGCAGTCGGCGGCGTTTTCTGCAACTGTCTACTGCGGCGATGACAGGGGTGGTGCTATCCAACTGCGCCCGCAATCTTGGCAGTAGTGACCCGGATGCTTCTGCATCCACGTCCGCAAGCGGTGATAAGACCCTTTATATCTATAGCTGGTCGGCCTATGTCAACGATGAAGTATTAGCTGATTTTGAAAAGCAGACCGGTATTAAAGTGGTCGCCGACATCTATGACTCCAACGAAACGATGCTGGCGAAGTTGCAGGCCGGTGGGGGTAGCCAGTACAGCATCATCTACCCCTCTGACTACATGGTGGAGCAGATGATCGAGATGGGGCTGCTGACTGAGATTGACCAGGACCGCGTTCCTGAGCTGGCGGATCTGCTTCCTCAGTGGCAAAGCCCTCCCTACGATCCCAAGAATGGTTTTAGCCTACCCTACACCTGGGGCACGACTGGGTTGGTCTACAATGCTGCCAAATTAGGAGCTGAGATTACTGACTGGGATTACCTTTGGGATAATAAGAAAAAACTGTCTCGTAAGGTAAGCCTGCTCAATGATGTAAGGGAAGTGACAGGGGCGGTCTTAAAGATGCTTGGCTACTCCAACAGCACGACCAATCCAAAAGAAGTTGAAGCGGCCTTTAAGAAATTAGAGGAATTGAAGCCTGCTATCAGTGCCTTTACGACAGATGGGTGGCGCGATCGCATTATCCCAGGTGATTTGTTGATTTCCCACGCCTACTCCGTGGATGCACTGGATGTGGTGCAGCAAAACACCGACTTGAAATACGTCATTCCCGCCAGTGGTGCGACGGTGTGGACGGATACCATCGCTATCCCAAAAACAGCACCAAACGTGGAGGCTGCCTACGCCTGGATGGACTACGTGCTGAAGCCGGAAAGCGCCTCCAAAGTATCCAGTCGCTTACAATTGGCTACTCCTAACAAGAAAACCTTGGATCTTCTCGATTCCAAACTCAAGTCCGATGAGCGCCTGTTCCCACCTGATAACGTGCTAGAAAAGTGTGAGCCCTTGGCGAATGTGGGTAACACCATTGATCTGTATGATCGCCTATGGACTCAACTTACTAGCACCTGATCCCTACTTCGGATTCACCTCGATGGCATCCAGCACCCCTGCCTCTCCTCCCAAATCTGGCTCTCTTCTAAGTACGGTACGACAGCGGTTTGCCCGATTGGTTGAGCCGCTTATTTTGTTGCTTCCAGCAGGGGTATGGCTGTTTCTGTTGTTGGTCATTCCTACCTTGATGATTGTGGAGTTGAGTCTGTTACCAGACTTTAAGCTGGGGCAGGCTGCACCCCCCTACGGGTTGGGTAATTACCTGAAGATTTTTGAGTCGGTTTACCTGCTGGTTATTTTCCGCTCGGTTCTCTTTGCGGTCATTAGTACGATTGTCTGTCTGCTGCTAGGTTTTCCTGTGGCGTACTGGATCGCGCTGATGGCTCCTAAGCGCTGGCAAAATCTACTGGTGGTTGCCTTTGTGCTGCCCCTGTGGACTTCGTCGCTGCTGCGTTCCTACGCCTGGATCACGATCTTGCGACCCACAGGAGTGCTGAATTCAGTGCTAGGAGTGGTTGGTATTCCCCCTGTGGAAATTTTGAATACCCAGTTCTCGGTTGTTTTGGGATTGGCCTATAACTACCTGCCCTACATGGTGCTGATTCTATATGCTTCTTTGGAGAAGCTAGATAAGCGGCTGCTGGAGGCGGCTTCGGATTTGGGGGCTACACCTCCTCAAGTTTTTAGCAAGGTTACCGTACCCCAATCGTTGCCGGGGATTGCGGCGGGGTGCCTATTGGTATTTATTACCAGCTTGGGCGATTTTGTGGTGCCGGAATTATTGGGTGGGGCGTCTAGCATGACGATGGCCCGGCTGATCTTCAACCAGTTTTTAGGAGCAACCCGTAACTGGGGCTTTGGCTCAGCGCTGAGTATGCTGCTGATTTTGGCTGTGAGTGCAGCGATCGCCCTCCTGTTGAAATACGGCGATCGCAAAGCCGAAACCTTCTAGTCCCTTGTTAGTATTCGAGGGTCAATTTCCAACCCTCAAAAGACCTTGTAAGCGCTTTTATTCAACCCGCACCGCATCCTATGACGAATGGCCTCTCCCCTCGCTTTCGGCTGCACTGGCAGATGGTGTTAACGCTGCTCATGTTTGCCTTCATGTACCTGCCTGTGCTGGTGCTAGCTTTCTTTAGCTTTAACGCATCGCCGTTTTCGTCTAACTGGCAGGGGTTTTCCCTGAAGTGGTATCAGAAAATGTTTAGTGATACCCGCATCCTGTCGGCGCTGCAAGATAGCTTGTCAGTTGCATTCTTTGCGGTGGCGGTGTCTGCGGTGTTGGGGACGCTAATGGCCGTGGGGTTGGCGCGTTATATGTTCCCTGGCAAAGGGCTGTATCAAGGGATGGCATATTTGCCGTTGATTATTCCAGATATTGCGATCGCCGTAGCAACCCTTGTATTTCTGGCATCGATGGCCATTCCCTTGAGCCTTTGGACGGTGGTGGCTGCCCATGTGGTCTTCTGTATTGCTTATATCGCGGTGGTCGTTTCTACGCGCTTAGCGGGGCTCAATCCATTTCTGCAAGAGGCCGCACTGGATTTGGGCGCAACGCCAGTCCAGGCATTTATCAAAGTGCTGCTGCCGGAGATTATGCCGGCAATTATTTCTGGGTGTCTACTGTCCTTTGTGCTGAGCATGGATGACCTGCTGATTTCTAGCTTTACGGCAGGGGGTGGTGTAACAACCCTACCGATGGAAATTTTTAGCCGCGTTCGAACGGGAGTGAAACCGGATATTAATGCCCTCAGCGTCGTGCTGATTCTAGGGTCAGGGTTGTTAGCCTTTGCGGCTGAGTTTATTCGCTTTCAAGGCGATCGCCGCCGTCTGAATGGCTAGGCCTCAGCGTACTAGAGAGCAGAACATGAGATACGTCTTCAAATTGAAAAAATAGAAGCTCTAACGGATGCATCTAACGTTAGTTACATCTGGTATCACGGAATTTGTGCCAGAATTGCCGGGTGATAGGTTCCTGTGAAGCAGAGCGATCGCCCATGAGATACGAGCAGGGCTTTAGCAAGTCCAACATATTTCGTGCAATTTTGCATGGGCTGGGTTTTACCTGGCCCATGCAAAATTGTGTAAGCCCTGGCCATGCTAGGTTATCTCGAAAGCCTGGGGTTCGGAGGTTAGGGCGATGGGCTTTGCTAGGATGCGCTATGGCTTTGGGATTGGGTTCAGGATTGAAGCCACAGCGGGCGATCGCGGCCGAAGAAGTGATTGTTACCTATAGACAGTTGGAATTTTCCCTCTCGCGAGAATCCCTGGAGATATTTGAAGAGACGGGGAAATTGGAAGGAGATTTACGTTTTTATGCTCGCTTCTTAGATGATCAAACCCTGGCTGCTTTTCGCCGCATTCTGCAGCAGCGCTTTGAATTGGATCCCGTAGTGGTTTCGCAACTGACCTATTCCCTGATGGGAGAAGGGGTGTTGCAAAATTTAGGCCAAGTTATCCAGACGGATGCCCGTACTAACGGGTTTACTGCCCTTCGAGCCGCCCTAACTCTTGCTGCGAACGAGCCTGAGGGGTTTGCCGTTGTGAACTTGATTGAGCAATATCCCAGCCGTGCCATTCGAATTGATGGCCGTCAGCTTCTGGCATTGCGGGACGAGTTCTTGACCCTGGTAGATTATCGAGATGCGGCCGTTCGAGCTGTTCAGGCCGAAATGGACGAGACGACGAATCAACCACCCATCGACTTCAGCCAGCTTCCAGATTTAAGCGAGTTAGGGCCATATCGCACAAGAGACATCCGGTTGGAGTTGCATCGCGATCGCCAGACAGCAGAAGGTCAGCCCATTGCCCGTAGTTTCCGTGTCAACCTGCACATCCCAGAAGGATTGGATCATCCGGCACCCGTGGTTGTCATCTCCCATGGTCTGGGTTCTACCCCCGAAGCGTTTGATTATCTGGGAGAGCACCTGGCTTCTTACGGCTTTGCGACGGTACTCCCCCAACATATTGGCAGTGATGAGAGCCTCCGCGATGCTCTGATATCGGGCGTGCTGGGCACAGATATTAACCCGGTAGAATTTATCGATCGCCCTTTGGATATTCGTTACATCCTGGATGTACTGGAACAAATGGCTCAGCCCGGTGGTTCTCTGGAGGGGCGCATTGATACCAACCAGGTTGGCGTGATTGGCCACTCGTTTGGTGGATATACGGCGCTGGCGCTGGCCGGAGCCCCCCTCAACATTGACCGTATTCAGGCCCAGTGTAATCCGCCTCCGTTTACCCTCAATGCTGCTCCAACCCTGCAATGCATTGCGACACGATTGCCAAATTTTGCGTATCCCTTGCAGGATAATCGAGTGCGAGCGGCGATCGCCATCAGTCCCACGATCAGTGTAGTGCTGGGGCCTGAGAGTATGAGCCAGATCGAAGTTCCTACTCTCATGATTGGAGGAAGTAATGACTTTGTGGCCTCCGTCGTTCAGGAGCAAATCCACCCGTTTCTGTGGATGACCAACGAGGACAAATACCTGGCGCTGATGATTCCCAGTGGTCATTCCTCCGCTGACAATACTGAGCTGGCTAATGCAGGCCCTCTCGCTGCGGCTTTGGCAGGCCCAGATCCACAGCAGGGTCGGGAGTATATTCGGGAGCTTTCCCTGGCGTTTATGCAGCGGTATCTCCAAAACCAGGCTGAGTATGATTCCTATCTCACCCCAGACTATGCTCAGTTTATCAGGGCTGGGGAATTGGATCTGGCGTTGGTGCGATCGCTCACCCCCGAGGATTTGCAGACAGCCTATGGAGCTAATCCACCTATTCCGATTGTGCCGCCGTTGGTGCAAGAACCTTTAGCTGCCAATGCTTCCTCGGTGCTGGATGTGATTGCTGCGGAGGGAGTGTTGCGAGTAGCTATTCGTACCAATGCCTTACCGTTTGGTTTTACTGATGACCAGGGCCAACTGCAAGGCTACTGTGTAGATTTGATGGAGGGGTTGGCTGCTCACCTGACGCAGCAGTTAGAGGTGCCCATTCGTATGGAAGTGGTGGCCCAACCAACCGTAAGCGACGGGTTTCAGGCCGTTCTTAACGGTGCAGCGATGGTGGAATGTGGCCCCAACAGCATACGTCTCGCATCGGAAGGGGTGACGTTTTCCAGTCCTTTTTTCATTACAGGAACCCACTTCCTCGTGCGGGAAAGTGATCAAACGCCCATTAATCCCTACGGTGCCCTCGAAGGCACACGGTTGGGAGTCAAAGATGAAACGGCCACGGAACGTTTTCTTGAGCAGCGCTATCCTGCTGCAAGTGCTGTGGATTTTCAGGGGCCGCTTGCTCAGGAACAGGGTGTACGGGCGATGCTTCAGGGGCAGGTCGATGCCTTTGCAGGAGATGGAATTTTGTTGCTGGGGGAGGCGATCGCTCAGGATCTTCCCCCCAATTCCTACCGCCTGATCCCTGATGCACCGCTGAGTTGTGAGCCCTATGGTCTGGTGTTGCCTGAGGGCGATCGCCGTTGGGAAACAACGGTTAATAACTTTATTGCCAGTTCTGACTTTCGCCGGCGCACGGAGCGACTGTTCAGTCCAGAACTCTATTCGTACATCCTGCTCAACTTGGATTTTTGTGCACAGTGATGTTGTGGCGATCGCCAATAGGTGTTGCTGAATGGAGCTATTTCATAGCTTCATTCAGCAACGGAAAAATTAGGGCGTGACGCCAGACAAGGGCGTTGTAGTTACCACATCCCAAACCGTGTTCTGGATGACAGCAGCCAATTCATCGGAAATCGGCTGATCTTCTTGATACGGAGGTGGTACCGGAAGCCCAATGGGGCTGGATTGGAAAATTGTGGCGTAGAATGTCGTTGCCACAATATAGGAACCAACACTGTTTAGATGGCCCCTATCGATGTAAACATCGGTAATTTTGGTAAAGCCTGGTATCTCTCCAGCTTTCATCTTCTGATTGAGCGCATACATGACATGGCCTACTGGAATGAGGCGAAATGGGGAAAAGTTAGGATGCTGCTCATTCAACGTCTGGGTCAGAGTTTCGTAATAATCACGGGTACGTTGTGTGCCATCCCAGCGATCAGTGTACTCGTGTAGCCATTGCGTGTCCCAATCCTGACCGTCATTGCCGGGCCATTGCGCATAGATGAAGACTTGGGCCTCTGGGCTGCGCTCCTTCAGGAGATCAAGGAACTGGGCGATCGTTGTCAAATCATCATTTAGAAGGCGATTGGTCGGTTGCAGCGTTACATAGTCCCAGGTGTAGTTGGCAAAGGCCTGGGGATAGGTACCGTAGGGTTCTTCTCGAAACCCATCATTGGGGTGTTCAAAAATCCATTCCAATGGGGCGCCCGGAATCATGTGACGGCCCCATTCCAGGGGGCGTCCCTGACTTTCCACCATGTCATCAAAGCCCTTGTACAGCACTTCGTCTGTAAGGCTGTTCCCGATGAAGTAGAGGCTGGAAGCGGGGGTAGCTTGGCTACTGGAGACTAAGCTATGGCAAGACCCCAGAGCCACCATGGCGGTAGCCCAAAACCCCAACACTAAATATCTCAACCTGAAGCGGGTTACCCTCCGCTTCCAGGCTGAATGAAAAAAATGACGAATCATCACTAAACCCGCTTTTGGAATCAAGGTTGCAAGACGCCGTTCTGTATAGAGTTATGCAATGTGAAAACATTCGACGTGGAATACGTTACGCTAAAACCCCGTCTTTGTACTTAACTCGTGGCCAGACCACTGTATAAAAACTAAAGCCTAAAAAAAACAGAACGTCCAGTCTGGCAATTTGCGCGTGTCGCGATCGCCAAATATCTTTTTTTATAGCCTTACCCAATCTGATTAGAACAGTATGCTTTTGAAAAGCTGCGCTGAGCGCAGCTTTTCAAAAGCATACTGCCTGGTTCTAGGCGCGTAGCGCTCTAAAAGGAGAGAGGTGGGACGAAGCCTCACCTCTCTCCTTTTATCAGAAGCCTTGTGAGCAATAATTGGCACTCACAAGAAAGCTTCCGTGAAGGCTTCAGTTTGACACGATCGCCCTTCCCCTATTGGCGAGGTCTATTTCCCGTTGGGTGAGGCTCCAGCGAAGTGGGTGTCCCTGGCTGATTACTGAGGGTTGGGTATCCCTCGTCGGGGTTGGGGCGCGGAATGATCGTTGGGGCCAGAGTCTCAATGGTAAGCGCTTGGGGCGGAGTGGCATCGGGAGGGTAAAGAAATTCCACTTCCACATCTCGTTCTTCCCCAGGTCTTAGGGATAAGGTTACGAGAGGTTCACCTTCCTGCCCCCGACGCTGGACGACATGGACATAGCGAGTTTGCTCGGCTCCCCAATCGTTGGTATAGCGAATCCGCAGCGTACCCCGATAGAAGACCCGATCCAGCGGCGGGCGCATAAACCGCAGCCCTCTTCCCTGAAGAGTTTCATCTTTCAAAGGAGTCTGGAAAAGGACAGCCACCTGCTGAGTGCGATCGGTATTGTTCCGCAGGGGCATTTCGATCTGGTAATGAATGCCATAGTTACCATGGGCACGGTAAGCCGTATCGGGGTACCGTGCCAGGATGGGAGCACTTTGAATTTGCCCAGTTCCCAGAGTGTTACGGTCAACTGTGCTGATGGCGTAGGAAATAGATTGCCCTGCCTCGGGAATAGAGAGATGCTCAGAGTCAGAGTCATCAGTCAGGCGAGTGCTCCAGAGCGAACCCTGGGCAACGCCAGCAACGCGACCGTAGTAGAAGCGACGAGAGGAGGTCCGCTGGTTCGGCGGGGTAGGAGGAACATCGCGCGGTCCTGCCAGATCGCCCTGTTGTAACAGACGAATCCAATCCTCTGTACTGGGCGGGATCTCTCGGCCATCCGGAAGGACTCGGCTAAACATCCCTAAACTTGCGACATTGATAGGGCCGTTGCTGTCTAAATAGACCAGGGCTGTACGACCGTTGATCGGGATATCTCGGCCGCGAGGTCGGACGGGACGCGTTGGAGCCAGGGGATTATCGGAGGTGGCTTCTGCTGCATCGAGCCCAGCCTCAGTAGCCGGATCGACAAACAGCGGCAATGGCATACCCTGTTGGAATTCTTGAAGGCTGCGCAGGGGAATGGGAGCACTGAAGAGGAGCTGGGTGCTACCCGGTGGCAAGCGGAAGCGATCAGGCAAAAAGCCTTGGTCAACCCCTCGCAGAATATCCGTGGTGGTGCGGCTACCTGGGCCTGCAAAAGCGCGTCCGGTGGTGTCTGCCACGTAGGAGGGCAAGTCGTAAAAGGGCGCTTCCTGGCTCAGATAACTGACGGCCTGGGATACCTCTACGGTCACCGTCTCGTCGGAAGGGTTATGAACCAGAACCCCTAAAAATAGGGTACGAACGTCTTCGGGGGTCTGCCCCTTAGCAATATGGTGGATGAAAAGATCAAAACGCCCTTCAAATGCATAGTCGAGATGGGCGGAGGGAACCCGCATTCCATCGGGGGGAAAGGTGGACAGCAAGATGCCTTCTTGCTGCACAACTTCGGGGCTGTTGCTGTTGAACACAGGGACTTCGTCCAATTGCCCCGGTAAAGGGCGCACTTCCTGGGGCTCGTAGACGTACTGATGGGGAGTACTCTGGGCCAGGAGTGGCGGTGGTGTGGGAATAGAGACCGGAAGCAAGAATGACAGTAAAGTCAGCATGGGGAGGCAACGAACACGGTAAGGAGCAAACTACAAGAATCGAAAGACAGCGACCTGATTCTGTAGATTTGGCTTCTGCTAAGCTGTCTGTAGACTTTGCAGAAGCCCTACGCATGGGCGATCGCCCATCCCAAATGGGGAGGGAAAACCCCAGTACAATGTGGGCTATGCTCAAGGCAAAAGAAACTTATTTCGACATGTTTCTTAAGAATGAGCCGCCTCTAACCATAACATCCTACGGGAGCAAGACTATCACCGAACTTGACAAGAACCTTAGGGAATATTTAGTGAAAAAGTTTCAAAGTCAGTCTGCCCTAGAGTACCCTGCTGGCTTGTGCGAACAACAGCCATAATCGAGAGGACTATGGTCTTGTTGTAGTAAAACCCAGAGGGCTTCCATGGCTTAGGATTGATTCGGTTTAGAGCTTGAAAAACGCCTTGAGGCCTGGCTTTGCCGTTCATACTTACACTTGCAGCACGTGAACATGGGCCGCTTCTGTAAAAGCGAGCGGGACATAGGGTATATGACGAGCGCTATGCTACTCATCCGGATGAAATCTGCTGTTAGCAAACCAATTGGTCGAGTTGTCGGCTGGCAGTGATGTTTTGGGTGTGGTGTGTAGTGGGTTGTTATGGAAGGAGCACTGAGCGCCCCTTCCATAACAACTCACTACACGTCCAGAACAGTACCTGAATGATTGTCTTACCGCTGCAAGTTAACGTTGCTGAGTCCAAAGAAATAGAAGCCCAATGTTTTGCAAACATCGGGCTTCTTTCATTCAGCAACCCAGGGCTGGTTTAGAAGTTATTTTTTCGTGCGCTTTGCACATGAAAAAACCTTCCAGGGAGTTTTAAAGTGCGCTCCAATATTGACGCAACTTGGATAACCGAAATTAAGCCTGCAAGATGAAGCTTTGAGCGGTCAAGTTTGCCACACCTCTCAAGATTGCAAATCTGCCACCATCGCCAAGTCCCAATTCGGTGCCGTTAGCGTTGTAGTAGAGGGTGTTGCTGGCCTGGCTGTAGACAATCAGCGCACTGCTGTTGTCTACCAGGGTGTTGTTGGCAACCTGGGCAAATTCAGACGCCTGGGAGAAGCCAGTTCCGATCGTGCTGAGCAGGGCTGAGAAGGTGCTCTTGCTCAGCATAATTCGATCAACGCCGTTAATGAAGTCGGTGATCAGGTCGATACCCAGGGATACAGCCCCAAATGCACTGTTAGCGGCGAATCGGAAGGTATCGGCACCGTCTCCACCCGTAAGGCGATCGGAAGCTGCCCCACCGAGTAAGTTGTCAGCCCCAGCTCCACCAATCAGGGAATCGCTACCATTGCTACCGTTGAGCCGATCGTTACCTTGCTCACCCCAGATGATGTCATTACCTGCTGCCCCCGTTGTGTTGTCATTGCCTCGGCCACTCCGCAGGAAGTTAGCGGCGTCATTGCCTGAAATCGTGTCATTGCCATCGCCGCTAAAGGCTTGCTCAATGGTGGTATCAGCAGCGATGGTGAGGGTGCGTCCGGCGATCGTGCTGGTTGAACCAGCCGTTAAATTCAGCACGAGATCGGTGGTTGTAGCAGCGGCATTGAGGGTATCCAGACCACTGTTGTCAGTTAGAGTTGTGCGGGCGGAGTCGTTCGGAACGGTGCCGTAGGCATCTGTGTAGATGTAGACGTTATCGCTGGTGTTCTCGTCGCCATAGACCCGTAATGTCCAGCTTTGCAACACCCCGGTGTCAAATAGGGCGCGATCGCGAACCGTTAAAGTCCAGGTACCCTCACTTTCCTCACCCCAAAATTGGGTAGTGCCAAAGGTAAACCGTAGATTGTCAGAATCCAACCCGTTAGGACTGAACTCCGTCGCTCCTGGACGGCTTGTTAGAATGCTCTCGGTGCCATCAGGGGAGGTCAGCACCAGTTCTAAGTCCCCAATCCAGGTATGGCTAATGTCAACCACTACCTCGACATGGTCGATGTCCATCTCCTCGGTCAGAGTGATCTGGCTGGATACTTCACCATTGTCGGGGATGGCTGCTGCTGGGCTGGAAGACACCTGGGCTTGGGCTTCGTTGCTATAGGTATGCTGGGTTGTCCAAGTTTCTGCCAGGCGGACGGCGGCTCGTGCATCTACGAGCCCGAAGCCGTAGTCGCTGCTGTGGTGTAAGCCACCACCATTCCAGTTAGTGGCTCCATTGGTGAGCCAGGTGTTGTTGTCTACATCGACCTGACGAGCCGAGTAGGCCAGAATCTCCTGAACATCCCGATAACCCAGGTTAGGGTTGGCTTCCAGCATAAGGGCGATCACACCCGTTACCATGGGTGCCGCGGAAGAAGTGCCGCCAAATTGGTTGGTATAGTCATCCCCGCTGTACCCGTCGTATCCTGTGCGATCCGTTGTGACAATGCCATCTTCGGGGGTATCCCCTCCGAAAGCGGATACCAGCAGATTGACACCGGGGCTGCTGTAATAGGTATGCACCCCTGTGTGGGTCAGCGCTGCTACAGCGATGGTGAAGCGGGAATTATTCAGGTTGTGGAAGTTAGCATTATCACCCCACGTCCGGCTATTACCTGCTGCAAAGACAATGGAGGTTCCGAGGCCGCCCCGGCCATTTTCTACGGCGTACTGTAGAGCATCTCGGTAAAAAGGCATGCCCGGCTTGCCGTCAAAGTTATCGTAGAAGGGGTAGCTGTATCCCCAACTGTTATTGACTACATCGAAGTTGGCCATCTGCCGGAACCCATAGCTGGCATTGGCTTCAAAGTTGTAGTCATAGAAGTCAAGGCGAATGCCAGCCAGAGTAGCATCGGGGGCGACACCGGTTCCACCAATGCCGTTGTTTGCCTCAGCGGCAATTAAGCCAGCAACAGAGGTGCCGTGTATGTCGTCATACCAGGTTGGGGCGGCATCGTCGTCGCGCTCGGAGGTGTCGATGTCGATGCTGGTGTCATAGTTATCATTCAGGTCGGGATGGAGGTATTCCACACTGTCGTCCATCACGCCAACCCGTACCCCTCGTCCCGTGTAATCGTCCCACACGGGTAATACGTTCAAATCCATCCCAGCGGTGCCACCAGATTGACCCGTATTGGAAAGGTGCCACTGTTGTGAAAACAGCGGATCATTCGGAGTAGTCATACAATCATTCCTTTGGAAATTGAGTGAAGTTGTGATGGGTGCATCGCTAGAAGTGCGATCGCAAGGCCCATATATTGCGCTGTCTCCTATGCAATTCGCATGCATGCATAGGAGATTAAACTTGAGACGAAATCGGCATTAGAACCTGTGCTTAACATGACCTACAGGACTAGCCGTAATGATTTTGTAAAATCTATGCCGTGAATTTGGAATGCAAATTGTTAGGCATTTCGCGTCTGGGATGTGTTGATTTTGGCAAGGATAACGAGGTGATGTAAGTACCCGACCCGGGTAATTTACAGGTTAAGGACATTCTGCTTAATGCGATGAACCTAGTCAGAACTGCTAAGTCTATTGTTCTGATTTATACCATGATGAATTGTTGGCTATCGTCTTTCATTTCTAACAACAATAGGCTTCCTAAATGACACTTGAGGCCAGTACGAAGTGGTGGAACTCAACTCATGTTGGAAGGTGAGTAGACTTTAACTATCGAGCATTCATGAATTCTGGTATCAAATAACTCAATTCAATCAAACATAAACAGGACTTACGCAAGTCCGCTATCTGTAGCGTATTTGTGTTGTGGGTGGGGTGCGAAGCACCCCACCCACAACACAAATGCGTAAGTCCTGATAAAATTTCCAAAAATTGTGCTGCCTAATAAGCTTGCGACAAAGCTTTCGGAGATTTTATGTTTGCTTACAAACAGGCTCTAACGCGCTTCGATAGTTGCTTCGGCGGCATGGGCGATCGCCCGTAACTCGTCCAATGTTGCCCTATCAACTTGTTGCCAGAGCCCCCGTTGGTGGGCTTCGAGTAGACGTTCCGCCATATCTCGCAAAGCCCAGGGATTTTTAGATTGTACGAACGCCTGTACGGTCTCATCCAGCACATAAGCCTCGGCAACGCCCTGGTACATAAAATCATCGGCGCAACGGGCTGTGGCATCGTAAGCAAATAAGTAATCAACCGTAGCAGCCATTTCGAAGGCTCCCTTATAACCGTGACGCATGACCCCGGCAATCCATTTGGGGTTGATCACACGGGAGCGGTAGACTCGCCGCATTTCCTCCTGCAAGGTACGAACGCGAGGATTTTCGGGCAGACTGTGGTCGCCAAAATATGTGGTGGGATTTTGCCCCGTGAGGGAACGTACCGCAGCGGTCATGCCTCCCTGGAACTGGTAGTAATCATCCGAGTCGAGCAGGTCATGCTCGCGGTTGTCTTGATTGTGCAGCACAATCTGTAGCTGACGCAGACGTTGAGCAAAGGCTTCGGGGGCCGACTGGCCATCCCCCTGGCTGGTGTAGGCGTAGCTGCTCCAATTTAAGTAAGCACGAGCCAGGTCATCATCCGTGCTCCAGTTTTGTGCTTCGATCAAACCCTGAAGCCCGGCTCCATAAGCTCCAGGTTTGGAACCGAAGATTCGCAGGCGCGATCGCCCCTCGGCCTGCTCTGCCGATAGGCCCTGTTGAATCCAGTCCTGGGCTTCCTGGTGCGATCGCGCTGCCAACGGATTCTCCTCTGCCGGCTCAGGTAGAGCGGCGACCGCTTGAACGGCTTGATGAAACAGATCAATCAAATTGGGAAAGGCATCCCGAAAGAAGCCTGAAATTCGCAGGGTCACGTCCACCCGGGGGCGACCCAGGGCCGATACGGGCAAAATTTCAAAATCCACGACTCGACGGGAGGGCCCGTCCCACACGGGACGGACTCCCAGGAGTGCCAGAGCTTCTGCTAAATCATCCCCACCTGTGCGCATCGTAGACGTGCCCCAAATGGACAGCCCCAGGGTTTGGGGATACTCGCCGTTCTCCTGGGTATAGCGCTCGATTAACGTTTCCGCTGCTCGTCGCCCCACATCCCATGCCGTCTCTGTGGGAATGGCGCGAATGTCTACCGAATAGAAGTTACGACCTGTGGGCAGCACATCAGGACGACCCCGGGTTGGAGCTCCAGAGGCACCGCTGGGAACGTAACGGCCATCCAAACCTCGCAGCAGATGGGTGATTTCCTCGGACGTGCGACGCAGGTTGGGTAAGAGGCGATCGCCCACCCATGCCAGCTCTTGAACCGTTGCGGCTCCAGGCCGAAATGGAAAAGCTGTTCCTTCTAAGAGGGATTCCACGAAAGTCGCTGCTGCAATTTCTAACTGTTCAATCACGTCTCCCTGATGACGGCATGGCATGTTGAACAATTTGGGTAAAATACCCTCCCATGGCTCGTTGGGAGTAGCGGTTAGAGGATCGAAGGAAAGTTGCCAATCCTGGGCGATCGCTCGGGTTAAACCGAGTCGCTGAGGGCCAGGGTGACGGGCGATCGCGACCACCAGATCGCGTAGTTGCCGCCCCTCAGGGCATTGACCAAAAACGTGCAGCCCATCACGGATTTGGGCTTCTTTCAGGTCACAAAGGCAGGCATCCAACCCGGTGAGTAAAGCGCCCCAATCCGCGGTTTTCAGGTCAATGGCTTCCGTGGCGCCCAGCCAGGTTTGGAGATCTGCCGTTAAGTTTTCCTGACGGACCAGGGCTTCAATGCGGTCTTGAATCGCAGGCAGCCGGGTGGGATCGAGAGACTGGGCCTCATAATACTCATCCACCAGAGCCTCCAGTTGCATCAACGAGCCGTAAAGTTCGGCACGGGTCATGGGTGGGGTCAGGTGGTCAAGGATAACGGCTTGAGCCCGGCGTTTCGCCTGAGAGCCCTCGCCGGGATCATTGACAATGAAGGGATAGAGGTGAGGTAAGGGACCGAGGGCAATCTCCGGGTAGCAATCCTCAGAGAGAGCCACGCTTTTGCCGGGAAGCCATTCTAGGTTGCCGTGCTTGCCAACGTGGGCGATCGCCTGTGCCCCAAAGTGTTGCCGTAACCACTGGTAATACGCCAAGTAGTCGTGCGTGGGTTCCAGATCAGGCGCGTGGTAGTTGAGGGAGGGATCGCGATCGTAGCCCCGAGGCGGCTGAATTCCTACGAAAACGTTGCCGAATTGAATGCCAGGAATGGGAAAACCTTTGTCTTCGAAATGTTCTGACGATGGTTGCCCCCAGCGCTCAATAATGCCCTGGCGCGCGGCTTCCGGCAATGTATCAAAGAAGGTTTGATACTCTTTTAAGGGAAGGTATTGGTGAACAGCCCGTAAATATTGCCCCTCGGGGTCATTCGTGACTCCCGATGTGAGGCAATCGATCAACGCGTCTCCAGTTTCGGGAACCTCGGTTAGAGTATAGCCAGCATGGTGAAGCGATCGCAAAATCTCCACACAACTGGCGGGCGTATCTAGGCCCACACCGTTGGCCAAGCGACCGTCTCGGCTGGGGTAATTGGCGAGAATGAGCGCAACTTTGCGTTGCTCGGGTGGTGTGCGGCGTAGAGTGACCCAGGCCTGAGCCAGGTCAGCCGTCCACTGAATGCGATCGCCAACCGCCCGATACCCCACGCCCTCGACCTGGAGTTGAGGATGTTGCTGCACCACCGCTTTGAAGGACACTGCGCGGCCGATAATCCGTCCATCCACTTCGGGGAGGGCTACGTTCATGGCCACATCTCGCGGGGAAAGGCCACGGCTCAAAGCTTTCCACTGCTCCTGGGAGCCGCCGCTGAAGATGGTTTGAATGATGGGCACATCGAGCGTCTCCCAAAGCTTGACATCAGGAGCATCTGTGTCCAGCTGAGCCAGGGAGAAGCTTGTGGTGTTCAGTAAGGCATCAATGCCAGGGCCGTCCTTGGGTTGCAGGATAGCCAGTAGATCCTCCTGCGCATCGGGGTCACGCAGGGAGGAGACGAAGATGGGGACGGGTTGCAGATGGCGTTGAGCGATCGCCTGACTTAACGCCTCCACAGGTTCCACATTTCCAGCGAGATAATGTGCCCGATAGAACAAAATCCCCACGCGAGGATCCGTTGCGTTACCCTGCTGAGTCGTATTTAAACAACCGACTCGGGGGACGGGCTTGGGCGGCGGTGGAGCGTCTGGCTGATTCAGGCAAGCATGCTCCAGAAACCGCAACCCATTGACCATATTTTCCAGACCGCCTTCTGTCAGATAACGCCAGAACTGATTCACCAGAGCCAGGGGGACCGTGGAATGGCTGATGAGTTCAGGGTCAGGGCGATCGTCTCCTGGTAACACCAACAGGGCAGCTCCCGTTTGCTCCACGGTTTGCCGCACCACCTCTAGCCCATAGGGCCAGTAAGCCCGCCCACCGAGTAGTCGCAGCACAATGACCGAGGCATGGGCCAGAACCGTGTCAGCGTAGGTATCAATGGTGAGCTGTTGTTGAAGTTGCAGTAGGTTTGCCACCCGCATTTCCGGAAAAGTGGACGGAAGCTGCGCAACAGTGCGGCCCAACAGCAAAATGTCAGTATCAGCCGCTGTCAGAAAAATAATGGGTGCCGGGGTTTGGTCGATAAAGATAACGCCTTCGGTGTCAGGATTCCAGCCACCGGGAGAGGCAGGGAGACGATGCATATACGAAGCTCTGAGCCGCTTATTCAATTTAGACTGAAAGGGCTCAACGTCAGCTAAGTAGCGGAAATCAACCGTGTGTTGGGTGGTGTGGGTGCAAAGCATTCCACACCACCCAACACAGGCATTAAGCCACCAGGTACTAAAAATCCTAAATTGTTTTTGAAGGGTGGGTTGAGCACAACTGCTACGTCTAAGTTTTACGAGTACAGCGAGCTTTGCCTGTCGTACTAGTGACTCAGGTTCAAGGGCTTTATGGCGAACAATTGAAAGCGTTTGATGCAGTACTTATCTTGTTTACTGTGAACATTTACAGGACTTACACATCTTTGTTGTGGGTGGGGTGCAGAGCAGCCTACCCACAACAAAGGTGGTCTAGATATAGCGGACTTGCGTAAGTCCTAATTTATTTTGAATAGTTTTGCAAAGTTCTTTGATTTAAGATTATGAAATAGCTCCAAAATTAAAGTCTTTAGAAGATTTTCAACAATGAATTACCCCCAGGATGTTGGTGCTTTGCCCGCTTCGTGGGCGAAGCACCAACATCCTGAGTAAATTCTTATGCAGAAACCTCCTTAGAAGAATCCTCTAAAGTATTGATTTAAGAAAGTGATGAGAGTGCCTTTAGACTTTCTTAGGGGCTATCATAAAAAGCTTATGTTTGCCAGGATGAGCAGTTGAGCAAGGTAGCATAGATTACGAAGAAACTGCGAACTGGCATTTGGGGCGATCGCCCGACTATCACAATCTGTCCACTTCTAATCCAATTCGTCCGTCGAGTTTTTCTATAGTTCATTGAATGGATATAGATAGTGGTTTGGCATTTGACCCAAAACCCGTTGCTGCACCCTGACAGACTCCTCTATGCCCGATTCAGACGATGCCATATTTTGCCAGATGTTGCCGGTCAAAACCTTCGAGCAGTTGCGTGAACTGCTGCGACGGATGGCTCAACGGATGGGCGCACAGGCCATTTTCTTAACAGAAGAAATTTTTATCTCTTCCCGCACACCTTTGCTGAGCAATGCAGAGAGTTTTGGGTTGGTGATCTCGCCTGCCTTCAGCGCTCTGCTAACCGCTCGTCCCATTGGCTCAGCTGAATCCAACGGTCATGCGTCGGGGGTGGAAGCTGATACCTATGCTGTCGCTTTAAGTTTTGAGCCGGGAGCGATTTCAGCATTTTTAGACTATGTGATTCAAAAGCTTCAGTCCCGCTCTACTCTGGTCGAAACCCTGGAAAAGTTTCTGCCTGTACCTCGGCTCAACGATCCCCAGGTTCAAAGTGAATTCACTCTACAACTGGCTCGTCTGCTGGCCCCGGCCCCGGTGACAACTGGCAGTGTGTCCCTCAATGGAGCACAGCCCCAACGGGATACCCTGGAACAGCAAGTTATAGAACGCACCCAGGATTTACACGATGCGATGCTGGCTGCAGAAACGGCTAGTCGTGCCAAGAGCGAATTCATTGCTGCCATTAGCCACGAGCTGCGTACCCCTCT
Source organism: Leptolyngbya sp. PL-A3 (assembly GCF_039962325.1). Taxonomy (NCBI): domain Bacteria; kingdom Bacillati; phylum Cyanobacteriota; class Cyanophyceae; order Leptolyngbyales; family Leptolyngbyaceae; genus Leptolyngbya; species Leptolyngbya sp. PL-A3. The sequence goes on from NZ_JAMPLB010000001.1 coordinate 139,257, forward strand.
GACCGCCATTATTGGCATGTCTGCAACTCTACTGCGCTGGTCTCTAGGGGAGTTAAACGATCGCCAACGGGGCTTTATTCAAACTATCTACGACAGTGGCCAGCACTTGCTGGAGCTGATTAATGACATTCTGGATTTATCCCAACTAGAGGCAGGCAATACTGTCCTCAAATTATCGGCCTTTTCCTTGACCCTGTTGTCACAGCAAACCCTCAAAATTATGCAGGACGTGGCTGACCAGAGAGGCGTCAATTTAGAACTAGACTCCCGTGTCGATGGGGGACGCGATCGCTTCATCGCTGATCCCTATCGGGTACAACAAATCCTTCTGAACTTGTTGAGCAATGCGATCAAATTCACCCCTGACGGGGGCCATGTTACCCTACGAGTGTTTGCCGACGAGAACTCAGCCATTTTGCAGGTAAAAGATACCGGCATTGGTATTCCAGAAGAGAAGCGATCGCTCCTGTTCCAAAAGTTTCAGCAACTCGATACTTCTTACCATCGGGTTTATCAGGGAACAGGGCTGGGATTAGCCCTGACCAAGCAATTGGTAGAACTGCATGGGGGTCGCATCACTGTCGATTCAACCGTAGGGGTCGGTACGGTCTTCACCATACAACTCCCCGCCCGAGCTGATGTCCACGGTTCTATCCCCGAAAGCCCTCTGGGCCTTGCTACCGACAGTGGCCAAAAGCGGATCGTCTTGGTGGAGAACCACGAAGAAAGTGCCAACATCCTCTGTGATATGCTCACGACCGCAGGTTACCAACTGGTTTGGATTCTTGAAAGCTCCACAGCCCTGAACCAGATTGAAGTTCTCCAACCCGATGCGGTGATTACGGGTGTCGATGAACCCAACATCGATGGCTTTGAGCTGATCCGCCATCTGCGACAAAACCCTACAACTAAGCATCTCAAAGTTCTGGCGATCGTAGCCCCCAATGCCCAGGACTCCCAAGCTCGTTCCCTGCAGGTGGGAGCCGACGATTGCCTGATACGTCCTATCCAACCGACCCAGGTGCTGCCTAAAATCATGCTACTGACCAGTCGTTTAAGCACGTCAGTATCTGAAGCAAGCAAATAATTGCTAGGTTCTATAGATCTGTGCGCGTTGATTAAGTAACCTCAGTTCGGGTTAAGGGCTTTTTCGAGTGCCGCGCTTCGCGCGGCACTCGAAAAACAGCAATTCTCATTTTGAATTGAAGCCTGAAAATAGCCCGCCGAAGGCGGGCTATTTTCAGGCTTCAAAGCCGAGAGTTGGCGCCCGTCGGGCGCGAACTCTCGGCTTTGAAGCTCATAATGAGAATTGCTGCTCGAAAAAGCCCATTATTGCGTGCGCGTCGCGCACGCAATAATGGGCGGTTCGGCTTATCCCGAACTGACGTTAAGTACGGTGGTATGGGACACGAAGCGCCCTATACCACCGTACTTACTCAACGCACTTGAACTATTTCTACAGATGTGTGGATAGGGTGTTGGCAGAGAGGCTCTAAGTGCCCTCTCAGATTTGAAACACGACCGGGTATTCCCACGACCATTTTGGGCATTCTCCTAAAAGATGCCCACAAAATTTTATGGGGCTTCTTCAAAGCTTTACCTGCACCAGGTTAGGTATTTTCTACGCTGTAGATAACCCCTGATCTATTGATGACACTCGTTTACCCCTTGGAGCCTGCCTGATGATTTCACTGGTCAACGGTTTGCTGATGGCGATCGCCCTCCTGCTGATCATCCCCATTGGCATATTTGTGGTGGAGTGTCTGGCCGCACTGTTACCCAATCCCCGTCGTAATCAGCTCTCTGGAGCGGCTCCCTCCATTGCCGTGTTAATGCCTGCCCACGACGAAGCCGCCGTAATCGACACCACCCTAAAAACCCTGCTGCCCCACCTGAAATCCGAGGATCGGTTGGTGGTGGTGGCGGATAATTGCACTGATAATACAGCCGCGATCGCCCGCCAAGCGGGGGCCACTGTTATCGAGCGCTTCGACGCCCAAAACCGAGGGAAAGGTTATGCCCTGGATTTTGGAATGCAACACCTGATGCCCCAACCCCCAGACGTCGTCGTTATCGTTGATGCCGACTGTCGGGTTGAGGGTGATGCCATTGAGCAGATTTCTCGGATGGCTCAAAAAACGGGCCGTCCCGTTCAGGCTATTTATTTGATGGAACTTCCACCCGAGTTCAAGCCCAGTAGTGCCATCTCTGCTCTGGCTTTTACAGTGAAGAATTTGGTACGGCCGCGTGGTATGGATGGGCTGGGGCTCCCCTGTTTGCTGACGGGAACGGGTATGGCTTTCCCCTGGGAACGCATTGCAAACTCTCCCCTGGCTAGTGGCAACATTGTGGAAGACATGCAATTGGGTCTAGATCTGGCGATCGCTGGGCATGCTCCCCTCCTCTGCCGCAGTGCCCGCGTAACTGGTATCCTGCCGCAACAGGATACCGCTGCCCGAAGCCAGCGCACTCGCTGGGAACATGGTCATTTGCAAACTCTCCTCACTCAGGTGCCCCGCCTCACCGCAGAAGGTCTACGCCAGATGCGCTTTGACCTCATCGCTCTGGCATTGGATATGCTAGTGCCCCCCCTCTCGCTGCTGGTCATGGCATGGATTGGCGCAATGGTGGTGTTGGTTGCGGCTACCCTTTTAGGAGCTTCGGTGGGACCAGCGATCGCCCTCGGCCTCAGCGGTGTCATTATGACGGCAACGATTGTTGTGTCCTGGTGGGTATTCGCCCGCAAATCCATTCCCGGTTCCACTCTTCTCAGCATTCCCCTTTATCTGCTGTGGAAAGTGCCCCTCTACATGGCCTTTCTGCTCAAGCGTCAAACCCGTTGGGTCCGCACTGAACGGGATGCGGTTAGTAAATAACCTCAGTTCGGGTTAAGGGCTTTTTCGAGTGCCGCGCTTCGCGCGGCACTCGAAAAAGCCCATTATTGCGTGCGCGTCGCGCACGCAATAATGGGCGGTTCGGCTTATCCCGAACTGACGTTAAATAGCAACGTTATTTCTTTTTGTGTGAGGCTAGATAGCCTCACACAATCTATTAGGACGGGATTTTGAAACCTCAGTTCGGATTAACCTGAGTTCGGGTTAAGGGCGTTTTCAAGTGCCGCGCAACGCGCGGCACTTGAAAACGCTCATTTTGGCGTGCGCGAAGCATACGCCAAAATGAGCACTTCAGCCTATCCCGAACTGAGGTGGATTAAGGGTCTTTTCGAGGAGCGCAGTGCGTCCCTCGAAAAGACCCTATTTTGTGTGCGTCGCGCACGCAAAATAAGCGATTCAGTTTATCCCGAATTGAGGTGTTGAAAAGTCGCGCGGAGCGCTAGAGAGATGGCACATCTTGAGTGATAGGAAAAAATGTGTTGCAGCAGGCTGCTGGGTTAAGGGGAAGATGGATGGTAAAAATCGTGCGTTCATGAGTTGAGGTAACCTCAATCGCCCCGCCTAAATAAGTGACACGTTTCTTGACTAGAGCTAGCCCCAGGCCTGTTCCCCCGTGCTTCCAGGGGTCGCCGTTGGGAATGCGGTAAAACTTCTCAAAAACGCGCTCGAACTCGGTTGTCTGAATTTCTACCCCCGCGTTTATTACGCTGATATGAAGGGTTGAAGTATCGGCGTGAGCTGCGATCGCAATTCCCTCTCCTGGTGGTGTGTACTTGCAGGCATTATTGAATAGTTCCATCAAGATATGTTCCAGATGGGATAGATCAATGGCCACCGTGCCGACCGAATCGGCCACCTGAATTGTCAGAGTTTGGTTTTGTGCTTGAAGACGGGCTGTAAACGCTTCAGACAGATGGGAAAGCCAGGTTTTAAGTTCAATGCATGTAGGCAAGATAGGTTCTGTCTTCGCGTCCAGGCACGAAAATTCCAGCAGGTCATTAATCAAGGCCATCTCGCGATCGCCTTCCATCTCCAGTACTCCCAGATACTGTTGCAGCGCCAGGCTAATATGCTCGGGAAGCTCGGCTTGCTTGAGCAGCAGGTCCATCATTTGCATCGCCATACGAATATTCGCCATGGGCGTGCGCAACTCGTGGGATACCGTGCTAAGAAAATCATCCTTCAACTGATTCAGACGTTCCAACTCCTGCACCTGGCGCTGGGCCGACTGGTAGAGCCGGGCCTGCCGGATGGCGATCGCACACTGGTTGGCAACCTGCTGTGCGACTCGAATCTGCAACTCATCAAAGGTGCGATTGGCAAACGTAGCCAACCTCAATTCCCCAAGCACCCCCTGGTCGTCCAGGATGGGGCAGACCAGCAGCGAAATGCGCCCCCAGATGGGGTGGTATTCGCAGTAGTGCAGATACTGCTCGCACAATAATTGCTGATAGGGAGAGCTGCTTTGAGCCAACGGCATGACCCGATGGCTGATAGAAGAAAAGAAAGTCGTGTACTCGTATTGAGGAATAACTGTATGGGTTGCCAGATCATAGGTAGCGGTCAGGCATGAGCCGACCCCTAGTCCCTGAGCCAGCTCCTGTACTACGCTTTGCAAGATCTGGGATTCGTCCAAGCTATCTCGGACTCGATCTGTAATACGCTTCAGTAAAGCTTCAAAGTCTAATGCTTCTTGAAGTTGGGCCGTGTGGGCTTGTACCTGTTGGGCCAGCTCCGAGTTGAGTTGTTGCACCTGGTCATACAGGTTGGCCTGATGGATGGCGATCGCTACTGACGTAGAAAGCTCTTGCAAAAATTCAATTTCCCAGGCTTGCCACTGGCGAGCTTGGCGACACTGATGCGCCATCACCAAACCCCAGGGATGATCGCCCAGCCAGATAGGTACGGTTACATAAGCCTTAATCTCAAATTGCAGTAGTAGCAGCACATGGTTCTCGGGCAAGTCTGCCTGCTCTAGATCGGCGATCGCTTGCACAGCCCCCGAAGATGCTGTGCTTAAACTCAACAAGGGGGCATACAGGAGCGTATCACTCAAGCTGGAGTAACCCTCCCGCACCTGTTCCACCAGCACCCGGCTGCGGCACGGAGACTCATACTGCAAAATCAGCACACGATCTGCATCAAGGAACTGCTGCACTTCCTCAACAGTGGTTTGTAGAATAACGGGTAAGTTAAGACTGCGGCGAATTCGTTGGCTTACTTTATGGATCAGCGTTTCCCGTGCAATTTGCTTCTGTAGAGCCATTTCGAAGGCTGCTTGTCGGTGCTGCTGCAAATTCTGGATGTGTTGTGACTGCTCGGCTGGCAGGATGAAGGCCGGCTGACACGCCTGCTCTTGATGCGCCACAATAGCCGATAGCATCTGGTTGACGGCTTCATTCAGAGATTCCAGTTCTTGCAATCCAGAGCATTCTTTTAACCGAATATCGAAATTGCCGTGAGTTACTGCCTCAACCAGTTTCAAGATTTCCTGTATCCAACGTCGAACCCATGGCTGAAACCCCAGCTCTAGCAGCAGTATGAGCGCGATCGCCCCTCTCGGAACTAACCCAGATAGCATGGCATTTCCTAAAACCAGGCCATACAGCACCAGAGCCAACACTCGCAGACGGACTTGAGAGGGTCCTCGCTTCATTGTTTTCTTGTATCCCCAACAATTTCAACGCCAGTACAACAGGGCTTGCACACTATTGTTGAGTATGGTGACTGACCCACTCCACAATAATGCTCCGGGTAACAAATAACCTGTACTTGCGTACATATCGCATACGCAAAGGTCGGCGTTTAGAGGTCAGTCAGACGTGTCGACCTTTAAACGCTTGCATCCAAACAAACTCCAGGACGTGCTCTAAAACTCGCTGAGAGGGTCATTTTTGCGTGCGCAAAGTGTACGCAAAAATAGCCTCTAAAGCAGATTCGAGTAAATTTGGATGTAACTCAATGAGGTGGACATACATCGAGCCCAATTCCACTTGTGTCTTTAGTACGCTTCTCTACGGTTGTATAGAAGGGATCCCAAATGCTGTGACGAACGAGCATGAAGAGGAGATCCGTACGCTCTCTCGCCATTTGCAAAACATGGGTGAGCGTTCTATTAGATCCTGAGTATTGACAGTATGTGTGGTAAGTCTCTCCCACCATACGTAACATACCACCCTGTCCAGCAGAGATTTATATAGGTTTTGTATTAGGAAATGAAGATGTTGTATCTAAATTGGATGGTGCATTGTGTACGCAATACACTGTTCAATCCATATAGGCTCAAATGTAGCCTGATATAAAAACGGTATTACAGCCCTTTGCGCTTGAATCAGCCACGGTTGTTTTTGTGAGAGCTGTGCGGAGCACGGCTCTCACAAAAACAACCAGGTTTTAAGCGCTTGAAAAACGCTGTAGAAGAAATTGAGTTTTAGGGCAAAATTGGCAAGCTAATGGTGAAACAGCTTCCTTTCCCAGGTTGACTTTCGAATGTCACATCCCCGGTAAGCAAGTGTAAGTAATAGCGCAGGATGGATAACCCCAATCCAGTGCCAGGGATGTTTCCAATATTTCCGCCCCGGTAAAAGAAATCGAAGAGGCGAGGGGAATCTTCAGCCAAGATGCCGATACCCTGATCGCGAACGTGCAGAATCAGGCGATCGCCCTCCCGCTCCACCTCGACCCAAATGGGAGAATCAGCCGTCGAGTATTTAATTGCATTTGAGAGGAGATGGTGCAAAATTTGCTGCATCATTTCGCTGTCCAGGAGCATGTGCTGTTCTTGAATAGCGAGATGGGATTTGAACTGAATGGGGCGATCGCTTTCCCGGCTGATAGTCCCTAAGGCCTTCTGACAGAGAGCAACAATATCAACGGAGGCTTTTTGCGGGTGCATCGCTGGTTCATCCTGCTGGCGGCGCACCTGCAATACGTCATCCATACGGTTTGTGATGGTACGGATACCTTGATAAACCTGCTCAAAGATTTCTTCTTTCTCTGAGCCTTCCAACTCCAGGTAGCGCAGCAGTTCTACCGCCGATTGGATCTGGGTTAACGGCGTACGAAGCTCATGGGAGAGCATCGTGATGATGCGTGACTTCAGGGCACTTAACTCGCGGGCATGGTTCAACGTTTTAACCACTTCCTGGGCAGCCCGAGCTTGCAAGTCGTATGTGTGTGGTAGAGATCCCCAATCTTCGAGTTCTTCGGGTTCTTTTTTGCTGGGTAGTGGTTGAATAAGGCACCAAAACCCCCCGGTGGTAGCAGGGCGCATCCGCCATTCCTGCAAGGTTTTATCTGTTAGGGTGAGTTGGAGCGATACCGTTGCCTGAGGGTTGTTCATCCACGTTTGGATGTACTGCCATTCGGTTTTGGCCTCTGGGTGTCGTATTGCCAGCTCTGCTAACAGGCTTGAATAGAGCAAATCAATCCTAAGCTCATCAAGCCAGGGCCACATATGAGAGAAGGCTGCGTTGCGCTGCACCAGATGACCGTTGGCGTCAAAGCGGCCTACTGCCGTTTCAATACCATCCAACAGCCAGTCCAGCTCAGACACAGTCATCGGGTTCAATTCAGAATCCGACTCAAATTCCCTCATCCAGACAAAACTCCTTTAGAGGATGTGCTCTATAACGCTCGCATGTCAAAGTGAGTACGGAATGAAATCTTGCTAAGGCGAAGGGACCTGGCTAACCCGTATTTCCAGACGGGTATGTCAACCCCCAGCGCACTCTGGCTCGATTTACCATTTAGAGGGCGTTTTATCCGTCCCGCTAAGCATCAATTTCTCGTGGTCAGTACGAAAAGCCAACGTTTTAAGTACCCTACTTAGACTGCCCTGTTTTACAGCCATTAAATCGCTTGATCGCTGTCCTTCAACTGAATCTTTATTGCTCTTATGGTCGATCGCCCAGTGCCGTATTCTTCAGCAACCAATTCCCATCCCCAGGAAATAACGCAACGGATTCGTGAGATTCCCAGCATGGCGATCGCCTTCCTGAGTGGTCTCCTGATGGCGCTAACCTTAGCACCTGCTGGCTTCTGGGTCTTAGGTTGGGTAGCCCTGGCCCCTCTCTGGGCACTTCTACGTCGTACGCCCCGCCGAATTTGGGCCGTCATTCCACTCTGTGCTGCCTGGGGTGTGGGCTACAACGGATTGGCAATTTCCTGGATTGTCGACCTGCACCCGCTCACCTGGATGGGACTGACTAACTCCGTGAGCCTGGGCGTGACAGCGTTTGCCTGGACTGCGATCGTATTTTGGGGGGTGGTACGGGTAACGTGCTGGGGGCTACTGGTGGCATTGCTCTGGGGCTGGCACGCAACGGGAACAGAATCCCTGGGCTGCATTTTGAACCGATGGTTAGGGGCGATCGCTCTCTGGTGTGCACTAGAGGTTCTCTGGAGTTACACTCCCCTTGACTGGACGACCCTTGCTATTACCCAAAGCCCCCATGATCTATGGATTTTGCATCTGGGGCAGCTCTCCGGGCCAACAGCCGTTTCAGCTTGCCTGGTTGCTATCAATGGTTTAGTGGCAGAGGCCTGGTTACACCCCCAAGCTGGGGTCCGGAAGCCTTTAGTCAATCTGGGTTTGGGCATTTTGCTGGTATCTCATTTAGTAGGGCTGGCATTATTTCTACAACCGGTGCCTCAGGCTCCCGAATCGGAACTAAAAATTGGCATCATCCAGGGCAATATTCCCACTCGGGTCAAACTCTTTGAAGACGGTGTCCAACGTTCCTTTGATGCCTATATCGATGGCTACGAGGCTCTGGTCGATCAGGGTGCGGATGCAGTGCTGACGCCGGAAGGAAGCTTTCCCTGGGCGTGGGTAGATACGCCGAAACGTCAGCAAAATGCCTTCTACCAAACCATTGTTAGTCGAGGGATTCCCGCCTGGGTCGGCTCCTTTGGGCTGGAGGACGGTCACTATAGGCAGACCCTTTTCACCATAAGCGGCGATGGGGAAGTCTACAGCCGCTACAACAAGGTGAAACTGGTGCCGCTAGGAGAATACATCCCGTTTGAGTCGTTACTGGGAGAAGTGATTCAGCGGCTCTCCACCTTAGCTGACTCCATGCGGCCGGGGTCGTTACATCAAGTGGTGGATAGCCCAGTGGGCCGGGCGATCGCCGCTATCTGTTACGACTCCGCTTTCCCGCAAATTTTTCGCAACCAGGCGGCGACAGGCGGCGAATTTATCCTTACGGCCTCCAACAATGACCCCTATGGGTCCGCCATGATGAACCAGCACCATGCTCAGGACGTGATGCGGGCGATCGAAACCAGCCGTTATACTTTGCGTGCCACGAACACGGGCTTCTCTGGCGTCGTCACCCCCCACGGTAGAACCCTCTGGAAATCAGGCTTTCGGACCTATGAGGCGCATCTTGCCACAATTTATAAACAGCAAACTCGCACCCTTTATGTGCAATGGGGGAATTGGTTGACGCCATTCCTGCTTGGGGTCGCTCTGATCGGGTGGCTTCGAGTAAAACGGTAAAACTTAGGAGATTTCTGAGAAACAATATCCCCTTATTTGGAAAAAAGGCGCGGCGAAGCCGCGCCTTTTTTCCAAATAAGGGGGAAGTTCTTATCTGGAAATCTCCTTACAGGTAATGTTCTAGACGAGTGAATGGGGTGTGATGAAAAGGGCAGGAATGTCCCTTCACCACACCCGATCCACATCACTTGATGAGTTCTTCAGGACTTACGCGTCTGTGTTGTGGGTGGGGTGCTTTGCACCCCACCCACAACACAGACGCACTGCATATAGCGGGCTTGCATAAGTCCTATTCTGATGCAGAAATCTTCTAAACCCTACCGTTGTTGCTCGGCTCGGTACGTCCAGAATTGCTGCAAGCCTCCAATTGATTCGACTTCATAAGTGGGTAGCATACTGGCGGGTACGAAGGATTTTACATCTTCGGGAAGCAGTTCCTCAGTTCTTAATTGGGTGCGATACAGGCTGACAACACCAAAGTTCTGCCGTTGGGTATTCTCGGCCACGATCTCTTGCAATTCGGAGTGGTTTTCGGCGACTAGTTCAACGCATTGCTCCTGGAGGTCATTGCCAAACAGGTTAGGGAGATCAGCGCAGAAGCTGTCGTTGAGGTAAGTCACGAGCTTTGCCGTAGCGTACTCGTTGTAGCGTGACTGCTGAGGATTGGTTGCCACCAGGATGGCCCCCACAACACCCAGGGCGATCGCCCCCCCAAAAACTCCGACTTTCCAACCTTTCATGTTGCCTATTACCCCCCACCTCTGGTGGAATTCAAGAACCCCAAACTTTCCTCAGCGTAGCAGGCCAGCAAAATTTTCCAAGAAGGGGGCTGTGATAGATCAAAAAGTGCCACCAATGCTATAATGAGTTTATACGCGGCGAGCGTAGCCAAGTGGTTAAGGCAGTGGATTGTGGTTCCGCCATTCGAGGGTTCGAGTCCCTTCGTTCGCCCTTCCAACTTCTAAAAAACTCCCTGTAGCTTTCTAGCTCAGGGAGTTTTGCTTTGGAAACCAAAAATAAGGCTTGGCTTCTAATAAACTTCAATTTGGGATAAACCAAAGTGCCCTTTGTGTGTGCAGGGTGCATGTCAAAAAGGGCGTTTTCGAAGGGCGCGCAAAGCATGCCCCTCGCAAAGCCGTTAACCCGAACTCAGATTAATAAACCTCAGTTCGGGTTAAGCTGCAGTGCTCATTTTGGCGTGCGCTTTGCGCACACCAAAATGAGCGTTTTCGAGTGCCGCACAACGCGTGGCACTCGAAAACGCCCTTAACCCGAACTCAGGTTAATAAAGACTATGAAAAATTACGGTGAGTATTCAAACTGCTGTGTTTTCCTCCCGTAATTTGACTGACAGAAAAATGGCCCGATCTGCTGAAGATTAAAATAGATCAGCTAGGAGCATTCAGCAATCACCATGCTTGAAGAAGACATTCGCCAACTTCGGGCCATTCTGGGTCGTGTCGTCACCACTGGAAGTGACACACCGCAAACCCGGCCCTACCTGAATCACGCCTATGCAGGGTTAATGGAGGCGCTGACGGCTCTGGAGCAACTTCATGGAACGACCCTACTCCTGCCAACAACCGCTGCTCAGACCGATGTCTGCGAACTAGCTCATTTTGCTTGCCTACAATCGCCGTCAAGCCAGAGCGCATCCCATTAAACAAGAACCTATGCGTTGAGAACTGTTCTGCCTCAATGCAGCATTTTCCGATCTAGCGAGATGGATGTAGGACTTCGTCCTACATCCATCTCGCTAGATCGGAAATGTTTATAGACAGCTCTTAGCGCACAGGTTTTTGATCTATTTAGACAGAAGCTGCATCCGCTAGATGTATGCAGCTTCTGTTTTTGTTATTTGAAAATAGATTGTTTTTTGCGTTTGGCGATCGCTTTTTCCTTAGCCTTCTGCCGCTCCGACTCCACCTCTTTCATCTTCTTCATGATGCGGCTGAAATATTCTTGAAGATATGACTCCAGGGTTGTCAACTCGGCAGGGTTAATGCCGAATACCCGATAGGTTTCCTCCATTGAAGCCGTTAGAGGTTTGCCCGACGCAATCACATCCGTAAAGGCCAGCCGGTCGGCCAAGTTCCAACCCCATTGGAAGAAGCGAGCCGTCGATTCAACTCCACGCAACAAACCTCGGGGCATCCGCCAAATTCTAGCTTCCTGGCCCGATAACCGTTCACAGAGACGAATAATCTCGTAAGCGCCCCAAGCCCGAGTGCCCACGACCGGAAAGGTGCGATTGACCGTTTCGGGTACAGATAGTGCCTGTACAGCAAACTTCGCTAGATCTTGAGTATCCATATAGGCAATGGGTGAGGTATCTCCCATGACCCAGACTGCTTGCCGCTCCAATACGGGAATAGCGTACTGCCCGATCAACCCCTGCAAGAAACCAGCGGTTTGTAGCACGGTGTAGTTTAACCCTGACTCGGCTAAGAATAGCTCTGTGCAGCGCTTGATCTGCATTAGGGGAACATGGGCATATTGGTCAGAATTCAGGATAGAGAAGAAGATATAGCGCTCTACCCCAGCCAGTTTGGCGGCCTGAATCAGGGTAACTTTGCCGTCCCAGTCTACTTCTTTAATGCTGTGAGAATCCGTCGGACGTGTGGTGGCAGCATCGATGACTGCGGTAACCCCTTGCAAAGCGTTCGCTAGCGATTCAGGCTCACACAGATCCCCTGGAATGAGTTCGGCTCCCCATTCTTTCAGGAAGCTAGCTCTACGAAGGCTTCGCACTAAGCATCGAACCGTATGGCCCTCATCTAGTGCGCGCTTTGCAATCTGTCGGCCCAGGGTGCCGGTTGCCCCCACAATGAGTAAAGTCATCCAGGATTCGTCTTCAATCGTTAACTTTTTATAAGATATACCCTACATTCTCTCAGAAATGGGGGCAACCGCTATCAATATCTAAACTTTACCCAAAATCCCTGCCATTCACGGACTGATGTGTTTTTGTTATATTTCCTCGTTATTTTGCCCACACTTGAGGCTGGCTCTGCCATTTAAGCTGTAGTCATTGCTTAGGAGGGCATTTTGTTCCTCGAGGGCTTCCTCTGCTTCACTAGCTGAAAAGACGGTGCCGGGAGGACAGCTTATAAAACTTACTTTTCTCAAGAAGGGGCGACGTGACACACTTGTCCCTTTTTCTAATAAAGATTAAAGAGGGCAAACCTCGACGCCTCGTCGATCTGTCTGCCCTCCCTACGCAAATTCAACTGATCTGATTCAGATCTACTCTTCGCCACCCTGCAACTTGAGCAGCAGGAAGCCAACTCCCAGCCCAATCATGATCAGCAGTGGGGGCAGAATTGCGGCAGTACCCATTTCACCCATGGTTTTTCGTGTCTCCCGTTTGTTGAGCAGTTTTGCAAAATGAGGAATAGCAACGTTGTTTCCAAGTTGGAAGCGATCGCCAGATTCCAATATCCTTTAGATTTTACGGCAGTTCGGTTATGGATTCTTTGATACATCCGGGGTTTGTAGCAAATCCGTTCAACAATGGGCGGCCCAAACTGGCGATCGCCACTGGAGACCCCGCTGGGATTGGCCCTGAAGTTGTGCTCAAAGCCCTGGCTGATCCAATCTTTCGTCAAAACTTTGACTTAACGCTGGTGGGTAATGCGGGTCTTCTGCAACACACTTATGAACAGCTTCGAGATATCTTACCTGCGGATGCTGTCGCAGATCCCTGTGAATTGAATTATCTAGATGTCTCTCTAGAATCTGCATTAATTCAAGATGTTGAAGTTGGCCGAGGGAATGCTGCCAGTGGAGAAGCGAGCTTTCGGGCCCTGGAGGTTGCGATCGCCAACACTTTGCAGGGTCACTTTCAAGGCATCGTTACTGCCCCTATTGCCAAATCAGCCTGGAAAGCAGCGGGTCACCATTATCCTGGCCAAACTGAGCTACTGGCTGAAAAAGCAGGGGTAGAACGCTTCGGCATGATGTTTGTAGGGCGATCGCCCCATACCGGCTGGACATTGCGAGCCCTACTTGCTACAACTCATATTCCCCTGCGCCAGGTCCCTGAGGCACTTCACCCGGATGGGCTGACCCGAAAGCTGGATTTGCTGGTGCAAACACTGCAATTAGACTTTGGATTACCGACGCCTCGCATTGCTGTAGCCGGCCTCAATCCCCACAGCGGCGAGGAGGGGCAACTGGGCCATGAGGAACAGAAGTGGCTTATTCCCTGGATACGGGAAATGAGCGATCGCTATCCCCAGATTCAACTCGATGGTCCCATTCCTCCCGATACCCTTTGGGTAAAACCCGGTCAAGCCTGGTTTGGGCATGGAGATGTCCAGACTCATGATGCTTATCTGGCGTTATATCACGACCAGGGTTTGATCCCGGTGAAATTAATGGCATTTGACCGTGCTGTCAATACCACCATCGGGCTACCGTTCATCCGCACCTCCCCAGACCATGGAACGGCATTTGATATTGCAGGTCGAGGAATTGCTGACCCAAGCAGCCTAAAAGCATCTATCCATCTGGCAGCAGAGCTTGTCCAGGCTCGTTGTCAAAAATATCTGTCTCAGGGAGTACAAGCAAAACCACACTAATGTCAGTTTTTCCTGACATTTTAACAGAACGTAATGGCAAAACTCGGTACTTGGCGTGACAATGGACAGTGATCCGTATAGGGAAATACCAAATCTCCACAAACGGTAAACAATTTGTAAGATTTAATTGAGTCTTGTTACGAAGTATTTCAATTTTTTACACCCATTCATTGCGTTAGCAGAGGGTCATCATGCTGAAATCTATCCAGTATTCTATGGAACTCTTACAAGACGAGGCGCGCCACCTGGTACACCAGGGCATTGTAAGCCGCCAACAACCTATTTATGTCCTCTGCAAATACATTCCCGCTCGGGAGTGGGCTCATGTGGAATGTGAGCTTGAGCGTTGCGACTTCCTGTTGCGCGATCGCATTGGCGATTTGCTGGGGCGAGAAGATTGGGAAAATGACTAAGTTGTTCGAATGAAGCGAGGGATACCCTCGCTTCATTCGAACCCTGGTTTCTAAGGGTTATCAGATGACCTCAGGTCTGCGAGCTCGTTACGCAAGGCGGTGATTTGCGTAATGAGGTCTTGCAAGTCTGCCTCAACATCTGCAGGGGCAGAAGGGCCCGCGGTGGGAGCGGTGTATTCCCCTCCTGTTGCTGAGCCTGAGGTGCGGGCCTGATTGATCAGGCTATCTACAAAGGTGCGGGCTTCACGCTCGGTTACTTCGCCTCGGCTTGCCAGCTCATCTGCTAATTCCGTTGGGTTGGTGCGGAGCTTGTTTAAGGCATCTTCGCCTACGCTGGGGTTCTGTAAACTCTCAATCAATGTTCCAGCAGCTCCAATGGAGACCCGGAATCCCTTCTGAACCGTCTGAAAAATAGCGTCGGGGTTCATGTCCATAGGCCTTGGTTGAACGATGTCAGCCAGAGCTTATCAGATCTGAACCTCGATCTTCCACTGCTGGAGGATGATCGAGGCTGGCAGAGTCGCTTTTGTTCTTGGAGCAATCGCCACCTTGGTTAGGACATGAGAAGAGAGTGAGGGCGAAGCCCTCACTCTCTTCTCATGTCCTAACCAAGGTGGCGAAAAGTATACAAGATGCTCGGTTGAATGCCCAGCCATCCTGTAAGAGCGTGATTAGAAGTTTTCTAGGTAGAGGTTAAGGTCTTCTACTAAGCGGGTTAGCTCTGCTTCGGTTGTTAAACGAATGCGATCGTCACGCACTGTGACCAGGACCTTAGCGGCAAAGGGTGTGGGCCAAATATTGGGATTACAGAAAATTTCTAAAAAGACATCTCCTGTGTGGCGATATTCCAGGGGAGCCTGTGGAGCGGGCCTGCTGGATGGGGTGCCTGGTGATGCGACAGTTTTTAGGCGTGTCATCAGTTCCTGAAGGGAACCCTGCAGGTCTCTCGCGGCTTCAGGTGAAAAGCTGAATGCCACTGAGCCTTCCACCAGATTTAGTCGAAATTGGGATGCGCTCACCGAATGTACTCCCTGTATAACTATCTTGTTATATATCAAATCCGGCTGAATAACTGTGATGAGTTGTAGCGCGGCGTAACGTGCTACAGCATGATCCGTCATGACGTAAATGGGGTGTGGTGAAAGGGACACGAAGTACCCTTTTCACCACACCCCATCCATATGTTTGAAACATGACGAACAGGATTTGGTATAAAGTACGTTTGCTTAACTGATGTTGGAAATGTTGATTTTTCCGTGCCATTAGAAGAAAAACAACCTTCCCAGGATTTTTCCCAATATCCGCTTAGGAGTAGTAGCAAAGTAGAGCTAAAAACCGATGACTGTAACGAATGTTTTATTGCTTCTGGGTGGATTAGTACTCTTGGTTGTCGGTGCAGAACTACTGGTTCGCGGGGCATCGAAAATTGCTTTAGTTGCAGGTCTTTCTCCTCTGGTGATTGGGCTGACCATCGTTGCTTATGGCACCAGTTCACCGGAGATGACAGTCAGCGTGCAGGCAAGTCTGGCAGGGCAGGCTGATATTTCTCTCGGGAACGTGGTGGGCAGCAATATCTTTAATGTGCTGGCAATCTTGGGAATCGCCTCATTAATTTCGCCATTGCCTGTGGCTCAGCAATTAATTCGCCTGGACGTGCCAATCATGATTGGCGTTTCGGTGTTATTGCTGTTATTTGGTCTGGATGGTAATGTCAATCGCTTCGAAGGTGTCATCCTGTTTTTGGGAGCTATCGCCTATACAGTCTTTCTGATTTATCAGAGCCGTAAAGAGCAGAATGCGGATGTGCAGGCAGAATATGAGCAGGAATTTGGAGGTACCCAACCGAGTAACGGCAAAACTTGGATCATCAATGTTCTGCTGATTGTCGTGGGTTTGGGATTGCTTGTGGTGGGGTCGCAGTGGCTAACCAGCTCATCGGTGGCGATCGCCCGCTCTTTTGGTCTCAGTGAGCTGGTCATTGGCCTGACCTTAGTTGCCGCAGGAACATCTCTGCCAGAACTGGCCTCTTCTGTTGTGGCTAGTATCAAGGGAGAGCAGGATATTGCAGTCGGTAATGTGGTGGGTAGCAATATTTTCAATATCCTGGCAGTGTTGGGCTTGAGTGCAGCTGCTTCGAGTACGGGTATCAATGTGTCGTCAGCAGCCCTTAACTTTGATATTCCCTTCATGATTGCGGTGGCGCTCGCCTGTCTTCCCATTTTCTTCACGGGCAACCGCATTGCCCGGCTTGAAGGAATTCTTTTTCTGGCATATTACGTTGCCTATACCGTTTATCTAATTCTCAAATCTACAGAACACGAACAGTTACCCGGCTACAGTCAGGTCATGCAGAGCTTTGTCATTCCCATTACACTCATCACGCTGGCGGTGGTGACGCTCAACTCCCTTTGGCGTAAACGAACTGCGAATCGGTAGTCTCGTGAGTGCTACGCGCTCAGAACCAGGGTGTCTATTTTTGAAAAGCTACACGGAGCGCGGCTTTTCGAAAATAGACTGTCCTAACCAGATTGCGTCAGTTTATAAGCCTCCTATGAGTTGCGGGTCGTGCTTAGCACGACGCGCAACTCATAGGAGGCTAACTGGGGGCTAAGCCCAGTTCTCTAGCTGTTGGCGCCAACTCTGCACAACCCGCTGTAAGGACAAGGGTAGCCAGCCATCAAATTGGGGGTAAATGGGCAGGCGAGGCTGTAGGGACCAACCAGCCTGAGCCAGCATTTGTTCCAGTGCTATGTGTTGGGGATGGGGATAGTCAGGGTTGACTTCATCTTTGGGACTGACGCCTCCCAGATCGGATGCTCCGGCTTCCAGACAGGCGAAGAGATGCTCGGGGCTAGCCACCAGATTCGGGGGAATCTGCAGTGTAATGTCGTTGGGTAAGACGTGGCGAGCTAGACGCACAGCCTCTACCAGGGCTTCATGTGCTAAGGGCTCTCCCGGCCATGGCTGATTTTGGCCTGGGCTGTGGGGTTGTAGAATAACCTCCTGAATGTGCCCCCAGCGGTGATGAATTTGAGCGATCGCCTCCAACGTATTCTGCCAATCCGCCTGACTCTCCCCAATTCCCAACAATAGCCCGGTAGTAAAGGGAATTCGCAGTTCGCCGGCCCATTCCAATTGTTGCAAGCGTACTTCTGGCACTTTGCTAGGAGCATGGCGATGGACCGTCTCCGTCAGAGCGGGAGTTACCTGCTCCAGCATCAATCCCATAGACACGTTCACGTCTCGGAGCTGGGCCATTTCGTCATAGCTCAAGGGTCCCGCATTGGTGTGGGGCAAGAGACCCATATCCAGGGCTAGCTGGCATAAATCGACGATATGTTGAAACCAGGCCGTTCGTCGAGGGCTGCGAGGATGAACTTCACCACTCAGGATGAGAGCCTCAATGATGTGGCGATCGCGCCAACTCTGCAACTGCTTCTCAGCCTGCTCCAGGGAAAGCCAGGTATCCGTTCCAGGGTTAACCCGAAAATTACAGTAGCTGCACTGGTTAAAACATTCGTAGGTAGGAACCAGCGTTCCCGCCGGACTAAAGCTGATACATTTGCCCGTATTCATGAGTCACTACTTCAGTACGGTGGTATGTGGCACAAAATGCTACACACCACCGTACTGAATTCAAGGACTTCATACAATCAGCTCGCGGCTTTGTGGGGTTGCTGAATGGAGTCATGAAATGGGGAACTGAGCTTCCCTCTTCTGCTTCTCCTGCGAAACTTCACCACTCTGGGCGCAACCCTTGGCTCTCCAGGTGCTGCTGTAGTGCTGGCATAAGTCCCTTGGGCACAATGCTAGAGGGAGTTTCTGTTGGGTGTTGGCGTACAAGCCAAGCGGCTGTCACCCCTGAGGCGGCACCCACATGCCATTCCCCATGGTGAACTCGAATGGCCGCCGTGGCGATATGGCTAGCGGCTAGAGCTTTGCCACCGATGAGCATGTTATCCACTCCCTGGGGGATTAGGGCTTCTAGGGGGATGTAGATAGGACGTACCAGTTCTTCCTTTACCGAGGCCCGAACGGCTTCTCCCGTGGCTTCCCAATTGCGGTAGCGGCAGCCATGGATGTCGATGTCGTAGTGGGTGACCGCCACCACCGTTCCTCGAAAATCACGTCCCTCCATGTCATTGCGAATGTCCTGCTCACGGATCATGAATTCCGGCTGCCCATAGGCTGCGCGTCCCAGAATCCGCCGTCCCTCCCGAATGTAAGGCACCATTGCCAACCCCGAAGCCGTTTTCATGGGGCTATTCGCTCCATGCAGGAATGTGAGGGGGTAGCCGGGTTCACTATGGTTATCCAGCAACCATTTAGCAAACATCAGGGCATGGTTTTCCCCATGACGCAGAGCCAGGGCTGAGATGCCGCCCATCCAGTTCTGGTAGTGGCCCGTGTTAACCAGCTTCTCCTTGGTCAGGATGAGAGGGGGGTTCATCCAGTTCCAGTCGTTGCCCTGAGTCCAGTTCACCAAAGCAATGTCCCCAGGGGCGGGGCTGTTGGTAAACGGATCATTTAAGGTCGTGCTGACCATGCGGCGGTAATTGAAAAAGCTACGCCCTGTGAACATGGCCGTCCCCGCAAGGCTGTAGACATCGTGATGCTCTTCTTCGCTGTAGAAGGTGTCGACATCTTTAAGGACCTCTTTGCTCTTCCCCCCGTCGTCGTAAAGGCCTAGGGCAAAGGGGGCGGTGAAGGCTTGAGTGCATTCGGGATTGTCCCAATCTGAAGCGTGGGTTTCCCCAAAAGTCGCCCATGATTCGGAGCCGAGACGATAAGGGATACGAGCCCACCCTACAAATTCGCCCGTATCGGTGGCATCGATCACCACCATATTTTTACCGGGAGGCGGCTGCAGGCGGATGGGGATCTTGTCGAAGGTGGTGTCGTCTTCCCAGCTATACCAGGCATTGAGCTCGATGGAGAAGCGCCCCTGGGGAATATAGTTGCGATCGCGCGGCACCCGCCGGACCCCATAGATGGCCTTAATAATTCGCCCCGACTCATCAAACTCAGCCCCCTTAAAGGCTGTTGAGGTAGCCCATCGGCTGTTAGGCGAATAGGATTTGGCCTCCTCCAATAATTTCATGGAGGCATTGGCCCCAGCTTCGGGGGGAAAGCATAGCCGTCCTACCCAACAGCTATTAATGCTAGAGGCGGGTACGCCCGACACTCCCGTCCATTGAGGCAGGTTAACGGGTTCGTTAAGAATGCGATTTTTGAAGCTTTGCCAGCCATCGGTGAAGTTCTGCGCCCTCAGCATGGCTTCTGACTCATCAACGGCAGAAATACCTTGGGAACTAATTTGCCCACCCATCCAGGGAGTGAGTTCAATCAAACAAGTTTCAGCACCTCCCGCCATCGCATAGGCCGCCGCCGCTACCCCACCCAGGGAACCGCCTACCACAGCCACTTCACATTCCCACACCTCTTCCGGTTCAGGTAACGAGGAAAGTAGCGGCCGACCATTGGGCAGCGAGCTGGGCATGGAAATACCCTCCATCACGGTCTCCGCCTGGCTAACTTCGGTGCCGTCGGGCACGTTCGTTTTAGGGAGATCAGGACGTCGGGTCAGGCTGGTCAGCAGGATGGCTGAACTCGCGCCTGCAAGCAATGCACCTAAAGGTACGAGCCACGGCAGAAAACGCACATTCCTTAGTTGCATTGACCTCCAAATTGCGGATGATATGCTGAGGAAAGAAAATAAACAGATGACTGCGATCGCTCTCTATGCATGCCCTGCATTGAAGCAGGTCGTCAGCCAAACGAGCAATGAGCAACGTTGCTTTTTTTGATTGCCCGCTCGGCTACCAAGCGCCAGTTTCAGAATTCCCTAGAATTCCAAAAATCTGCACCCTTCGGTAGAGCCGAGTTCTGACCAAGAATTGTAGTCATAAATCGGGGGAATGGATCATGGCCTCACCTGTAATTTCCTTCAAGGCATTCCATCGACTGAGTTGGGGGTTAATGGGAGCGATCGCCTCTACCCTAATCGTTTCGGCAGGAAATGCTCTGGCTCAGGTCGTTTTCCAGTATGGGGATAACGGCTCTGCTGTCACGGCCATTCAACAACGGCTCGGTGTTTATCCAGATGGAGACTTTGGCTCTGAAACAGAGCAAGCCGTGATTGATTTTCAGTCCCGTTATGGCCTGGAAGCAGATGGCGTCGTTGGTCCTGCAACCCTGGACGCATTAGATTTGGGATATTTAACCAATGTTGGCGGCCCAACGGATGATGAATATGGGCAAGGCTCTAGCAGTGCTGTTGTTCGCACATCGGGTGATGTTTTGAATGTGCGGAGTTGGCCAAATGGTGAGGTGATTAGCTCCTTGGCGAATGGCACCCCTGTTGTCTTAACAGGAGATGAAGAGTTTGCTGGAGGCTTAACCTGGGCAGAGTTATCAGTTGGGGGGTGGGTGGCCAGAAATTTCCTTTCGTTCACAGGAACCGGTGGTCCTGGCGACTATACGCCGGGGGCTGGCCCTTATGTTGTTGCTATACCTGGAAACGATCCTGATGATCTACGGGTTGTGCGGAGGCGAGTTCCAACGGCGTTTTATGATGATTCCAGCCAGGGATCTTTTATCAATGCGGGTAATTACCCAAGTCGTTCAGTTGCCGAGGACATCGTAGATGACTTACGGGATCGTGGAATTGATGCCCGGCTCTCCTACCGACGATTCCGTTAGAAAATGACTAGTAGGCTGCGGCCTAAGTTTGTATACTATGTTTTTGTGTGGGGTGCTTCGCATCCCACACAAAAACATAGGTGATGGATTTCCGCCTCAGCGTACTAGAGGGCTATACGAGGATTGATTCTGTAGAAAATACCTCTCTAAAGGCAGTTTTTTAGCTCAAAGGGTCATTGTGATAGCGATCGCCTGGTTCATAAAACCAGGCGTTTTTGTACGCACGTAAAGCCCAGGCAGTACCCATGACGCAGAATTTTTTTATAAAGCAAGTAGTCGTATTTTTGAGCAGCAATTCTCAGTATGGAATTAGGCCCGAAAACTGCTTGCCGAAGGCAAGCGGTTTTCGGGCTTCAAAGCCAAGATTGCGCGCCCGACGGGCGCGCAATCTTGGCTTTGAAGGTCATAATGAGAACTGCTGATTTTTGAGGGTGAGATGCCCGCTACATCTCACGGGTTAAAATGAGCGATCAGCCCCAAAAGTACGATAAATCATCGGTGCCTGAAGCAGGTTGATTCCATTATTCAGGCTTGCTTGTGTTTGTTGTAAGTGCTTTACGCTTACAACAAACACAAGCAAGCCTGAATAAAGCAGAGATTTTGAGAGATTGGATGCACAAAAATTTGTGGTTCTTAGGATTTCAAAGCAAATGAGCCATTCTTGGCTTATTTTCCAAATTCTTTCTTAAGATATAGCGTTTATGGCTTCAAATGCCCCTCCCCGGTATTGCATTTCTGGCCGAGGGATTATCTACTGATGGGTGGTTCCAGCACCCGATAGTTTTGTCTCTAATAAGAGCATATCGGAGTTAGCCCAGGCCCTCTGACCCCCAACATATTTCGGTCTGGCTACGTTGCCCATTTTTATGGAGTATGGAGTATATTCATGCACTTCTCCTTGCCTATTGCGTTGCTCGGTGATGTTCGCTTTGGGAATGTCAGCCCCCAGTTGGCGATGCATATTCCTGACGGGTTTCTGAATCTACCCGTGAGTTTAGTGACGTGGGTGTTGGCGATCGCCCTCCTCGCCCTCTCCCTGAACCGCGTCAAGAAAAACTACCAGGAACGCGCTGTACCCCTGATGGGGGTTTGTGCCGCCTTTATTTTTGCTGCTCAAATGATTAACTTTCCGATTCCCGGAGGAACCTCAGGGCATTTGCTGGGGGGAACACTGGCAGGTGTTCTACTAGGTCCCTGGGCTGGTTCCCTTGTGATGACTGTGGTGTTTATCGTGCAGGCCGTACTGTTTCAAGATGGTGGCCTGACGGTTTTAGGAGCCAATATTTTTAATATGGGACTGGTGGGTACGTTTGGTGGCTACTACCTCTACAAAGTGCTGCGATCTGTCTTGGGATACAACCGCTGGCGCGGGATGGCGATCGCCACAGCCATTACGGCCTGGGCCAGTGTAATGGCCGGATCGCTCCTCTGTGGCATTCAGCTTGCGCTTTCGGGTACGGTGCCGCTGACCCTGGCGCTGACAGCAATGCTGTCCTGGCATGCACTCATTGGGGTTGGAGAAGCACTGATCACCCTGGTCGCTATCAGTTATATCTGGCGGACCCGCCCTGACTTGTTGTTTGATCCACCCCAGCCAAAATCGGATGTGCGCCGCATTTTGACGCACCATTAATCCACCTGGCTAAATATTGTTTGTTTTTACCTCATTCAGATTTAACGTTCTTTCGTGGAGGTTGTGCCATGAGCGATCGCCCATTGTCTAAGCGAAACAAAGTGTTCATAACGAGCGGCCTTGGCATTGCATTATTGATTGCAGTAGTACTATCACCGTTTGCCAGTTCCCATCCCGATGGCTTAGATCGCGTGTCTCAGGATCACGGCTTTGCCGACCGGGCTGTGGAAGATGCTCCAGCCAAAAAGCTTCCCTTTCATGCTGTCTTCGATGAATATGCCCTACGGGGGGTTCCCGAAGGTGTCGCAACGCCGCTAGCGGGTTTGCTCGGTACTCTAGCCACCTTTGGCCTCGCCTGGGGGGCAGGAAAGCTACTGGTCAAAGGCTCTCATTCGTCTGAGTCAGAATCTTAAAGGACTGGCATGGCCTTATTTCACACAGGCGTATTTCATTTAGATCAGGATAGTCAGCTCGCTTCGCCCTGGCATCGATTGGTTGCACCCAGCCGAGTGCTCTGTGCGCTGTTGTTTGTCTTTGCCACTTCCCTAACTCCAAACGGATACTGGGCAGTTTGGGGGGTTTATGGATTAGGGTTACTGTTGCTGTTGCTCCTCAGCCGAGTGAACTTGGGGCGGTTGTTGCGTCGGGTTGGCGTCGAATCGGTGTTTCTGGGAGCCGTCCTTTTAGGGACACTGTTTCGGGATGGGGGGACAGTACTTTGGCAGTGGGGTTGGCTACGCATTACCTCGGAAGGTTTGATGGTACTCGGTAGCGTCGGGCTCAAATCT
This sequence comes from Leptolyngbya sp. PL-A3, assembly GCF_039962325.1. Classification (NCBI taxonomy): domain Bacteria; kingdom Bacillati; phylum Cyanobacteriota; class Cyanophyceae; order Leptolyngbyales; family Leptolyngbyaceae; genus Leptolyngbya; species Leptolyngbya sp. PL-A3. Next base: position 162,775 of record NZ_JAMPLB010000001.1, read on the forward strand.
CTGCTGAGTCTTATGATGCTCAACCTGTTAGTGCTAACGACCCCTGTTCCTGACCTGCTGCAGGCGCTGGTCACCCTCAAAATGCCCCCTTTGCTGGTGTCGACCCTGGCTGCTATGTACCGCTATACGGCACTGCTTGTTGGAGAATTTGCCACCATGCGGCGGGCGGCGGCGTCCCGCAATCTAATGAATCGCCAGCGCTATCAACGCTTGGTGATTGGGAATATGATAGGTGCGCTTTTTATCCGGACATATGAGCGGGGCGATCGCATCCATCAAGCCATGCTGGCGCGTGGTTATACAGGGCTTCCCCCGCTTCAGACAGTACCTCAAAGCCGTTGGTGGGATGGGGTGGCGATCGCTCTCACCTTGACTGTTCTAATTGTGGGGCAGGCTCTCCATTGGTACGGTACCCATCGCTAGGGTCTGTTTTAAGGGTTGTTTTTGTTGCTTTCCGCATAAAAACAACCCTTTAACCGGCTTTAAAGTACGCCCTAAACCTGCACGACAAAAGCTGACGGAATTGCTCACTTTCCATTTCCAGGGCTGATATGCATCATAATCCCATTGCCATCGAACAGTTAAGCCACACCTACCCTGATGGTACTCAGGCTCTTAGCTATATTGATCTATCCATTGCGGCGACTGAACGGGTCGCGCTGGTTGGGGCAAATGGTTCGGGCAAATCAACCTTGCTACTTCATCTCAACGGCATTCTAATACCTCAGACAGGGACGGTCACCGTTGGCGAGTACCCAATGGAGCCCCAGAATCTGAAGCAGATCCGCAATTTTGTGGGGCTGGTCTTTCAAAATCCTGATGACCAACTGTTTATGCCAACGGTCTGGGAAGACATTACCTTTGGCCCTATGAACCAGGGAGTACAAGGGGAGGAGCTGGCCCACCGTTGCCACCACTGTCTCTATGCAGTGGGGTTAGACCCTCAGCATTATGGCAATCGCAACACGAGCAACCTCTCTGGTGGGGAGAAACAGCGGGTGGCGATCGCCGGAGTCCTGGCTATGCGCCCCCAAATTCTGGTGTTTGATGAACCTACAGCCCGCCTCGACCCTCGCTCACGGCGACAGCTCATTCATCTACTGAAGGGGTTGCCCATGACCCAACTGATCGCGACTCACGACCTCGATCTGGCGCTTGAGCTATGCAACCGAACGGTGGTACTCAGCCACGGTCGAGTCGTACGTGATGGGCCGACAGAGCAGATTTTGAGCGATCGCCCTTTCCTGGAAGAACACCATCTAGAATTGCCCCTCAGCTACAGCCGCCCTTACTGTTTACTGGAACACGCCCCCGTGTCCCAACGGGTTGCTCACTAGCATTACTCCAGTAGATTGAATGGATTTTGCAATCTTTTTAGCTTGCAACCAGAAAGTCCATTTGCCAAGAAACGCCCTCTATAGGGCGTTTCTTGGCAAATGAGCAAAATTAGGATTCGGCTGCTTCAGGATGATGATCGGTCAAGACAACTTCAGGGTTAAACGGCTGCTGTGACTGGACAGAAGTTGCATCCATTGGGCTACCTGACCAGCGACGTGCCAGATTGATAAAGTCTGAAGGCATCATCACGATAGTTGTTGTATTGTTTTCGGCACCGACTTCTGTCAACATTTGCAACCGTCGCAGTTCCAGGGCTGCTGGGTTCTGGCTAATGTTGTTAGAGGCTTCTGCCAATTTGATTGAAGCCTCCTGTTCCGCGGCCGCTTTGATAATGCGGGCACGCTTTTCGCGAATAGCTTCCGCTTCTTTCGCCATAGCCCGTTGCATACCTGTAGGAATTTCTACATCCTTCATTTCGACACGCTCAATCACAACACCCCAGGGCTCAGTAATCTCATCCACAATTTCTTGAACTCGAGTGTTGATCTTGTCTCGGTTCTGCAACACATCATCCAGAATATGTTGACCTACAACGTTCCGAAGTGTTGTTAAAGCTGCCTGATATACTGCCATTTCATAATTCTCAACCCGGTTAATTGCGTTCACTGGGTCGATAATTCGGTAATACAAAACGGCGTTCACACGAATGGTTACACTGTCTGCTGTAACTGTCTCTTGCGGTTCGATATTGGTGGTTCGAGTCCGTACATCTAGCTGCACTTTTTGATCAATAAATGGAACGATCCAATAGAGCCCCGGCCCCATCACGCCCTTAGAACGCCCTAAGCGAAAGATCACGCCCCGCTGATACTCTCGGTCTAACTTAAAACCCGAAAGGCTCATAAGAATGAGAAACCCTAACACTGTGCCCAAAAGGCTGCCCATGGTTCTAAAACCTAAATCAGTGTTCACATGTTTGGTCGCTCAATTCAGGGGCAGAAGGGCGTTTGCATAGGTACCCTGACCCCTAAAGACAGCGATCCATTGTTCCTCTCTATTCTAAACAGGGCAACTAATGACGTCTGCTATTCAGCCAAAGTTTAAGGGCTTTTCAATCGCTTAAAATCTGGTTATTTTTGTGAGAGCCATGCTCTGCGCGATTCTCACAAAAACAACCAGGGCTGATTTAAGTACAAAGCGCTGTAATACTTGCCTCTTTAATACAGGACAAAACTTCTAGAACCCGGATTTTGGATTGGAGGAGCGAAGGCCCCTCCAATCCAAAATCCGGGTTCTAGAGATAGTTTTAATTTTTGTCCCGTACTGTGAGTTGCCTCTAAACAACTTACAAAATGTGAGTCGTGATACACGATTATTTTCTAGAATGTTCAAATGATAGAGCTGATAGAGCAAAACTGGTTATTTTCCGGAGGCTTCCTCTATGCTGTGGAGAAAATGCATAGAGAAAGCTGTGGGTGCTAGCTTTTATTGCTTTGAGTAGCTAAATCAATCAGGGGAAAGTACTCAGGACAAATTGGTTTGTATTTGCGGTTTATACGGTTCCTGTCCAATAACAAAAGCGGGATATACGTAGAAAATACTATGTGCAAATCATACTGAGTCAGGCATCTTAAAGATCAGGCGATAGATGTGCGGCAGTAAATCGCGCAAATCGATGGATAACGTCACTGAACACAGATTCCTGAAACAGGTATAAGTCGAACGGACATTCTTTATGCTGGATTTCCAACAGTCAACGGAAGGCTTAACCCTGTTAATCGTGGTTCTCAATTACCGGACCCCTGCTTTAACCATTGATTGTTTGCGATCGCTCGTTGATGAAATTCCAACTCTGCCACCGACACGGGTGGTTGTCACTGACAATCTCTCGGGGGATGGTTCCGTTGAGCAAATTCAGGCTGCTATTGAGGCAGGTGGTTGGGGAACATGGGCTGACCTGATGCCCCTGCCCAAGAATGGCGGGTTCGCCTATGGCAACAACGCCGCCATTCGGCCTTATTACGAGAGCGGCACCTTGCCGCCCTACGTGATGCTGCTCAACCCAGATACCGTCGTCCGGCCGGGGGGCATTCGTACTCTGTGGCAGTTTATGGAAGCGAATACCAAGGTTGGTATAGCGGGAAGCCGCCTGGAAGATCCCGATGGGACACCCCAACGCTCGGCGTTTCGCTTCCATACCTTGTTTAGTGAAATGGATTCTGGGGTGCGTCTGGGAGTGTTGTCTCGCCTATTGCAACCTTGGGTAGTGGCTCCGCCTGTATCGGAGGAGGCCTGCCTCACAGATTGGGTTGCGGGAGCCAGCATGATGGTTCGTCGCGAAGTCATTCAAGATATTGGATTGATGGACGAAGGCTACTTCATGTACTACGAGGAGATGGATTATTGCCTGCAAGCTCATCGAGCGGGTTGGCCCTGCTGGTATGTACCTGAAAGTCACGTTGTTCATCTCGTTGGGCAAGCATCTGGGGTTACCGATCAAAAGCGTCCCCCCAAGCGTCTCCCCCAGTACTGGTTTGACTCCCGCCATCGCTACTTCATCAAAAACTATGGCTGGGTTTATGGAGCTGTTGCAGATGCGTTGTGGGCGGCAGGATTTGCTTCCTGGCGTGCACGGCGGGTATTGCAGCAAAAACCTGACCTTGATCCTCCCCAAATGCTCGGGGATTTTTGGCGCAACAGTGTCTTCATGAGAGGTCGCGCTATCGATCCAGCTAAAACGGTTTGAAGTCGCCTTGGAGCACTGGCAGTTCCGAAGGAGGAGGGAATCACCCTGTGGATGCCTCAAAAGGAGGATGTGAAAGGCTGTGCTCCCTGGCTACTTTCGATCTAAGCCCTCAATTCTACGTTTCGATAGAAAATCTCAATTCGCTCAACTTTCAGAAGTCCGCAAACGAATAAAACCCAGGAACAGTTTATGGTTACATTAGGGCACACGCTTGTTGCACATCCTTCAGAACCAGAATCTCTAACTCTATGGCAACTGATTCAAGAGGATTGGGTTGCTAATGGACGGGATTGGACAAAACCAGGGTTTCGAGCGCTTGCCGTCTACCGTTTTGGAGTTTGGCGTATGGAACTCCAACCTAAGTTCTTGCGGGCACCCTTTAGTATTTTGTACCGCATGCTCTATCGCAAAGTTCGCAATACCTATGGTATTGAGTTGCCCTACACCGCGAAAATTGGGCGTCGCTTAGTCATTGAACATCAACATGGTATTGTTGTGCACGGCTATTGCGAAATTGGCGATGATTGTGTCATTCGTCAGGGAGTAACGCTGGGCAACCGCTATTTGGAAAAGCCATTGGATGCCCCAAAGTTGGGCGATCGCGTCAATATTGGTGCGGGTGCTAAGGTGCTGGGAGGAATTACCCTTGGCAATGATGTTAACGTCGGTGCCAATGCTGTTGTTCTCAAAGACATCCCTACAGGTAGAACTGCTGTTGGTATCCCAGCGAAAATTATAGCTTAAGGGTGTTGCGAACTACTAGATTTTTCGTGTATGTCACGCACGAAAAATCTATCCCTTGTACTATAAATTGCTTTTTATCCTTATTAAAAAAAACTTGATTCTCCAAAGTTTAAGGGGTGTTTGCAAGGTGTTTTTTTCGGGCACTATGAATTCGGAAAACAATCTTGTTGAGGCTTTTCAAACACCCGTTGACAGATAAAACCGTTGGGTGAAACTTCTGCTCTTAGACTTCTTATCCACAGTCCGGAAACGGCCTGAACGAGCCACGTTCCAGAGGAGCCTTCAATGACAGCAACTGTTGCAGCAACTGTTATGGATATATCGATTTCTGCGTCCGAGCCGGATTGGAGCCGAGAAGAGTGTCAGCGGTGGTGGGATCCGAGCCGTCAGCTGCTAAAGTGCATCCGTAGATACCAGTTTTGGAAGAAAAAAGGCTCCCCATTGGGATGGGTGATATGCCGCTGGTATGTTCTCTGGCATCGGTTTTGGAGCGCTGTGAGTGGGGCAGATATTCCTCTCAACTGTCAGATCGCGGGCGGTTTGTTGATGCCTCACCCCAATGGCGTCGTGATTCATCCCAATGCCTATATTGGCCCCAACTGTCTTGTTTTGCAGCAAGTCACCATTGTTGGAGGGGTTCATCTGAAGGGCCATGTGGATATCGGTGCGGGTGCAAAAATTATCCGCCCTGTTTCGATTGGTGAACATGCGCGCATTGGGGCGAACGCTGTAGTGCTGAACGATGTTCCCGCGTATAGAACAGCAGTGGGTATGCCAGCTCATATTACTGAAGGGTCTAATAAGCCTAGCTAAGAGCGAGTCCGGAGGTCATTGCTATAGGCTTTCCGTACACAGGAATAAAGCTATAGGAATTGAGGACGGTGTGATACGCCGTTCTCAATTCCTATAGCTCTTTCTGAAGTCCTTGATTTTGTGTGCGTGAAGCGCACACAAAATCAAGGACTTCAGAAAAAATTTCTCAAGGGTTGATGAAGACTTTACGTTTCTAAAGTTTATCACTAGAAGCTATGAGTAGAGTTACGGTTGTACGGAGGATGGGCATTCTAGGCGTGTTTCCACTGATAGCTTCTCTGGCTGATAGAGGCGATCGCCCGATATTCTGAACGGCTATTGTTATTCCATCCAAACCCTTCTATGAACCTCATTCCGACTGAAATTCCTGATGTTTTGATTCTGGAGCCTCGCGTTTTTGGCGATGAACGAGGTTTTTTCTTTGAGAGCTTTAACGAGCAGGCATTTCAAGATAAAACAGGCATCTCAGCCCGCTTTGTGCAGGATAACCACTCGCGTTCCGCCCGAAATGTTCTACGGGGTTTGCATTATCAGATTCAGCAAACTCAGGGTAAATTAGTGCGGGTTGTTGCCGGGGAAATCTTTGATGTGGCGGTCGACATTCGGCGCTCTTCGCCTACCTTTGGTATGTGGGTCAGTTGTGTGCTGAGTGCTGAAAATAAGCGACAACTCTGGGTCCCCGAAGGATTTGCCCATGGCTTTGTTGTCACTTCCGATGTAGCGGAAGTGTTGTACAAAACGACGGATTACTATGCTCCTCAGCATGAGCGCAGCATTTTGTGGAGTGACCCAGATTTGGATATTGCTTGGCCCCTGAATGGGGAACCAAGCCTCTCTGCAAAAGACAAAGATGGAACATTCTTTCGGGATGCAGAGGTATTTGCATGAGAATTTTGCTAACAGGCAAAGATGGGCAGTTGGGGGAAGAGCTACAGGCGCTATTACCGGCAGTCGGTATGGTCAAAGCTGTCGGTCGAGCAGAACTAGATTTGACTCAGCCGGATGCCATCCGTCAACTGATCCGAGATGTGGAACCCAGCTTGATCATTAATGCCGCTGCATACACAGCAGTTGACAAAGCTGAGAGCGAACTAGAACTGGCTCAAGCTATTAATGGTACGGCTCCCACTGTAATGGCAGAAGAGGCCCAGTCGCTTGGAGCCACTCTGATGCATATCTCTACGGACTATGTATTTGACGGGCAAAAGAATACCCCTTACCTGGAAAGCGATCCAACCAGTCCTTTAGGAGCTTACGGAACATCTAAGCTGGCAGGGGAAGAGGGGATTCGAGAGCAGTGCGATCGCCATCTCATCCTCCGTACCGCCTGGGTTTACGGCAATGGGGGTAAAGGCAACTTTGTCAAAACGATGCTTCGTCTGGGCCAGGAGCGGGAAGAACTGAAAGTTGTGGTCGATCAGGTGGGCTCACCTACCTGGACAGGGGATTTGGGCCAGGCTATTTTACAGTTTGTTGGGGCGATGGAGGGCGATCGCGTTGCCCAGATTGCAGGTACCTACCACGTTACAAATAGTGGGGCCATTAGTTGGTACGACTTTGCCACCGCTATTTTCGAGGAGGCAGCTCATTTAGGGTTTCCGCTCCGTATTCAACGCGTTCTGCCGATTACGACCGCTGAGTATCCGACACCTGCTAAACGCCCTGCCTACTCTGTCCTATCACAGCAAAAAACAGCTGCACTGCTTGGCAAACCCCAGCCTCACTGGCGGCAGGGGCTCCGGCAAATGTTAGCGAATATTCCTCATTAAGCGAACGCCGGTACTTTTGAGGGCAAGGAAAACGGTTAGATCTGGCATGCCTACGGTATAGGTTTGCCAGATCTAACCGTTTTCTTGACTCAGGTCTTGCACTGAACCTCAGAAGCCCTATTTTTAACCTGAGTTCGGGTTAAGGGCGTTTTCGAGTGCCGCGCATTGCGCGGCACTCGAAAACGCTTATTTTGGCGTGCGCTTTGCGCACGCCAAAATAAGCACTGCAGCCTGAGGTTATTTTTAGTGCGCGACGCACACGAAAAATAGGACTTCTGAGGTTCAGTCTTAGAAAGGTGCATGCTGGGATTTTATCCTTCACAGCAGGGCGCAACTCTCATATCAATATGAAGCTGTTATCCTGCTGGCAATAGGCATGTTGCCTGCCTCTGCACGCGCATGCCCATCCCCCAAGAGAATGGCATTACGCCTCGTGTACCTTTGAAAAAGCTCATCTGTCAGTTAGAGAGCTAAGCATCAAACTCAAGCTGCTTGATGGTGCCGTTGGTAAGTTTTATCCATCTCGAAACCTCAACACGTATGTCTGTGCTCCAGGTACCGATGATGCAGAGTGCGTTGAGCCATACATCGTCCGTATTCGCTTTAAAGATTAGGGTTGCAGCGCAAATTTCTTGTTATGCTCCACAGTGGATCAACAAACCGAGAATGCTGCTAGGAGAAAATAAATGCTTCTAATAGGTTCCCAAGCTTCACGCGTCTTGATAATAAATTTATAAAACTCCTACTTTCAGTAACGATATGAAAATGAATACACTGTATGAATTCTTACCTTGCTAGATTTAACTGGGAATCGAGGTTGGCTTTATGCCCTGCTGTTTCTGCTCCTTTCCCTCGCAGTAAGTTTTCTCGATTAGCCCCCGCACTCATAAAGTCAGTCTGGCTTAAAATGTCCATTTGACTAGGGGTGTTAGACAGTCCGAGATTGCCCAGGTACTTATCAAACATCTCTCTAAGGTGTGATTCTGATTGGTGTACTGTCCATTACCCTACTGCTCCCGGGTTTCCAGGAATACCGCTGATAAACTGATAAGACGTTACCTGAAAGACATGGCCTAACAGACTGTCTCTACTGGTCGAGCTACGTTTGCAAAAAGTTTTAATGTGCTGTATTCAGCATTTGATTCACCTAGGAGGCCTGTTCATGATTTTTAAGTCAACCCGGTTAGCTGCAGGACTTGCGATCGCCAGTGGTCTAGCATTACTGTTCCCAACCGCGGGTAATGCTCAAATTCGCGTAACTGGTGGGCAACTCAGTGGTAATGCAGCATTCTTTGTCCCCGGTCAAAATATCGCTCCTGGTCAAACGACTCCTGGTACCAGCCTGTTTGATCTCTCGGTTCAAGAGCTCCGCATCGAAAGTGAGAATGGAACCTCAACCACCTCCATATTTGTGCCAACCAGCGCAACATTCGATGATCGTGGAAACCAAGCTGTAGACGCAGGGGATACAGGTATCCTGCAAGGCTATCTTTCCGGGGTGGCCCTGACACAAAATGGAAACTTGTTACCCTTCACTCAACGGGAAACGATCCTGTCCTTTGAGGTAGACTCGTTTGCGTCCTCCTTAAACTTCAATGGAACCCTGATTAGCCCCAGTGTGCTAGGAAGCGCGCCCCTGATTTTCCTGCCTGGTCTGGAAAATGCGACGGTAGAGGGAAGTGAGTTCACGGCGACAGAAGGCGAACTACAGGTTGGCGATCTAGACACAACCTTGAATGATGGTCTGATCAATTTGCCTTCGACCCTTTCATTCTCACCCTCAGGCGGTGGCAGCAACCCCCCCACTTCAGTCCCTATTCTTCAGCGTCTCAACTTCCGATTTGAGGGAGAAGATTTAGCGGCAGGCTCTTATCTGTTCAATACCACCAGCGACGGGATTCGGTTTGTTGGAGAAGCCAATCAGCGCTTTGAAATCAACGCGCAGAGTGCTCCTGCACCTGGCCGTAGCACAAGTACCTTTAGAATTCGTGGCGAGGGGGGCATCGTTGATGCAACTCTGACAGGAGCTGCTGCTCAGATTGATGGTTCGCTGCCATTAGACCGATTCCAGATTCGCGGCAATGGCCGAGTTGAAGGGGTATTGGCAACCTTTGGCGCTTATGGTACGGATGGGGTCGCGTTCAGCAGCACGGGTACCCGTGGCCAAATCCGCTATAACTTTGAGCAGGGCGGTACGCGTTCTGAGGGTGAAGCTTCAGAGATTCAATTTACTGCCTTCCCAGGTTTGGGTGACATCAGCAGTATTGATACTGACACAAGCGACGGCTACAATTTTGACGAAAGCTTCAACAGTGGCTCTGATGATGATGGTGGGCAGGGAGCAACCTCTACCTGCAACGTGTGTGGCACGACCATCAATATCACGAATCCTATTCAGGTTGGCCCTTATGTCACCGTCTTCTATCCTGGGCAACCGATTCAAGTAACGGGTGGCGATAACAATACCACAACCAACAATTACACGATCGCCATTAATCGGCTTGACTCTGCAAATTACACGTCGAACACAACCCTCAATACTAGCCTGCTGACATTGTCGAGCTTTGATGTTTCGGCCTTCTCGCAGCAGTTGATTCTTCTTAGTAGCTCTGAAAATGTTGAGTTTGGCAGAACGAACAGACGGCAACGGTATGAGATTCGCTATCAGGAAATTGGGGGCGGTCGCTACTACGTGATCGTGCCCCGAGGAAGCAATGAGGTTGATGATGAGCTTGAGGTTGACGACGACGAGTTTGAGACTGATGATACGACCGTTGTTACAGCCTATCGCTTAATTGGTCCCTCAAGCCGTATCTTCCCGAGCCTGGTGGGCTTGCGTCAACTCTCGCCTGATACCACTGTCGATTCCCAAACCGACGACACCGATGTTGATACGGATGAAGACACGGTTGACGATGGTACAACGGTTGATACGGATGAAGACACGGTCGACGATGGTACGACGGTTGATACGGAAGATGATGTAACCGACGATGATACAACCGTTGATACAGAAGATGATGTGCTCGATGATGGTGCAACTGTTGATACGGAAGATGATGTGGTCGACGACGGCACAACGGTTGATACAGAAGATAGTGTAGTCGACGACGGCACAACCATCGACACAGACAGCACGGTTGACGATGATACACAAGATGATTCCATCGATGATGGTGCAAGTCTAGATGCCGGAGATGATGCAACTCTGGATGCTGCAGAGGATACAACAGTGGAGGTCGATGATACAGCTTCCGATACAGTAACGATAACGGTAGAGACCGATGCGACGGTTAGTCCAGATGGTTCAGATCTGGATACAGACGATACCACTGTAGAGCCTGCCGGCAACTAATACGGCTAGCTCTCAAAGCCTAAGGGGAACTTTACGGCAACAATGTTAGGAGGGTTTCCCCCCTCCCCAAAAGAAGTGGTGTAGCCTTTGCGTTGCACCACTTTTTTTATAAACATTTAACACAGCATGCTGTTACATTAGGCTCTTTAAATACTTCAATTTGGGATAACCCAAAAAGGGCTTTTCCGAGGGGTGCGCAAAGCGCGCCTCTTGAAAAAGCCCTTAATCCGTCAGGTTAAATAAGGTTATGCTTGCGGCAGGAATGGGCATTCTAAGTATGCTTCGATTGCCCATTGTGGCGATGCTTGAAGATCATTCCGCTCTATGCGGCACCTCTTAAACTTTAGAGTCTGTTTTAAAAGTATTCTTTCAAGCCTAAACAAACTGCTCAACTAGATGGAATCTACCGTAATGATCAATCAAGCTTTGTTGAAAAATGCCATGATTCGCTCCTTTACGGGGCGTAAGAAACTCCCCGAAATAAGTGACAAAAGTTGGGTTCTCTGGCCTTCTGAGAGTAAGGTTAAACGCCCATCCATTTATCTCGAACAAATGCTGGACAGAGTCACAGAAGTTTGTGAGTTTACCAATCGAGAAAGGGAATTGAAACTGATCCAGGGTGGGGAACGAGAATATGCTCCAACCATGGCCTACCTGATTCGAAATATTGAAATTATTGATGGGCATTTCTACAAAGGAGCCATGAAATACTCCATCAAAGAAGGACGAGATAAACTTTGGCTAAATGGCTCCTTTGAAGAACTCTCTGAAGCGCAATTGGTTGCCGGTTGGTATGGTAATCGCTTTTTTGGTCACTGGATACGTGATGAAGTAACGGCATCAATTATTGATTTCAGCCCCTTTCAAAAGCTTTCAGTTCACCGATCTCCCTACTTGCATGAAGCAGGCTATCGAGAGTTATTTCAAATCCATTCAAAATCTGTCGGCTTGGCTCGCTGCCGTGAGTTGATCGTGTTTGATGATTACAGTCAGAATAGCTTCAAGCAAAAGCGATATGAATATTTCCGTTCTTCTTTAAAGCAGGGTGAGGCTGGGCAAGCAAAACATCCCGGGGTTTTTATCCGAAGAGGTAAGTCGGGTGCGAGCCGGACTCTGGTGAATGAAAGCGCGATTGAAGAGTTCTTTCAATCTGTTGGCTTTACTATCGTTGACCAGGAAAACTTGAGTGCGGCCGAAGTGATGCAAAAAATTCTGGGGGCAAAGGTGGTTGCTAGTGTTGAAGGCAGCCACATGGCCCATGGCATCTATGGTATTGCTGAGGGTGGAACATTTCTGGCATTACAACCACCCTATCGCTTCAACAACACCTACAAAGATTATGCTGATTGCCTGGATGTGAACTATAGCTTTGTTGTGGGCGAAGAAGTCCCCAATGGTTTTATCGTCTCTGTAGAAGACTTGAAAAAGACTCTGGATATAATTCCGGATTGATTTGTCAAAGCTTCATAAAATCCTTGGGCTTATGTCCTCATTTTGAAGATCAGAGAACGACTGGTACGTAAGTGGCTGGATAGGGATTAATGATAGGGAGATACTCTGAGTCAGCGTTATGAAAGCACTCATCCTGTCGGGTGGTAAAGGTACTCGGTTGCGCCCTTTGACCTATACGGGCGCGAAACAGTTGGTTCCGGTTGCTAACAAACCCATTCTCTGGTATGGCCTGGAGGCGATCGCAGCATCTGGCATTACAGATATTGGCATCGTCATCAGCCCCGAAACCGGGGAAGAGGTGAAAGCCAAAACAGGCAACGGTGAGCGCTTCGGTGTCAATATTACTTACATCCTGCAAGAGCAACCTGCTGGCCTCGCTCACGCCGTTAAAATTTCCCAGTCGTTCCTGGGGGATGCACCCTTCGTCATGTACCTGGGAGATAACCTGGTGCAGGGCGGTCTGGGGGCTCTGGTGGACAAGTTCAAGTCCCAACCTCTAGATGCCCTGATTTTGCTGTGCTCCGTAGCGAATCCCACAGCCTTCGGGGTGGCAAAGGTGGACGAGCAAGGTCGGGTGCTTCAACTGGTTGAGAAGCCCAAGGTACCTCCATCAAACCTGGCTCTGGTTGGGGTTTATTTGTTTTCTCCCCTGATTCATGAGGCGATCGCCAGCATTCAGCCCTCCGCTCGGGGTGAGTTGGAGATTACGGACGCCATTCAGGAATTGATTAACCGCGGCCAAGGCGTTGCTGCCCACCAGCTCCAGGGATGGTGGCTGGATACCGGGAAGAAGGATGACTTGCTGGAAGCGAACCGCGTCATTTTGGATAGCTATGTGGAGACCGTAAACCAGGGGTTTGTGGATGAGAACAGCCAGGTGATCGGTCGCGTCACCATTGGCAAAGGTACTCAAATCATCAACTCCACGGTCCGAGGGCCAGTCATCATTGGTGACAATTGCCACATCGAGAACTGCTTTATCGGCCCTTACAGCAGCATCGCCAGTGATGTGAAGCTGTTGCATGCTGACCTGGAACACAGCGTACTGCTCCAGGGTGCTCAGGTTTGTAACGTGCACCAGCGCATCGTTGATAGCTTAATTGGCCAGCGAGCCAAGGTTGTGGAAGCACCGCGCAGGCCTAAAGCGCTGCGGTTTATGGTTGGCGATGATTCTCAGGTCGAGCTCATCTAGGTTAGATTTCTTCTGGCTCTATCGATCGCCCCTCACACCCTTTTCCCTGCCCTCCTTTCCGTTCCACTGCCCAACCGTCTTGACGAGGTAAACGATGACGACTGAATCCCTCCAGGTAGCCCGCCGCCCCCGCACAATTCTCATCACTGGAGGAGCCGGATTTATCGGTTCCAATTTTGTTCATCACTGGTGTGAAACTTATCCGGGCGATCGCGTCATCGTGCTGGATGCCCTCACCTATGCTGGTAATCGCAGCACCCTGGCCCCTCTGGAAGGGACAGCAAACCTGCGATTTGTGCATGGTGATATTTGCGATCGCCCCGTGATCGATGCCCTGTTACAAGAAGAGGCGATCGACACCATCGCCCATTTCGCCGCAGAATCCCATGTGGATCGCTCTATTCTCGGTCCGGATGCGTTTGTTCGTACCAACGTCGTTGGTACCTTCACGCTCTTAGAAGCCTTCCGCCATTACTGGGAAGCTCAGGGCAAACCCGAGGAATTCCGCTTTCTGCACGTGTCTACGGACGAGGTTTATGGCAGCTTGGGTCCTAATGACCCTGCCTTCACGGAAACTACGCCCTATACCCCTAACAGTCCCTATTCTGCCTCTAAAGCAGGAAGTGATCACCTGGCTCGGGCTTACTTCCATACTTATGGGATGCCGACGCTGATCACCAACTGTTCTAATAACTACGGCCCTTATCACTTCCCTGAGAAGTTGATTCCGTTGATGTGTATCAACATCCTGCTGGGCAAGCCGCTGCCTGTTTACGGGGATGGGCAAAATGTACGGGATTGGCTGTATGTGCGTGACCACTGCCGTGCTCTAGACTGTGTCATTCACAATGCTGTGCCCGGTGAAACCTACAACGTCGGCGGCAATAACGAGGCGAAAAATATCGATCTGGTTGGCATGCTCTGTGACCTGATGGATGAAATGGCGGAAGACCTCCCGGTTCGCCCGGCCCGACAGTTAATTACCTTTGTGAAGGATCGCCCGGGCCACGATCGCAGATATGCCATTGACGCCACTAAGATCCGCACAGAACTGGGTTGGGTACCCCAGGAAACGGTCGAAAGCGGTCTCCGTAAGACTGTGCAGTGGTACCTGGAAAATCGTGACTGGTGGCAACCCCTGCTTTCCGAGGAATACCAGGATTATTATCGGCAGGTCTACGCTTAGAACCTTATTTACTTTTCAAAGCCGCTAGCACTTATAAAGTAAGCATCAAACTGCACAGCCATAAATTATCTAGACCATGCCTTGCACTGAGCCTAGATGATTCATGGCTGTGCAATTGCTTTTGCTGGCAGAGGTGCTAGAGTAGTGTCCGTTGTTTGGGCCTGGGTAATCTCTTTAAAGGAAACACCTATTCCCATAAAACCCAACGGATATTGCTTTGCTGACTGTTCCAACTGGCCCTCTTGTTATACCAGCTGCCCCTCCGGTTACTCCAGGGAGCTTTTCTCCGGGGTCGGGGGAGGTTTTCTTTTCGCTGGTTATTCCTACTTATAACGAGAGCCAGAACATCACTTCCCTGGTCACGATTCTCAGCCAGCTCTTGGAAGGAACCTTGGGCGATCGCTATGAACTGATCGTGGTAGATGATGATAGCCCTGACCAGACCTGGGCAATCGCAGAATCCCTCAGGGCTCAGTATCCACATTTGCGGGTTATGCGGCGGCAGGGAGAAAAGGGGCTATCTACGGCGGTGATTCGGGGTTGGCAGGTGGCCCAAGGCGAGATTTTGGGGGTGATCGATGGGGATCTTCAGCATCCGCCAGAAACCCTGCTGCAACTTTTAAAGGCCGTACAAGCGGGGGTAGATTTGGCAGTGGCCAGTCGCCATGTTTCTGGGGGTGGGGTCAGCACCTGGAGCTTGACACGGCGGATTTTATCGCGAGGGGCACAGCTCGTGGGACTAGTGCTCCTGCCGGATGTCGTAAGTCGCGTCTCTGACCCCATGAGTGGCTATTTTATGGTGCGGCGGGAGGCGATCGCCGAACGTCCCCTCAGCCCGCTGGGTTACAAGATCCTGATTGAGGTGCTAGGCCGAGGCAATATTGACGAGGTAGCGGAGGTTGGCTACGTCTTCCAGGAGCGTCAGGAAGGGGAAAGCAAAGTGACCTGGCGGCAGTACTTGGATTACCTCCATCATCTATTACGATTGCGTGTAGCTCTGGGTAGACTGGGGCGCATTCGCCGTCACCTTCAGTTCCCCATGGGGCGCTTTTTGCGCTTTGGGATGGTAGGCGCGAGCGGCGTTTTTGTGGATATGGGTATCCTCTACTTGCTATACGACGTATTTGAGCTGAGGTTGACTCGCAGCGCGATTATCGCTGCTGAATTTGCCATCATCAATAACTTTATCTGGAACGATCGCTGGACGTTTGGTGACATCGCGCGTGAACAGCAAGCTTGGCGGCAGATCGCCAAACGCTTCCTCAAATTCAACATCGTCTGTCTGATGGGCCTGGTGTTAAAGGTGCTGCTGCTGAATCTTCTGTTTAACGTGTTTGGGATAAATGCTTATCTGGCAAACTTGTTGGCGATCGCCGCTGTCACTGTTTGGAACTTCTGGATTAACCTCAAGCTCAACTGGCGCGTGACCCAATTAAAATAGTTTAATCTTCAGCAAAAAATGACGGGGGAAAGCTCCCGTCATTTTTTTGCTGAAACCCCTGCTGTTAGGGTGCTGGTGGCCCACCAATGGGTGGACGGATCATCTGATGTTCCGGTCGTGTTGAAGGAGCCCAGCCTACCGGTGGTGGCATGGTTCCGCCTAACATGGCCGCTGGAGCTGACCCAATCGGTGGGGAAATGGGTTGGCTAGCCAGCAGTGTTTCTGGGTCGGCCCCTAGAGGTGGTGCATAGGGAGCCACTGGGGGTTTGGAGCCAATTGGTGGTGGAATTGAGCCCGGTTGGAGGGCGGCGTAAGCTGGATAGCCGCCGATGGGAGGTGGGATAGGTGGTAAGGATGCCCCTCCAATCGCAGGTGTTAAAGGTTGGCTGGCCACTAGATTAGCCGGAGCACTGCCAATCGGAGGTGGAATGTAGGGCTCTGCTGACGAAGTAGAGTGATAGGAAGGGGTAACAGGTTCGACGGGAGGAGACCAGCCACGCGGCGGTGGAATCGGTTGAAATGATGTCATATCAAACTCCTGGTAATTGAAGGCAAACAGCAGACAAATCTCTTCGGTACTCAGACGGCCTCTGGAGTAGGGTTGGCCGGCTGAAAGGCTTGCTTTATCGTGTACGAAGTGCACAAGAAACAACGCTTAAAGCAGTCTCTAGCAGTACTATAAATCTCTGTGTTGCTTTCCATTTCATAATTTCTGTGACTAATCTTCCACCCCTGACCCGCCAAACTATCTGGGCCATTCTCAATAACGAACTGGATGATGATACCGTCAATCGTTTGGTGTGGAATGGTTTAGGATATCGGTACGACGAAACCCTCGGAAGGTGGGAAACCTCGGAGGTTTCGCCAGAGTGGCGTGAAGCCTATCCTGAACCTCCCAACTTTATCGAGAGCCGTCCTGCCACGGTTAAGCTAACACGCGCCATTCCGGCCCAAAACAAGCAACTCTTAAAGGAGGAACTGGGGTTTTCAGGCTATAAGGTGGGCGAACTCGTACCCCGGCTGACTCGGCGGGCGACGATGGCAAATTGGCTCCTCAGTTACATGCAGCAAACCGGCTTAGACCTTTCCTGAACGACCTATGAAGTGGTGGCACAAGCTGAAGAAGAATCCTCTGGCTCGGCTAGGGGCAATAGTGTTATTGATTTTTTACCTGGCAGCGATCGCCGCTGAGTTCGTTGCACCCTACGATCCCTACGTTGCTCAGTCGGATGGTTCGCTCCTACCACCAACCCAAATCCACTGGCGCACCCAGGATGGGCAATTCTTAGGGCCGCATGTCTATCCCACTATTCAGGGGCCGGTAGAGCTGGAGACGGGCGATCGCACTCTTGAGCAAGACTTCAGCCAACCCTCCCCCATTCGTCTGTTCGTGCAGGGAGATTCCTACCGATGGCTGCAGCTTCGTCTGCCACTACCCACGCAGTTTTCCCTCACTCAACCCAAGTTTGAAGAAATCGATCTATTGCCCGGCATTCCTAGTAATCTTCATCTGTTTGGTACGACGGGGCCGGGCAAGCTAAATCTATTGGGCACAGATGAGCAGGGGCGTGATCAGTTCAGTCGTTTAGTTTACGGTGGTCGCATCAGCCTCAGCATTGGCATTGTGGGGATTCTCATCTCCTTTCCACTGGGATTATTAGTGGGAGGTATTTCAGGCTACTTCGGAGGCTTGATCGATGCGGGTTTGATGCGCATTGTAGAAGTTCTCATGACTCTCCCAGCGATCTATCTATTAGTCGCTCTTGCTGCCGTCTTGCCTCCCGGCCTGAGCAGTGCGCAACGCTTTCTGCTGATTGTGCTGATTACCTCGTTTGTGAGCTGGGCTGGGATTGCTCGGGTCATTCGAGGAGAAGTTTTATCGATTCGGGAAAGACCATTTGTTCAGGCTGCCAAAGCGATGGGAGGCCGCTCCCTCTACATTATCCTGCGCCATGTGCTGCCCCAAACGGCCACGTATGTCATTATTTCAGCTACTCTGACGATTCCCAGCTTCATCGTATCGGAGGCTGTGTTAAGCCTGATTGGGCTGGGGATTCAGCAGCCCGATCCGTCCTGGGGGAACATGCTATCCCTTGCTACCAATGCTTCTATCCTGGTTCTTCAACCCTGGCTCGTCTGGTCGCCTGCAATTCTGATTGTGCTAACTGTGCTGGCCTTTAACATCCTGGGGGATGGCTTGCGAGATGCCCTTGATCCCCGCAATTTACAGTCAAGTTCTGAACTCACTCCTGGAGAACAATAAATGAAGAGGGGGGAGCCTGGCTCCCCCCTCTTCATCCAAAGAAATTTCTGCTTCCTACGGCTACCGTCCGTCCGGTTTGCCAGACATTATTGAGGAGGCACCTCTGCCGTTTGCTGAGTTCCGGGAAGAGGTTGTACCTGGGCTTGCCAGGTAGCGATCGCCCGTTGTGCCTCTGCATAGGCGGGAGTATTGGGCGGTACATAGTTGGCCACTTGAATGGCCAAACCTAATGCTCCCTGAGATGCATTGAGATTAGCCAAATCCATGGTTTTCTGGCTCCAAACCGTAATCGAGCGCATAGCTGCCCGGTAAGTTTCGGGGCGATCGCTCGGCACCAGTTGAGCGGCGGAGATCGCTGCCTGGTAGTTTTGGGCCGCAATTACACTATCTCCACCATTTTGCCGAGCGGCTCGGCCAATGGCAATGTCAAAAATCATGGCGCTCCAGCGATCGAGAGATTGCTGTGCCTCTGCATACACTGGGTTGCCAGGAGGAATTTGTCGGAGTTGACGAATTGCTTCACCAATCTCGGATACCTGATTAGTCGGTGCGTCGCTACGGAAACGGGTAAGGGTTGCTCGGGCACTATCGAGGATCTGGCGATCACGATCCGTTGCAGCCAAATCATTTTTACCTGATGAGTCATCTCCTCCAGAGCCCACAGGGGGTAACTCAGGATTTTGAGGTGCGGCAGGGATCGGTTCAGGTTGAACGGTAGGTGACGGTGTGCCTGAATCAGTGGGTGATGGCTGTGGAGCTGCTTCTGTTCCCGATTCGCCAAGGGGTACGCTAGGAGAGGGTGGTAACGTCTCCTGTGTTCCGGGAGACGGTCGGGTCGTGGTTGGACGGGTTACTATTTCTCCATTTCTCACCACCACCAGAGCCAACAATGCTAGGAGTGTTAATCCTCCAAACAGAAGTAACTTCTGCCAGGTTTTCTCATCTTCTACGGGCACCTGCTCCTCGGAGGGAGCCGTCCCGTTGCCCATATCTGGTGGCGGTGGTGGTGGCAGTGGGGCCACGGGTGGTTCAGGGGATTGCAAAACTCCATCCTCGTCAGCAGATGAGTGAGCCTCCGATGGGCGCGATTTGCCGGGAAGCAACAGTTGATAGCGTTGCTGATCCGGAATGACGACGGCCGGATCTTGACGTGGCCGCCAGTGGTGTTCACTCAGTTCAGGAAGGCGATTGCGCAAAAATTGAGCTAACTGCTCCGGTGTCAGGCAGCCGTAGCTTCGCAACCCTTCTAACAAAACACTGGTAAACAGACCCTGCCGTAATAGCAGTGTTTCATGGGAAAACTGCTCAGGGCGACACGACAGAATAACGGGCAGTTGTAAATGCTGAGCTAACTCAAGAGTCTGTGCCCCTGCCCCCTCACCTCCTAGCGTGCCCTGGCTACGGTTCATGTCCAGCAACGTCAGAATGTTACGGGTTGGAGCTGCTTGCAAGATACCGAATAAATCTTCAACTGCAATCGCCGTGGCCGGAATCCGAGTCGGCTCGGCATCCATGGGCAAGAGGTAGTCTTTGTTCTGATATTGAGCTCCGTATCCGCTAAAAAACAACCACAACACATCATCAGGGCATAGACGGTGCTGGCACACATCCGTTAGCAAATCCAGAATTGTGTCTCGGTTTGGCGCAGGCTGACTGCTCCCATCCGGTGTCGCGTTATCACTTAACAGAAAACATTGCTCAATAGGGATTCCCCCTTCCATCGCCCAAACATGTTGCATGGCCTGGGCGTCCCGCTCTGCATAGGTCAGCGGTTGAAAGTTCTCGTATTGGTTGATTCCAATGGCGATCGCCCAGTAATTCACCATAATTTTGATGCCCTACCCCTCGCGCCTATAACTGCCTACAGGATTCCCACCTGAGCCCGCTGGATCGATCCATACTTCAAAGCCAGATGAGCTGATTTCCTAACAGTCAAACATAGCGCAACTTCCCAAAAGTGAATGCATGAAATGACGGCATTCGGGGATTTTCAGCTAAGGGGTAACAGGAACAACTTGCTGTTTCTATTACCCCTTGTTTTTTTACTCTCATTGCACTAACCTTGAAAGGTTGTGAACATTTTGATAGGCGCAGTCATCATGGCGGTTCCTAAGAAGAAAACCTCGAAATCTAAGCGAGATCAGCGTCGTGCGACGTGGCGTCGGAAAGCTGAGCTTCAGGCCAAGCGTGCCCTTTCTTTGGGTAAGTCGGTTCTGACTGGGCGTTCCTCTAGCTTCGTATATCCCACTGACGAGGAAGAAGACGAAGAGTAAATTCGTCATACAGTTACGAATCCGGTATGCTGGCGGTAATGGCAGCTCTTTTAGGGTAAGTTCCTATGCTGGGCAAGTTCTTTCGCAAGCCTGATCCTGAACTAGGCGATCGCGTTCCGCCAGGCCAACACCTCGCGAGCGGTTTCCCAGTTCTCACCTATGGTGAAACGCCATCGGTAGATCAAAGCGCCTGGGAGTTTCACGTTTGGGGGCTCGCCACACCCGCCACATTCCACTGGAATGATTTTATGGCGATGCCGCAGAGCGACTTCACCGCTGATTTTCATTGCGTCACAACCTGGTCAAAGCTGGATGTGCAATGGACTGGGGTGAAAGTTACCGATTTTATGAAGCACATTGAGGTGCCTCCCACTGCAACCCATGTGTTGCAGCATTGCTATGGAGGGTACACCACAAATCTTCCTCTCGAAGATTTTGTGCGAGACGAAAACTTTTTTGCCCACACCCTGTTTGGCGAACCCCTTCCTGTGCCCCATGGTGGGCCAATGCGTACAGTTGTTCCCCATCTCTATGCCTGGAAGAGTGCGAAGTGGATTCGCGGGCTAGAGTTCCTCGATCACGATGAGGCAGGCTTTTGGGAGCGTAATGGCTACCATCATCGGGGTGACCCGTGGGAAGAAGAGCGCTATAGTGTTTAGGCTTATTAGTAAGCTGATGTTGCGTTTCCTTCACTATCGCAACGCCTCCTAAGCTCTCAGTAAACTACTCATAGAAAAAGACTTGCTATAGGAAGAAGTCGAACATAAAACTATAGTTTTATGTTCGACTTCTTCCTATAGCAAATCGTGGGAGACTCTATCCGAAGAGAGTTTTTCGTAATTTTGACGTAGCTATAGCCCTTTGCAGCCCATAGCCATATTTTGTTGTCTAATTTTCAGGTTTATCATGGAGATGAGGGGTAGTTAACCCTATAACGTCTCCTGGGGTGAGCGTCTCGGCTACTGCACATCAGTCGAGCCTGTCGCGAATACGTAGGAATTTCATAGCCAGGGGCCGCCGACCGACGCTTCACCACACGTTTCGGTCGCATTGAACGCACTGTCTCTTCACGGATCAAGTCTGTGCTACTGCCTATGAACGCGTCCCGACGAGCCGGTTTTCAAATGGCCAACGATTGTTTTCGTAAAGCAGCTCACGCTCGTTGGCATCGACAACAAAGTAAACTTCATATTCTGCGATCGCAACTCGGTTTTCGCGAAGCGGAAAACACCCGTCCACTTGTATGCCAGGATTGCATTCACTACCACGGCATTGCCTATGGATGTGGGGAAAATCGAGCGATGCTCATCTGCGGCTTCTATCCTCTTGGTTGGGACGGAGACCTGTGCCCAGAATGGTGCGGCCCAGCCTAAAGAAGATTAGTTTAACTATGTTCTGGAGTATGAAACCAGGTTTCAAACCCAAGGCATACCCACCCAAACTCGTTATGAGCGCGTGTTTTTTGTGCGCGAAGCGCACGAAAAACACGCCCCAAATCAGGCATTACAGATTGATGTACAACGTACGTTAATCTGTAATGTTTTGTAAGTTACTGAAGATGGGAGAATAGAAGCAGTTTTGTCGAGAGCAAGGGTCATGCTGAAACGAATTGCCGTTCTCCTGCTAGTCAGTTTGGTGGTTATCTTGCAGGGGTGTTCGGTCGGAACAACGTTGCAGAGCTATGCAGATAACTATGATGGATACGAGTTTTTGTATCCCAATGGTTGGGTAACAGTCAAAGTACCCGGTGGTCCCGATGTGGTGCTGCATGACCTGATTGAAGAAACAGAAAACGTGAGTGTCATCATTAACCCCGTACCCGATGGCAAAACTCTGGAAGATCTGGGTACTCCCAGCGAAGTTGGGTATCGCTTACAGAAACAGGCGATCGCCCCTGCCGATTCTGGGCGGCAAGCAGAACTCATTAGTGCCGATCGCAAAGACGTTGACGGGAAAACTTATTACTTATTGGAGTACGAAGTCAAACTCCCGAATCAAATTCGACACAACCTTGCGAGTGTCATTGTGCGTCGGGGTCAGCTCTTCACCTTCAATCTCTCAACCACCCAGCGTCGATGGGAAAAAGTTCAAGACCAGTTTCGTAAGGTTGTAAATTCCTTCTCTGTTTACTAACCACTGATAGCCATCTAGCTCTGAGTAAGAAGAGAGGGCAGGGTAAAATACCTGCCTTCTCTTTTTGCCCTAAACTAGGCGTCCCTAAACAAAACAGGGCTTACGCATTCTTGTTATGTACTGTGTGCTTTCATCACACAACAAGAATGCGTAAGCCCTATAAAACTCCGATTTTTGCGTGCGCTTAGTGTACGCAAAAATGGGCACTTCAGCTTATAGGATTGCTCAAAAACAAGGGTATTTTCTGTAAAGTACCTGCTCAGCCGGTACTTTAGATCATCCAAGAAGAAATAAGTTTGCAGTTAAGGAGATTTTCAGCAATGAATTTACCCAGGATGTTGGTGCTTTGCCCGCAAAACGGGCAAAGCACCAACATCCTGGGTAAATTCTTAGGCAAAAACTCTCTAAGAGGGATACCGGCGAGAGTTGTACTCAGAGCCGAGCAGATCTTTCCGTTGTTTTTTTTGATGTTGGCGTAGTCGGGAGCGCCACTGCCGAATTTGTTCTGCAGTTCTTGAGAAGGGGGAATAGCTCGAAGAGGAGGAGTCTTCTTCTACACTGTCAGTCAACTGGCGTTTAGTTGTCATGCAATCCGCCAGGTTGTCCATGTAGGATTCCAGTTCGAGGGCTCGCTGGACTTGCTCAACCGTGTGGTAACGCTCGCTCACCGACACTTTCAGCATCTTGTCAAGGATGCGGGCCAGGAAATCACTAACATAGACTTCCTGTTCCCAGCGCAATTCGCCGGTCAAGGGGTCGTAGTCAAACTCCATGGGAGGCTTGCCTGTGAGGAGATAGAGGCAAGTGACACCGACCGCATAAATGTCGCTGGAGAAGGTGGGCCGCATTGCCAACTGCTCGGGTGGAGCAAAGCCCAGAGTACCCACAAATTGTGTGGTCATGCCGCCGCCTGTACGGTCATTTTCAACAATCTCTTCTTTAACAGCACCAAAGTCAATTAAAACGAGGCGACCGTCATCATCGCAGCGAATGATGTTAGGGGGTTTGATATCCCGGTGAATAACCTGCTGCTTATGGACATAATCAAGAATCGGAAGAATCTCTCGTAGAAAGCGTTTAACGTAGCTTTCGGATTGAGGGCCGTTCTTTTTAATTTCCTTGGCTAGGGTGTTACCTGGTACATATTCCTGTACAAGGTAAAACTCTCCATCTACCTGAAAATAATCCAGCAAGCGTGGAATTTGGGCATGGCTACCCAGTTGGCTGAGAATTTTTGCTTCTCGCTCAAATCGTTCGCAGGCTCGCTTGATGGCAACATCGTTGTTTACCTTGGGGCACAACTGTTTGATAACGCAATAGGGATTTCCAGGAAGTAGCATATCCTGGGCCAGGAACGTTACCCCAAAGCCCCCTCTTCCTAAGGCTTTAATGACTTGGTAGCGATCGCGAAACCGTTGTTCTGTACCGCAAGCTCCGTTCAAGTCCGTAGATCCCTGGGGATTGGAGCGACGAGAGTTCAGTATGGCTGTAGAAAAATCCATAGACCTCGCAGGGGTAGCAGACCTGGACAGAGTAGCTTTGATTGTAGAAATTTTAGAACGAAACTTAATGAATGCCAAAGAATCAGGGAAAATCTTCGGAAAAGCTTACAGAGAAGCCGCTACCATCCCCATTAGACAAAGATTAACAGAAGCTATAGAGAGCTTAGAAATCTCATGAGCTAGCTGCACAAAGACTTTAAGGAAATAAAGGGTTTATAAAGATTGTCACAAATTCCCGGGGTAGATACTTCCGTAAATCTGGTGAAATCAGGGATAGAAGCGGCACTCAGGGACTGAGGAAGACCTATGAGGCCTAACTAAGGGTTACGCACTCCTACGGAAAATCCTGGATTCTACGGACACTTCGGCCAGAAATCCACAGCATCATACCCCAATTCCTCTAGCATTTCCCGAAGCAGTGGCAGACTGAGGCCGATGACATTGGTATGGCACCCGACCAATTTCTCGACAAACAGTCCCCCCTTGCCTTCCAAGGCAAAGCACCCAGCACAGCTTAAGGGTTCCCCTGTAGCGACGTAGGCTGCAATTTGGCGATCGCTCACCTCTGCAAAGTGAACCTCGGTCATCCGGTAGCGAACCAAGGTTTGCGAGTTGTCCGTATCTACCAACGCATGCCCTGTATAAAGTTGACCCATCTGGCCCCGCATTTGTTTCCATCGGGCGATCGCTTCCTCTGCATCCGCAGGCTTGCCATGAATTTCTCCATCGATCGCCAGTACAGAGTCGCAGCCCAACACCAGCGCTTTAGAAAACTGCTGAGCTACTACTTCTGCCTTACCCAGAGCCAACTGCTGTACCAGCTCTACAGGGTTGCTGCTTTGAATTTGGCTTTCATCAAAATCACTGGCCTGAACTGTGGGTTCGATACCTGCCGTTTGTAAGAGGCGACGACGGGCTGGAGAAGCGGATGCTAATACAAACAAAGGAGCCTGGGAAGTCATGGCAGCAGTTGTGAGGATAGTTGCGTGCATTCCAACGCTGAGATTAACAGAAGTGGGGACGATCGCCAATTCGGCCGAATTTTTCCTCTTAGCCTAATATTTAACCTGAGTTCGGGTTAAGGGCGTTTTCGAGTGCCGCGCAACGCGCGGCACTCGAAAACGCTTATTTTGGCGTGCGTTTTGCGCACGCCAAAATAAGCACTTCAGCTTATCCCGAACTGAAGTTAACTAAAGTGACAAAGGCTATAGAAATCCAATAAAAAGCAGGAGTGACAAAGGCACTCCTGCTTTTTGTATTTGAGCCTCAGTTTAGACTGATTCCGTTGCCTGAACCTGAACAGCAGGTTGGGGCTGGGGTTGGAACTGGAACAGAGAGTAAACCACGTTCCGACGGATATCCGTCATCATGTTCAAGAACAACTCGTAACCTTCGCTCTTGTACTCAATGAGTGGGTCTTTCTGGCCGTAACCCCGCAGGCCAACTGACTCTCGCAGAGCATCCATTTGTTGCAGGTGTTCCCGCCACAGGGTGTCGATTTGTTGAAGGATGAAGAATCGCTCAGCATCCCGCATCAGGCCGGGTTTGATGGTGTCTACCTGGGCCTCCTTAAGGTCATAGGCGATGCGTACCTGCTCATGGAGGAAGGTCTTGATTTCGCCGGGAGAGAGGTCTTCCAACTGGGAGGATTCTAGATCCGCCAGTAGATAAACAAACTCTTTAACCTTGCCCACCATCTTGTCCAGTTCCCACTCTTCGGGTGGTAGGTCGGGGTTGACGTAGGCGTTGACGATGTCATCCATGGTCAACTCGGCATACTTCACCACCTGTTCCTTCAGGTCTTGACCTTCTAGAACCCGGCGACGCTCAGCGTAGATAGCACGACGCTGGTTGTTCATCACCTCGTCATACTCAAACACCTGTTTCCGGATGTCGTAGTAGTGGGTTTCCACTTTCTTCTGAGCCCCTTCCAGGGAGCGGGTAAGGATACCCGATTCAATCGGCATATCTTCTTCAACGCGGAAGGCGTTCATCAAGCCGGCAACGCGATCGCCCCCGAAGATCCGCAGCAGGTTATCTTGCAAGCTCAGGAAGAATCGGGTAGAACCGGGGTCGCCCTGGCGACCCGCACGGCCCCGCAATTGGTTATCAATCCGGCGAGACTCGTGACGCTCTGTACCAATGACATGCAGACCACCCAGAGTTACGACTTCTTCGTGTTCCCGTTTGGTGTACTGCTCGTATTCGTACTTGATCAGGTTGTAGGCTTCTCGTAACTGCAGGATGACCTGGTCGTTAATCGGGGCTTTTTCAGAAGCCGTCGCCACCATATCTTCCGCTTTCAGTTCAGGAATAGACTGTTCGCCATACTGCTGCACCGCGAAATCTACCGCTTCCTTCAACATCTTCTCCGCTTCGGCTGTCAGTTGGGCGGGATAGATTTGTGGCGATGCCTTCCAGGTTTTGACCTTTTTGGGGCCGTTGGCAAAGCCCTGCCCACCACTACGGCGAGCATTTCCCGACATAGGACGAACGACACCGAACCCGTCGTCTTCTGGTTGCACAATACGGGGCATGAAGTATTCCCGTACTTTAAGACGAGCCATGTACTCGGCGTTACCCCCAAGGATAATGTCGGTTCCCCGGCCTGCCATGTTGGTGGCAATGGTTACAGCCCCCTTACGGCCTGCCTGAGCGATAATCTCAGATTCTCGCTCTACGTTCTCTGGCTTTGCGTTCAGCAGGTTGTGGGGCACCTGTAATTGGGACAGCAGGTTGGAGAGAACTTCAGACTTCTCCACACTGGTTGTTCCTACCAGTACTGGGCGGCCCATTTCGTGCATCTCAGCACACTCCTGGGCGACGGCTTTCCATTTCGCTTCTTCCGTCTTGTAAACCACATCCGACAAATCTTGCCGCACGTTAGTGCGGTTAGTGGGGATGATAGTGACTTCCAGGTTGTAGATCTTTTCGAATTCCGCCTCTTCTGTCTTAGCGGTACCGGTCATCCCCGCCAGTTTTGGATAGATTCGGAAGAAGTTCTGGTAGGTGATCGTCGCCATAGTCTGAGTCTCTGGCTGAATCTCTACATGCTCTTTGGCTTCCACAGCCTGGTGTAGACCATCACTCCAGCGACGACCCGGCATAACCCGTCCGGTAAATTCGTCCACGATCACCACTTCGCCATCTCGAACGATGTAGTTTACGTCCTTGATGAACAGTTCTTTGCCCTTAATGGCGCTAAAGATGTAGTGCGCCCAGGGATCGGCAGGGTCAAACAGGTCCTTCACGCCCAGCAATTGCTCAGCGCGGATGAAACCTTCGTCTGTCAGCAGTACGTTGCGCTGCTTCTCATCGACTTCGTAGTGCTCTTCGTTGTTGAGTTGAGCAGCGACTTCAGCGGCTCGCAGGTATTTCTCGCTGGGGCGATCGACCTGACCCGAAATGATCAGCGGTGTCCGGGCCTCATCAATGAGTACAGAGTCTACTTCGTCGATGACACAGTAGTTAAAGGGGCGCTGCACCACCTCGTCCATCGTGGTGGCCATGTTGTCGCGCAGGTAGTCAAACCCTAACTCGCTGTTGGTGGCGTAAGTGATGTCGCAGCCGTAGTTACGACGGCGATCGGGGGGCGACATGGATTGCTGGATCAAACCAACCGTCAGGCCAAGAAAACGGTGCACCTGTCCCATCCACTCGGCGTCCCGGCGGGCCAGGTAGTCGTTCACAGTCACAACGTGAACGCCTTTTCCGGAGAGTGCGTTCAGGTAAGCCGGTAAAGTCGATACCAGGGTTTTACCTTCCCCAGTTTTCATTTCAGCGATTTGGCCATCATGAAGGACCATACCGCCGAGGAGCTGTACATCGAAGTGGCGCAGGCCCAGTACCCGACGCCCCGCTTCTCGAACAACTGCAAAAGCTTCAGGCAGCAGGTCATCCAGGGTTTCGCCTTTTTCAAGCCGCTGTTTGAACTCTGCGGTTTTGCCTCGTAATTCTTCGTCCGACAGTGCTTGCATGTCGGGTTCGAGGGAGTTCACCAACGCGATATCCGGTTGATATTTCTTGAGCTTGCGGGCGTTGGGATCACCTAACAGAGTTTTCAACATAGCAAAGCAAAAGTGTAAAGTATGCTGCGTTTGATGGGGATTGGAGCGGAGGGCAAAGGGTCTAGTCGACCCTCCGGCAGTAGCCTGAAACTGCTGAAACCGCTTGCGAACGATTCCTGTGGAGACGGCGAAGCCGATCGCCAGAACAGTTATAGCCACGTAGATTCATCCTACCACCTGGCCACAAAACCGGAATTGCGGATGCCCGCACCTGTCACGAGCATAACTTATCGTTACCGATTGGGTTAAAGGGAGAGGGGAATGAAGCATACCCTCTCTTTTTAACCCAACCGGTAATAGCTCAATCAGGAAAGTTAGGAGAAAGTTAGGAGGTAGAGGAAAGATCCCGGTTCAAGCGTGCTCTTCCTTATATAGGTGGCTTGTGTAAGCCGTGTTAATTCTAAGGAGATTTCCAGTAATGAAATTACCCCCAGAATGTTGGTGCCTTGCCCGCTTCGCGGGCAAAGCACCAACATTCTGGGTAAATTCTTATGCAGAAACCTCCTAAGTTCGGGGTAAGGACTGCTTTAATAGCGGCACATTACGTGACTATCAAAGTAGTCCTGACTCTGAACTGGCTATTTGAACAAGGGAGCGATCCACGCGATCGCCAGACTCAGCAGAATACTTATTTCTGCCACCTTGTAGGCTGTGAGGGTTTGAACCCAGAGGGCGATCGCATCCAAACTCCAGGTTTTGTGGCTTTGGAGGATTTGGGGCCACCAGTGGCGAGGATGATCTTGGGGACGGAAGCGCCAGTCCCAGATGGATAGGAGCAAGGGCCGACCACCAATTTTGGCACTCATGAGCAGGTGCAGCGCCAGCGCCATAACCAGACCGACCCAGGCCGTTAAATGGGCATAGTACCAAGCGTGGGTGAGTTCTCCCTGAGGTAACCAGGTAGAATCCATCATCTTTCCGGTGAACAAGGCTGTCGTGAGGGCCAGTAGCATGAGGCTATTGGTGGCCCGGTGTAGGGTGTACCACCAGATAGGCTGACCGATCTGTTGCAGGTGATCGGCTGTGTTGGTTTGTAGTAGGCGGTTCTGACCGCGTCGCAAGGCGTAAATAGTTAGCGCAGGAAAGAGCAACAACGTCCACAGCCCGAAGGTGCCATGAATACCTTCAACGGCTCGCCATAGGGGAAGCGGCAAGCCACCCCAACGATTGTCATAGGTCGTGTAAGTCCAGTAGGCCGTGAGGATGGCAGCGATCGCACACCCCCCGGTTAGACCATGCAGCAACCGAAGTAATAGGGGTTGGTAAGGACGGGAGGCAGGCATAGTTTGGCGATACGGGAGGATAGTTTGGCGATACGGGAGGGAAGTTGGGAGTTTAACAGCAAAAGCTAGAACCGATAGAGTGCTCAGAGGCAGTCGCGCTCAAGGGCAATCGCCACAAAAGCCCTACCGGAATATCTGGAGCGTCGAACCAGAAATGGCTACAACGATGTTCCTGGTCTTACCCAATAAATTGTTTATGACCTTAGTGAAATATCTATGAAAAATTGGATGATTGTAGAAAATTTTCTTGGAAGAAGTTTTAGAAAGCTTTGACTTTGTAACTGAAAGTACGAAGGAAATTAGGGGGGTACCTGGTAAATTAAGAAAAATTTGTAGTGGGAAACTGCAATGCTTTGCTAGACAGGCATCGTATCCTTTTGATCCAAATCTTCACAGCTGTTCTGTGGCTGATACGGGCTGTTGAAGCATTTATTTCACCCTTTGGATGGGTTTCAAAGATGTATTTGAAGGTTGAAATATATAGCTACACAACAGAGTTCGGTTGCATCTTTAATATTGGTTTTCTTCATTCGCCGGGCCACCCTTCTGTAGAGCCCGGTTAATGTTAAGTCCCTAACGTTTTGAGCGAGTTACCTGTAGGTCTCAGGCATTTCATAGGGATTTCACGCTTCCTTGGCATGCTGTAAAACTGTCTACCCCTTTCCGTTGAGAAGCACTCTGCATATGTATCCAACGAACCAGTGGAACCAGATCGACCCAGAATTTTGGCGCGGTAAGCGGGTTTTTGTGACAGGGCACACGGGCTTTAAAGGAAGCTGGCTTTGCCTTTGGCTTCAATATTTGGGGGCACAGGTTACCGGATATGCGATCGCCCCGCCTACCTCTTCCAATCTGTTTGAGCTGGGGCAAGTGGGAACCGGCATGGTGTCGATTCACGGCGACGTCTGTGACCCAGTAGCGCTAAAGCAGGCGATGACAGATAGCCAGCCTGAAATTGTGTTTCATTTGGCGGCCCAAGCCTTGGTGCGATCGTCCTATAGTGCACCAGCGATGGCCTACCAGGCCAATGTGATGGGTGCCGTGAATGTGTTAGAAGCCGTGCGGCAAACCCCCAGTGTACGGGCGGTCGTGAATGTAACCTCTAACGCCTGTTATGAAAACCGGGGATGGCAGAACGGCTATCGAGAAACCGACCCTCTGGGTGGCTATGACCCCCACAGCAATAGCAAAGCCTGTGCGGAGATGGTGACAGCAACCTATCGCAACACCTTCTTCAACCCTCTGTCCTACGGTGACCATGGGGTAGCTGTTGCGACGGCTCGCAGCAGTAACGTTATCGGTGGTGGGGACTGGGCGACGGATCGCCTGGTGCCGGATGTGATGAAAGCATTGTTAGCAGGTAAATCAGTGGTCGTCCGCAACCCCCGAGCAACCCGCCCCTGGCAGCATGTTCTAGAACCCCTGCAAGGTTACCTGTTACTGGCAGAACGGCTTTACCAGGAAGGGATTATCTTTGCGGAACCCTGGAACTTTGGCCCGGATGAACGCCATTGTGAGATGGCAGGGGCGATCGCCGACCAACTCTACATCCTGTGGGGCAGCCCTAACAACTGGCAGCCAGAGGCTGAGATATCTGACCTGTACGAACGCGCTTTCCTCAAGCTGGATTCTACAAAGGCTCGCAGTCGCCTGGGATGGCACATTGTTCTGGATTTGAAGACAGCGCTTCGCTGGGTTGTGGATTGGACGAAAGCCTATCAGGTCGGTGAGGATGTGCGATCGCTCAGCCTGGGTCAGATTCGCCAATTTATGTCTATTGCTCAGAGCCGTAGCAGTTCGCGTACGTTGGCTGATGCTGCCCGTGATCCCGAAACGATGAAGCGCCTGTGGTCCTGTTGCTGACCTAATATTCAGGGCTAGAGCGTTTAGGACGAGTCGTTGCCGCAGAGAGTCTGCCAAAGTTTGGGCTCAAATTGTTGAGCAAATTTGGGTGTACTTGCCTGGAAGCCATGGCTACAAGCGCAAAAACTGCCTTCATGAGGTCGAGGGTAAAACCGCTCCTTTGTGAAGACCGATTTTGCTCCTGTAGTATCAATTTAGTTCTGACAAAAATGAGGTTGCTCCCAAAGGATCTTGTATTCAATACCGCCCTCCCTGGGTTAATCCCTAGTACGCTGAGGCGGAAATCCATCACCTATGTTTTTGTGTAGGGTGCGAAGCACCCTACACAAAAACATAGGTTACGAACTTAGGCCGCAGCCTACTAGGGTGGTGGATAGGGTTATAAACGTGCAGTTCTGAGTTAATTTCCTCCAGCATCTATGGGAAACCCATTAAGGGTTAATCCTTAGCTCTGGGGGACTCCAGTAGTTGAGCACAGCAGTGACATAAGAGGCATATGCGAATTCTTCTGGTAGAAGATGAGCCCGATTTGGGCCTGGCTATTAAATGGGCTCTCAAGCAGGAAAAGTATGTAGTGGATTGGGCTCAAACGGGGCCGGAGGGTTGGGAGTATCTGGACAACCCTACATCCCACTATGTAGTTGCCATTTTGGATTGGCTCTTACCGGGAATGTTGGGTATTGAGCTTTGCCAACGGTTGCGGCAACGGCAAAACCCTCTGCCCGTACTGATGCTGACGGCACGCGATCGCCTTGCGGACAAAGTGGCTGGTCTGGATGCCGGAGCCGACGACTATCTTATCAAGCCTTTTGATATGGAAGAGTTATTAGCACGGGTACGGGCTTTACAGCGGCGATCGCCCCACCACCCCGTGCAGCAGGTCCGCATCGGTAACCTCCTGCTTGACTACACGAGCCGCCTAGTGTTTTACCAGGCCGAAGCGTCTGAGAACCCGCAACCCATTGTTCTGACTAATAAAGAATTTCAGCTTTTGGAGTACTTTATGAGTCATCCCCATCACCTTGTTAGCAGCGAGCAACTCCTGGCCCAACTCTGGGAAATGGAAACCGAAGTTGCCAGTAATGTAGTCGCTGCCCAGATGCGTTTGCTGCGGCGTAAATTGGCCCAATATGGCTACGCTGACCTGATCGAAACTGTGCCCAGCATGGGCTATCGCATTAATCCCACCTATGTCCAGTAGCCCACCGTTTCGCCTGAGCCGCCGCCGCCTCGCTGCCTGGTATACCGGGGTCATGTCCCTGATCCTGATTGCCGGAAGCTATGCCATTTATCGCCTGGTGGTGCATGCCCGTTGGATGCACCTGGAACGGGGAATGCAGCAGATGGCGATCGTCCTGGAACGCCGTCTTCAGCCCATGCTGGAACAACCTGGCCAGATTGATTTGAGCCAGGGAGAGCAACTACCGGGCCTATGTGTGAAGGATATGCCCTGTTTTTCCTCTGCTCGCCCTGAGCCCTTCATTACGCAACTTCAAACCGAACTGGATGACATGTCATCTCTGGCGAAGGATAGATACTGCATCCGATTTCTAGATTTGGCAGGAAACCCAGTCGCGACCCTTAGCATCCCTCAAACCAACACATCTTGCACGTCGAAGAAATTTTGGAAATGGCTGCGCGATGGCGATCGCGAGCACTATCATCAAAAGCGCTATCCCCTCCATACCCTGAACCATGATGAATGGGGCACATTGCAAATTGCTCGCTCCCTCAACACGTTGGATATTTACCTATTAGGAGTGGAGTTAACGTTGCTGGGGCTGTTACTGCTGGCGATCGCCCTGGTGGGCTATGCCAGTTGGTGGCTAGCCGGGATGGCCATGCAACCGGTGCAGCAATCCTATGAGCGAATGCAGCAATTCACCGCTGATGCGGCCCATGAACTCCGAACCCCGGTAGCGGCGATTCGAGCCATGGTACAAGCTGCCCTCCGCTCATCAGAGTTATCGCCCGAAGAGGTGAATGCGACGCTGCAAACCGTGGATCGCCAGAGCCAACGGCTTTCTCGGTTGATGCAAGACCTCCTCGTACTCTCGCAACTGGAGCAGGATAAGGAAACCCACACTCGAAAAATCTGCGACCTCAGCCTTTTACTCAAGGATGTAATCGATGAGTTCCAGGGAATTGCCATCAACGCTCAGTTACAGCTACGCCTGGAACTGCAAACTGCTGGGCCTGTGCATGTGCTTGGGCAGCCTGAGCAACTGCACCGGGCTGTGGCTAATTTAGTGAGCAATGGAATTCAATACACTCCTGCGGGTGGCCAGGTAACTGTGCAGTTGCTCAATGAGGCAACCTATGAAGCGACAATTCGTGTCAAAGATACCGGAGTCGGAATATCACCCGAAGCTCAGAGCAAAATTTTTGACCGCTTCTACCGCGTGGATAAGGAGCGATCGCGCCACTCGGGGGGAGCCGGTCTAGGGTTAGCCATTGTGCAGGCCATTGTCCACGCCCATAAGGGTACAGTCCACGTTGAGAGTGAGCCCGGTCGAGGCAGTGTATTTACAATTCGACTCCCCGTCTTGCTGGTGCTGTAGATACAGCCTTTGGAACTGCAAAACGGCCCTATCGGAGCTATTTTGTACAAGACTTACGCATTTGTGTAGTGGGTGGAGTGCGAAGCACCCCACCCACTACACAAATACACTACAGATAGCGGGCTTGCGTAAGTCCTGTTGCAGTTCCAAAGGCTGTATTAAAAGCGTTAAGGGGTGGACTGCCACTCGGGGCTCAACTCCCGATAGTTGTAGTTAGTGGCTCCCGGATGGCAGGAGACACAACTGGCTAAAGAAGCACGGGGGACGTCCACATCGGGGTGTAGGGCCCGGAAGAAGCGGGAATCATCAATGCGTTGAGGTACTTCCTCATTGGCTCGAAGGGGCCGGGAAGAAAATTGCAAGTAGTTCCATACCAGATCCAGTACAGGGGATCGGAGAGGCGTAATCTGTGTTCCATAATGCTGTTCTTGCACGAGGATGCGACCCCAGGATTGAGTTGGCATCACGGCTGGAGATGGTGCAATGTGACAGGAGGAACATTCCCGCAGATAAACCTGTTCACCCAACTGAAAGCGTTCTGGGACGACGTCTAGCGACGCCACAGTAAATTCGGGCGGGCGGGTGGGCTCGCTGGCCTGAGCTAACCCCCACCCCAACCCTAGACTCCACAGAGCAACTATCAGAGCAACTCCCAGGGAAGACGGGAGAAATGGTCGCATCTTTTTTGGAAAAGATAGACGACCTGTAAGCTCGAAAATCCGGACGCGAAGCCAACTGAGCAATGAATACCTGCGCAAAACCACACCTCAACCAACGTAAAACGGATAACGCTCAAACTGAAAAAGTCAGCAATTCCTAACTATAATCTTTGCCTTTCTCAACGCAACTCTCGAGGAAACCGCTATTCTTTTGGATCAAATCGCTGCCCCTTGAATCACTAACTCTGTATCCAGTCTTCACTCTATCTTCGTCGGACACAGGTGTCTGAAAGGAGCAAGACGGCGGTCACCGCCAAAATGTTGCGGAAAAAGTCGTAGAGAAATCGCCATCAGGATAACCCGGTGGAGTGAGGAAGACGCCTAAGCGATTGATGTAATTTCAGTCATAATATTTCACATCAATTAACAGAGTTCTCTCGCACTATGGCTTCGGCCTCTGCTGTATTGTTCTTTACCTGCCCCTTTAGACCCCTACAGCAGCCTTCAAGAACAGTGTTTGATCAAGTCCTACCACGATACACAGGAATGGGAATCGGAAATGGAAAAAGCTACGGATTTTCGCCACGTACAGTTTCATCTCCACGAAGGGCTGAATCCTGGGACAGGTTCTCGCTCGGTGGATTTACATCAGCTTCAGGAATTGTTTCGAGTGGCGGCTTTCTGGGCAGCAGAGCGGACTCTGGAAGATTTGACGATCGCCATTACTAACAGTAAGCCTGTCGTGACCGCGTGGAATGGCGATCGCCAGATCGGCTTTGCCCGTGCCACTTCCGATGGGGTGTACCGAGCTACTATCTGGGATGTCGTTATTCATCCTGACTATCAGGGGGCTGGGCTGGGGCGCAAATTGGTTGAGACGGTGCTGATGCACCCGCACGTCAACCGGGCCGAGCGAGTTTATCTGATGACAACCAATCAGCAGCATTTCTACGAGCGCATTGGCTTCGAGGAAAACCAAACAACGACAATGGTATTGTTTAACAAACCTGTGACTGTAGCTCAACAAGACTGGTCAGCGGTAAACGAGCTGGCCCGTTGAGGTAGCATTCCCAACCTTTTTAACCTCAATTCGGGATCAGCCCAAGAGCCCTTTTCTGCGTACACATTGCGTACACAGAAAAGGGCTTTTTCGAGAGGCGTGCAAAGCGCACCTCTCGAAAAAGCCCTTAACCCGAACTCAGACTGCTTAGATCAATCAGGACTTACGCATTTAAGTTGTAGGTGGTGTGCTTTGCACACCACCTACAACTTAAATGCTCTAGGTATAGTGTACTTACGTAAGTCCTACCAATGATGGGTTGGATAGTGAGAGATGAAATACTCCTTCACAAATTATTCCCTTTTATTTCAGGGGGGTGTGAACCGCTACTCACTCGAAACAACGAAATACAGGGCGATCGCACCCTGTACTTCGTTGTTTTGAGTGCTAGTGCTGTATCGCTACATTAACTTTTTGGGGTTGATTAAAGAGTAACAGCGAAAAAATGGGAACTTTTTGGAAATCATTGGGGCCTGTGGTGAATCTACCCACAACCCTCAAAATTTAGCTGCCCACTTGTAAATCAAGGGGTCATTCCATGGACGCTACTCAACTCAAATCCTACCGCCAACTCGGGTTGGATCGGTTGGAACAACTCTTGCTTCAATTGCCCGCCCAAGCCAACGACGCCGATCGCTTTGTCGATAAAGCGATTCGCCAACTCTCCGGGTTACCTCCCGCCCCAACCGGAGCTCCTCCCTATCAGGGCATCTACAGTGCTGCCTTCACCTTTGAGCAATATCGGGATGGTGCAACTGATCGGCTGGAAGATCTGATGCTCAAGTTGCCCGCTCTCAATTCCCTTGATGGTGAAGTCGACAGCTGGATTCGGAAGCTGTCAGACTTACCCGAACGGCCAACGGGTAGTGACCCTTACGTACGGCTCTTTGTTCTCCGGGAAGACACTCCTGACGTTCCATCTATCACAGGCCCGGCGATCGCAACGCCCTCCAAAATTTATGTAACCTCCGACCAGATGTTCAAAATCATCGGGTCGACCCAGCATAGCGATCGCGTCAATGCTATGATGCCTGGCATTAACGTGACCCTGAAGCGCTTCAACATCAATACTCCGCTACGAATGGCCCACTTTTTCGGCCAAATTTTGCACGAAAGTGGCGGTTTCCGCTGGCTCCGGGAACTCTGGGGGCCAACCGATGCTCAAACCCGCTACGAACCTCCCTCCCGGCTAGCCCAAAATCTTGGCAATACCCAAGCCGGAGATGGCAAGCGCTATATGGGGCGCGGAGTAATCCAGCTGACTGGACGTGCCAACTATGCGCAGTTCTCTAAAGCCATGGGTGTTGATTTTCTATCAAATCCGGACCTTGTCGCATCCCCCCAATACGCTGTCACCGCCGCTGGCTGGTTCTGGGATACCCGCAACATCAATAAAGCTGCGGATCAGGATGACCTGCTAAAAGTAACCCGTCAAGTCAACGGCGGCAAAAACGGCCTCGCCGACCGAGAAAAATACCTGAAACGCGCCAAACAGGTTCTCGGCTGTTAAGCAACAACTGCACGAGAAAACAGTGAGGGGTGGCACAACGTGCCACCCCTCACTGTTTACAGCGCTTTGCGCCTGAATCCGCTACGGTTGTTTTTGTGAGAGCTACGCGGAGCGCAGCTCTCACAAAAACAACCAAATTTTCAGCGCTTGAAAAGCGCTGTAACCCACTACTGTTGACCTACAACATCACCCCAGCCTGATCCAAACCCCACAGATGTGAAGCGACCTAACACCACCTTTGCAAAACCTCCTTGCCTAGGGGGGCTGGGGGAGGGGCACCCCGTCCACCAGTCGGGAGGTTTGAAGGGCGACGCGCCTTCAAGCTAGATCTCTGCAACTAATTCAACGTCAGTTCGGGATAAGCCGGACCGCCCATTATTGCGTGCGCGACGCGCACGCAATAATGGGCTTTTTCGAGTGCCGCGCGAAGCGCGGCACTCGAAAAAGCCCTTAACCCGAACTGAGGTTAATTCACAATCCTTCGCTATTACCCTTCCCCATCACCGATAAGCTTTTGGGATGATTGCAATATACCCCATTGCTTAATCCGCAACAGCCGATTCCTGTGGAGCCGCCACCGATCGCACCACCAATGCCGTCGTCAACGCATCCACCACCCGCGCCGCCGGGAAAATCTCCATCTGCAACCCCGGAATATTCGCCTGCCCCGCCGGTACGATCGCCCGCTTAAACCCCAGCTTCATTGCCTCCCGCAACCGCAACTCCAGCTGAGACACTGGCCGCACCTGTCCTCCCAACCCAACCTCACCAATAATGACGGTTTCTGGGTCAACAATGCGATCGCGAAAACTAGCGGCTACGGCGATCGCCACTCCCAAATCCGCTGCCGGTTCCCCTACACTAATTCCCCCTGACGACGACACATAGGCATCCAACTTTGACAGGGGAATCCCCACCCGCTTCTCCAACACCGCTAGAATTTGCAGAAAGCGGTTGTACTCAATCCCCGTTGTAGAACGCCGAGGCGAGGGATAACTGGTGGGACTCACCAACGCCTGCAACTCCACCAGAAGAGGCCGTGTGCCCTCGCAAGCAACAATGGTAGCCGTACCGGGAGTTTCCTCATCCCGCGTCCCCAAGAACAACGCTGAGGGGTTCAAAACCTCTGCCAAACCCCGATTTACCATCTCGAATACTCCCAATTCCTGGGTGGCACCAAAGCGGTTTTTGACCGAGCGGAGAAGACGATGACTGGCGAAGCGATCGCCCTCAAAATACAGCACCGTATCCACGAGGTGTTCGAGCACTTTGGGACCGGCGATCGCCCCTTCCTTCGTCACATGCCCCACAATAAACAGCGAAATATGATTCCGCTTTGCCAACTGCATCAGTGCTGACGTACACTCCCGTACCTGCGCCACCGACCCCGGTGCCGAGGTTAACTGAGCGAAGTACAACGCCTGAATACTGTCGATGACTGCCACTTGAGGTCGAAGCGCCTCCAACTCCGCCAAAATCGTGTCTAGATCGGTTTCTGGCAACAAGTAAAGCTGAGAATCGGACTGTACTTCATCTGTCTTTTCATTCGGCTCCTCGGCTCGCCTGCTCTTCGGCTCCTCGGCTCCCACACCAACTCCCAACCGCTGAGCTCGCAGTTTCACCTGCTGACCGGACTCTTCTGCACAGACATAAAGGACTTGGTAGCTCTGGGCTAGGCGATTTGCCGCCTGAAGCAAGAGAGTCGATTTTCCAATACCCGGATCGCCACCAATCAAAACGAGAGAACCAGGAACAATCCCGCCACCGAGAACGCGATCGAGTTCGCCATAGCCTGAAGAAAGGCGAATTTGGGGATGGTCGGTGATTTGGTTGAGGGTGAGAGAGGCTAGGGGTTGCGATTGCCCTACGACCCCCACCGCGCCCCCACGTCCGGGCCGTACTGCTGTTCCCTTCCGAGTCGTACTTGCTGTTGTCGCAGGAGCAGCCTGTTCAATTAAGGTATTCCAGCTGCCGCAGAAGGAGCAACGACCGAAGTATTGGGCTGATGTTGCTCCACATTCATTACAAACGTAAACCGAGCGGGATTTTGGCATAGATTAAAACGAAAGATGTCAGGGGCTATGAAGGGGATCAACGCAAATTGGTTGACAATACTTAATCAAAACAACCAGAACAAAACTTATTGCAGCCGCTAAACTTTGTACAAATATTAAAAAAGGCTGAAATGTATGGTTCACCACATTTTCGACAATCTATGAAAAGTCAATTAAGCTACTATCTTTAGTGAAAGGGTGAAAGAAATTAACATCCAAAAGATTCGTTTCAAGGAGTGTTGAGTAAATTGGAGAACCACAAAGAAAAAATTCTGGTAGTCGATGACGAAGCCAGCATCCGTCGTATCCTTGAAACCCGTCTCTCCATGATTGGATACGACGTTGTCACCGCCGCCGATGGGGAAGAAGCGCTGGATACCTTCCGGCACGCTGACCCCGATCTCGTTGTGCTCGATGTGATGATGCCAAAGCTAGACGGGTACGGGGTTTGTCAAGAGCTGCGTAAAGAATCTGACGTCCCTATTATTATGTTAACGGCCTTAGGAGACGTTGCCGACCGGATCACCGGCCTTGAATTAGGGGCCGATGACTATGTCGTCAAGCCTTTCTCCCCAAAAGAACTGGAAGCCCGCATCCGCTCCGTTCTGCGCCGCGTCGAAAAGACGGGTACCACGGGTATTCCCAGCTCTGGCGTTATCCAGATCAATACAATTCGTATCGATACTAACAAGCGTCAAGTTTACAAAGGTGACGAGCGCATTCGGCTCACAGGTATGGAATTTAGCCTGCTAGAACTGCTAGTTGGTAAGTCCGGCGAGCCCTTCTCCCGCTCCGAAATCCTCCAGGAAGTTTGGGGCTACACTCCTGAGCGTCATGTAGATACCCGAGTCGTGGATGTACACATCTCCCGTCTGCGGGCCAAGCTGGAGGATGACCCCAGCAACCCTGAACTAATCTTGACAGCCCGTGGTACTGGCTATCTCTTCCAGCGAATTGTCCCACCTGGGGAAGAAAAAGTACTTGGATGAGCGATTTCTTCCTTCAAAGCCGTTAGGGGAGATCGTCCATCTGATAGAATTTTTGAGGTTTCTATCACTTCGAGCGAATGGGTTTAACTCGAGCACGGATCGCCGTTGATGCGATGGGCGGAGACTATGCCCCTTCAGAGATTGTCGCTGGGGCACTGAGGGCACAGGAAGAATTGGATGCCGACGTTCTGCTAGTCGGAGACCCTCAGCAGGTCAAAGCATCCCTGGAGCAACACAATGCTTCAGCAAATATGGAAATTATTCCGGCAGAGGGCGTCATCGAGATGCACGAGGAACCGCTTACTGGTATCCGTCGTAAGCCTCGTGCCTCCATTAATGTCGCAATGGATTTGGTGAAGCAGGGGCAAGCTGATGCGGTCGTGTCAGCGGGGCACTCTGGAGCAGCGATGGCTTCTGCTCTACTGCGCCTGGGGCGTCTACCAGGCATCGATCGCCCTGCTATTGGAGCGGTACTACCGACGATGGTTTCCAAGCCCGTGTTGGTGCTGGATGTTGGGGCCAACGTTGACTGCCGACCTAAGTTTCTAGAGCAATTTGCCCTGATGGGTCAGGTGTATTCCAAGTATGTGCTGGGTACTGCCGAGCCAAAGGTTGGCCTGATCAATATTGGGGAGGAATCCACCAAGGGAAATGATTTGGCCGTCCGAGCTCATCAGATGCTGCAAGACAACCCCCGTATCTCCTTCGTTGGAAATGCTGAAGGCCGAGATGTTCTGTCGGGGCATTTCGATGTGGTGGTCTGTGATGGCTTTGTCGGGAATGTGTTGCTGAAGTTCGCTGAAGCCATTGGTGAGGTGATGCTTCAAACCATTCGGGAGGAGCTGCCTCAGGGCCTCAATGGGAAACTTGGAACCATGCTGCTCAAGCCAAACCTGCGTCGCATTAAACAACGCATTGACCATGCCGAGCATGGCGGTGGCTTGTTACTTGGGGTCGCTGGGGTTTGTATTATTAGCCATGGCAGCTCCCAGGCTCCCTCCATTTTCAATGCTATCCGTATGGCAAAGGAAGCGGTTGATCACCGTGTCCTGGAGCGGATTCGTGCCCAATTTGAACAATCTGAATCAGTAGCGGCTGAGGGCCAAGCTCTCTCCCGGAGCACTGATCAACCAGAGGTTAACGAGTAATGCTGGAACGGTTCGGTGCAGGGGTAATGGTCACAGGATGTGGTTCCAGTGCCCCCGCTACAGTTTTGGATAACGACGCCCTTAGCCGGGTCGTAGAGACCTCTGACGAGTGGATCTCAAGCCGCACAGGCATCCGCCGACGGCGTATTGCTGGCCCTGAGGATTCGCTGCGATCGCTTGCTGCTACCGCAGGTCGCCAAGCCCTCGAAATGGCTGGGGTTGCTCCAGAATCTCTGGATCTGATTCTATTAGCGACCTCTACACCGGATGACCTGTTTGGCACTGCCTGTCAGATTCAGCACGAGCTGGGGGCCCCCCAGGCCGTTGCTTTTGATCTGACAGCGGCCTGCTCAGGCTTTGTTTTTGGCATGGTGACGGCTTCGCAATACATTCGCACTGGTGCCTATCGGACTGTGTTGTTGATTGGGGCGGATGTGCTATCTCGTTGGGTGGATTGGGGCGATCGCCGTACCTGTGTCCTCTTTGGGGATGGTGCTGGAGCTGTCGTTCTACAAGCAAGCGATACTCAGGACAATCTTCTAGGATTTGAATTGCGCAGCGATGGCACCCTTAATGGTTGCCTGAATCTGGCGTATCAGAGCGAAGCCCATGTCCTTAGAGATGAAGTCGAAGTCCGTAAGGGTACCTTCCACCCCATTACGATGAATGGTCAGGAAGTCTATCGCTTTGCTGTGCGGCGTGTTCCTGAAGTCATTGAAAAAGCTTTGTTCCGGGCCAATCTGACCGTCGATCAGGTAGATTGGCTGTTGCTACATCAGGCTAACCAGCGCATTCTTGATGCGGTTGCTGATCGTTTGGGCATCCCAGCAGAGCGGGTCATGAGCAATATGGCTGAGTATGGTAACACCTCGGCTGCCTCAATCCCTTTGGCTCTGGATACATGGGTGCGATCGGGTAAAGTGCAACCGGGTCAGGTGATTGTAACGGCAGGATTCGGAGCAGGTCTAACCTGGGGCTCATCTATTTTCCGCTGGGGCCGCTAAAGCCTGTTTTATAGGTAACGTTTGAAAAAATACATTTTGAGCAGGCCGCCGAGGCCTCATCTTTCGTGTGTAATGCGCACGAAAGACTTTTGTTTCAGCGCATGAAAGCCTGAGCCTTTGCTCTGAGCGGATAACTTTTCGAACGGAAACCTCTCAAGTGTTACCCATTCCGGTAGGATTTTTGGGGGAGCCTCTGGCTTTCATCCCTTAAGAATTTGTTTAGATTCAGGTTAGAGAAAT
This sequence comes from Leptolyngbya sp. PL-A3, assembly GCF_039962325.1. Classification (NCBI taxonomy): domain Bacteria; kingdom Bacillati; phylum Cyanobacteriota; class Cyanophyceae; order Leptolyngbyales; family Leptolyngbyaceae; genus Leptolyngbya; species Leptolyngbya sp. PL-A3. Next base: position 205,420 of record NZ_JAMPLB010000001.1, read on the forward strand.
GACGAATGCAGCGTGGGTGTTTCCCGGACAGGGATCACAGGCAATTGGCATGGGTGCTGATTTGATTGACCTGCCAGAGGGTAAGGCGCGTTTTGAGCAAGCTGAGGCCATTCTGGGTTGGTCGGTTCCCGAGATTTGCCAGAGCGAGGATGACAAGGTTTCCAAGACCCTCTACACCCAACCCTGCTTGTATGTCATTGAGGCTGTTTTGGTTGATCTGATGCGCCAACGAGGTCATCGGCCTACTGTTGTGGCAGGCCACAGCTTGGGCGAATACGTGGCCCTTTACGCGGCTGGTGTGCTCAGTTTTGAAGCGGGTCTGCAATTGGTCAAGCGTCGGGCTGAACTGATGGACACTGCCTCTGAGGGGGCAATGGCTGCCCTCATTGGCTTCGATCGAGAGCAATTGGAGCAGCAAATCGCCCAGACCCCCGATGTCGTACTTGCCAACGACAACAACTCCGCTCAGGTTGTGATTTCGGGAACCCCTCAGGCTGTCGATGCTGTAATGGCTAACGTGAAATCAAAGCGGGCCGTAAAACTAAATGTTAGTGGTGCGTTTCACTCGCCACTGATGGCAGATGCCGCGAGCGAATTTCAGCAAATTTTGGATAGCATCTCGTTCCAAGATGCGTCCGTACCTGTACTGTCTAATGTAGATCCAACACCTGCAACCGACGCGTCGGTGCTCAAGGATCGTCTCTCCCAACAAATGACGGGTTCGGTACGGTGGCGCGAAATTTCCCTGCAACTTCCTCAAGAAGGGGTGGAGCAGGTGATCGAGATTGGCCCTGGTAAGGTGCTGACTGGTTTGGTGAAGCGTACCAGTCCTGATTTAGCTTTAGAGAATGTGGGGTCGATCGCTGACCTCGAGCGCCTGAGCGTTTAAACCCTAAATGAGCGTGGGTAGCGCCTGCGTTCATGGCATTTCTTGTTGTACTTAATTGTAGAGTTACCGTGAGCCGCGATCGCGAACCCTGGCCCAGTCTTGCCCTTTACCACCTGTTCAAATGGTCGGTGGTCGCTCCCACGCTGGGTATTTATTTTCGGGGAAAGGTTTACGGCGCTGAGAATGTGCCTCGCAACGGGCCACTGTTGATTGTGGCAAACCATGCCAGCGACTTTGACCCGCCGCTGCTCTCCTGTAGTGTGCGTCGCCCAGTGTCCTACATGGCAAAGGAGGAACTGTTCAAGGTGCCGATATTGAAGCAGGCGATCCGGCTGTACGGAGCTTACCCGGTGAAGCGGGGGTCTGCAGATCGGAGCGCAATTCGGGCTGCGATCGCACAACTTGAAGCAGGCTGGGCGGTTGGTGTGTTTCTCTCGGGTACGCGCACTCCCGATGGCCGTATTTCTGCAGCCAAGCTAGGGGCCGCCATGATTGCTGCCAAAACTCAGACCCCTTTGCTCCCGGTCAGCCTTTGGGGAACTCAGAACATCATCCCCAAAGGAGCCAGGTTTCCCCAACCCGTTCCCCTAACCATTCGCATTGGCGAAGTCATTCCTCCTCCCGTTTCAGGCGAACGAGAAGTCCTGGAAGCGGTAACCCAAAAATGCGTGGAAACGATTCACGGGCTGCATGATCTACAGCGCTGAGAGGCTGTAGATCATGCCAGCAGTTCTCAGTATGGGCCTCAAAGCCAAGAGTTCGCGCCCGTAGGGCGCGAACTCTTGGCTTTGAGGCCCATACTGAGAACTGCTGAGATCATGCAGCAAAACCATCAGGGCTTACGCAAGTTCAGTATATTGAGAGCATTTGTGTCGGGTGTGCTTTGTACACCACACCCGACACAAATGCGTAAGTTCTGACCATTTTATTGGGACAAGAAGAGTGGTGAAGCACAACGCTCCGCCCCACCTGTCTTGAATGGCTGCAGCTATTCAAGACAGGTGGGATAGGGTGAAGTACTAAAAAGGTAAAAGTGTTATGACCAGGCTGGGTGGGTGAGTAGTGAGGCCATGACGCGGACACCTCGGAGTTGATTTGAGAGAGGTAGATGCCCCCGGGGAGCTGATAGATCCCAGATAAATTCTTTAGGATAACGCGTCCATGTGTTGCCGCTCTTCCAGCCAATCATCGGCCATAGCTTGTCCCAATTTTTACCTGTACCGAGCCATAATTCCCGCTGTACTGAAAAGCCGAATTTGCCTTCAGAGTAAACGCGCCAGAGGCGATCGAGGGTCTGCAGGTCTTCGCTGGGAAATTGTTCGACCTCAGTAAAGTAGAGCCAGCCACGTTTTACGGCCGTATCACCTGCCAACTCACACAGCTTTGCCAGCGTGGTACGGTCGGCCTCTTCGAAATCTCGTTGGGCTAACAGCTGAGCAATGGGACGGTAATCAACAGAGGCTTGAGAACGGAGCTCCACAACCCCTTCTACCAAGTGCTTGCCTACAAATGCCTCAGTTTTTGGGGTTTTAGCGGCCACCAGTAATTGATGCACTTTCCCATCTGTAGGAGCTGCGGGCATACCCTGCCGTTCTAGGCACCACTCCATCAGAGCATCCAGACCTGCCTCGCCCTTATCGGCCAGATCCTGAACCAAGCGCAGTTGGTTTTTCTCAGATTCCGACCGTAGCCGGGTTAAAAACTCATTCATAAATTCGGTAGGATTTGGTTCAGCGGCATCATCCTGAGATGTGGTGGGATAGTTTTGCCCAATTTGCCCCTCAACCATGATGACTGTGGATACCTTAGTAACGCGCGAATGAACGACAGGTTAGCAACCTGCCATTCTTCACTTTAGCGGGAAAGGGGAACGTTTCAAGGCTTTCAGGAAGGATTTCTGCCTAGAAGATGCTTGAAACGTTGTTTTTTAGATAGATAGAGGCCAGGAACCAGGGACTACAACTCCGATTCATCAAGGGATTCGGGGGGTTGATAGCCATGCTCAAAAGCATACCGAATCAGCTGTAGACGGTTTTCGAGCCCCAGCTTGCTGAGAATATTGCTGAGGTGCGTTTGTACGGTACGAGGGCTGACAAAGAGGCGATCGCCAATCTGCTTATTGGTATAGCCCTTGATCACTTCCCAAAACACCTTTTCCTCTGCTGGCGTTAGTGGAAGAGGTCGTAGGGCTGTAGGTGGTGCAGGGCTAGGAGTAACCAGAGCGTTTTGCTGCATCAGCCGTACGATCTCTGAGTTGACCCGGCGCGATCGCTCTAACTGGGCTTCAATTTTGGCCACCAGTTCCTTTAACTCGAAAGGCTTGACCAGATAATCATCCGCTCCAGTTTGATGGCCTTCTACCCGGTCTTCCAGTTCCTTACGGCTGGAGAGAAAGATGAAGGGCACCAATTGCCCCATTCGTGTAGCTCGAAGGCGGCGGCAGAATTCTAGCCCATCCATTTCAGGCATCATGACGTCTGACACGACTACATCGGCGGGGTCGCTTTCAAAGATTGTGAGCGCTTCTAACCCCGACCGCGCCTCTTGCACCACATATCCACGATTTTGCAGATAGCGGGTTAAGGCTGTTCGCAATGTTGCGTCATCATCAACAATCAATATCCGTTTCATTCGAGTATCAGCATGGCTCCTGCCGCACTCTGTAGTTAAAACAAAGGGGTGTTAAATCGGCTTGAAAAATATGATTCGCCTTGCGAACCGTCCTCATGTCCATCTATCCCTACATTTCATTGTGTTGGTCTGGAATGGCTATGGGTGGTTTCAAGGTTAAATATTTTCAAAGGGAAGGATATACAATGCCTAACCCGATTGGAATACATACCCCGCAGGCAGGTTATTGTTTGAAACCATAAGCATAACGCAATGGCTGAACAATCGTTCATTTTCCTGTTAACCCATAACCATAGAGCCTGTACTCATGATAAGGAGTGAAGTAAGGCTCCCACTTCTGACTGGTACGCTGAGTTGGAAATCCATTGCCTATGTTTTTGTGTGGGGTGCGAAGCACCCCACACAAAAACATAGGTCGTGTTAGGCCGCAGCCTACTAGGAGTACAGGCTGTGTGGCAGCTACTCTATAAGAGGAATCTTTCTGAACGCAGTCTTACAGCATTTTTCGAACTGAGGGGCGTGGGACGAAGTCTGGCATCCCGCTCAGTTCGAAAAGGGGTATAGATTAGCGGCGAGTTATCTATTCATGACTGTTGTTAATGAACAGCTTGCATTGGATAGGTTCTCTAAATTGAGGGCAGAACATCTGCAATCGGCACCCCTTTGGGGCTATCATGCCTCATGTTCGACGATCCTAATACCTCTTCCCGTCTCGGCTTATGTACGAAAAAATTACGCCTCCCACGCAGGGCTCTCGCATTACCTTTGAAAATAATGAACCTGTAGTGCCGAACGACCCCATTATTCCGTTCATTCGTGGGGATGGGACGGGGGTAGATATTTGGCCTGCGGCACAGCGGGTCTTTGATGCAGCGGTAGAAAAAGCCTACGGGGGCGAACGCCACATCGTCTGGTTTAAGGTCTATGCCGGCGACGAAGCCTGCGACCTCTACGGCACCTATCAATATCTCCCCGAAGATACGTTAGAGGCCATCCGTGAGTTTAAAGTGGCCATTAAAGGACCGCTAACGACCCCCATTGGTGGAGGCATTCGCTCCCTCAATGTAGCTCTGAGACAAATCTTTGACCTGTATGCTTGCGTCCGCCCCTGCAAGTATTACGACGGTACTCCCTCACCCCACAAAACTCCTGAAAAGCTGGATGTTATTGTTTATCGGGAGAACACGGAAGACATCTACTTGGGGATTGAGTGGAAACAGGGAAGTGAGGTGGGCGATCGCCTCATCAAACTGCTTAACGAAGACCTTATCCCTGCCACTCCGGAACACGGTAAGAAGCGCATTCCCCTGGATTCTGGTATTGGTATTAAGCCCATTAGTAAAAAAGGGTCGCAGCGCCTGGTGCGCCGTGCCATTATGCATGCCCTGCGGTTGCCTCAAGAGAAGCAGCAGGTCACCCTGGTGCACAAGGGCAACATTATGAAATACACGGAGGGGGCGTTCCGAGATTGGGGCTATGAGCTAGCCCAGACGGAATTCCGCAACGAGTGTGTGACGGAACGGGAATCCTGGATTCTCAGCAATAAGGAGAAGAATCCCGACATCAGTCTGGAAGATAACGCCCGGATGATTGAGCCGGGGTATGACAACCTGACTGCTGAGAAGAAAGCCCAGGCCTGTGATGAGGTGCAATCTGTGCTGGATGCCATCTGGGAAACCCATGGCAATGGCCAGTGGAAGAACAAGGTGATGGTGAACGATCGCATCGCCGATAGTATCTTCCAGCAAATTCAAACCCGCCCCGATGAGTACTCCATTCTGGCAACGATGAACCTGAATGGGGACTACCTGTCCGATGCGGCAGCGGCGATCGTTGGCGGATTGGGTATGGGGCCTGGGGCAAACATTGGGGACGAAGCTGCCATTTTCGAGGCGACCCACGGTACCGCTCCCAAGCATGCTGGGTTAGATCGGATTAACCCCGGTTCGGTCATCCTTTCGGGCGTAATGATGCTGGAGTACATGGGCTGGCAGGAAGCCGCAGACCTGATTAAAAAAGGGATTGCCGCAGCTATTTCCAATCGGGAAGTCACCTATGACCTGGCACGCCTGATGGAGCCTCCGGTTGAGCCACCATTGAAGTGCTCGGAGTTCGCTGAAGCTATTATCCGTCACTTCTAGGGCATTCGTTTTCCCAGGAGGGTAGGCGCGAAGCATTCAGTAGAATTTACCGGGAAGCTGGAATGGTCTACTGAATGCTTTCCCCTGACAAGGGTTAGCACTCTATCTCTTCTGCTGTACAGCAATTCTCATTTTGAAATCAGGCCCGAGAACCGCGCGCCAAAGGCGCGCGGTTCTCGGGCATCAAAGCCAAGAGTTCACGCCCGTAGGGCGTGAACTCTTGGCTTTGATGCCCATACTGAGAATTGCTGTCTGCTGTATTTATTCATATCCCACGAAGACTAAAGCCGATATAGTGAAACATGGCCCGCGCGCTTCATCATTTGGGCCTGATTCACCCTTTATCTGGAGCTAAGAACTATGGAATATAGCGGCTCAATTATTCCCCCTCGAGGTAGCAACCCCGTCGAAGCTTTTCTATCGCCGCCGCAGGAATCTCTCCTGATTGATTCCTCGTTATCGAGCATCAAACCTCAAACCCATACAACCATTTTGGGAAGCTCCGTCTTTCACACCAACGATCATCAGACCCCCCTGCCAACCTTTCTTCCCCCATCTGCCCCCTCCCGCTCGGATGTGCCTCATGTCTCGATTTTGCCAGAGGGCAGTATTGCCCAGGGCATTCCACCCCAGAGCCACACATCAATTCTGACACCAGGGCTGTATGCTCCTATTCCTCCCCAAAAATTGCCCAATCTAGTGAGGCCTATGCCAAGCAAGCATTAGGACCGCCTCAAGAGTTGTTTTGCGTGCGTGAATTGTACGAAAAACAACCCTTCTGAGTAGCTTTCAAGTACGCCTTAGCACTAAAACTGATCAATACAGATTGTGCGTGGTGCGTCGTACCGCGCACAATCTGTTTGGGTCTTTAGAAGGGATTAAGACACATGGGTGACCACCTCGACAGGCGCGGTTTTTTGAAGTTTGGGGCTGGAGTCGTGGTGGGAGCGCTCGCCACAGCCTCTACGGATCAGATTATCGATGCAACCTCAGGGTTGGAACGTTCTCTTCGCGATCGCGATTTTAGCGTTGAAGGTTCTCAGTCACTTCAGGCCCGAGCTCGGGACAAGAATCTCATCTTTGGTGCATCCACTACCGCTCGTCCCATCCGGGAAGATGCGGTCTATGCCCAGCGGTTTGCCCAGGAGTGCGCCATGCTGGTGCCTGCCAATGAGCTGAAGTGGCAGGCTTTACGTCCAACCCCCACAACTTATAACTATGAGCGGGGCGATCGCCTGATTCACTTTGCCCAGAAACACAACATGATGCTGCGCGGTCATACCCTGGTGTGGCACCAGGGTTTACCGCCCTGGTTTAAGGACACTGTTCATGCCAATAATGCTGAGCGGTTTATGGCAGACCATATCCAGACCGTGGTATCACGATATGCCGGGCAAATGCATTCGTGGGATGTGGTGAATGAGGCGATCGCTCCGGGGCAGGGGCAAGCGCGGGGACTTCGCAATACACCCTGGCTCCGGTTAATGGGTGAAAGCTATATCGAAAAAGCATTTCGGCTAGCCCATGAGGCTGATCCAAAAGCCTTGCTGTTCTACAACGACTTCAATCTAGATTTTGCTAACCCCAAGGATGAGAAAAAGCGGGTTGCAGTCCTGCAATTAATCGAACGTTTGTTGGATAAGGGAGTTCCTATCCATGGTTTGGGGACCCAGGCTCACTTGAATGCAGCCAAGTTGCAGCAAATTCATGCTGGCAAGCTACGGCAGTATTTTGGCCGCATTGCTCGTTTAGGCTTGAAAGTTATGGTGACAGAGCTGGATGTAATTGACCAGCAGTTACCCCGAGATATTGATTTACGCGATCGCTACGTCGCGGCTACCTATGAAGACTATTTGACGATCCTGCTACAGGAAGCAGCTGTTATTGGGGTGATTACCTGGGGATTAAGCGATCGCTACACCTGGTTGTCTGGGGAAAAACCTCGCCGAGACGGTCTCCCGGTACGGCCCCTTCCCTACGACCAGAACCATCGGCCAAAACTTGCCTGGAATGCCATTGCGCGGGCGATCGCCCAGGCCCCCCCTCGCCAGGTCTCCCAGTCGTAATATAGCGCTGTGCACGTTGATTAAGTGCGGTGGTGTGGGGCACTTCGTGCCCCACACCACCGTTGCTGTACTTAACGCACTTGCACATTGCTATATCTTCAGGACTGATGCAATGTTGCGTGTGGTGTATTTGCACACCACACGCAACATTGCATCAGTCCTCATTTATCGAGATGCACGGTACAGCAGGAAAAGCCCTGCACTGAAAGCGAAAAGGTTGGGGAACCAGGCTCCAAAGCTTGGCGGAATGACTCCAACCTGGGCGATCGCCCCCGTCAAGAATGCAATTAAATAATAGGCGAAGAGCAGCACAATACTGACTGCAAAAGCTGTTGCCCGGCCCGTACGACGCAGTTGTGCCCCAAGGGCCGCTCCGACAAGCCCAAAGGCGATGCAGGTGAAGGGCAAGGCGTACTTTTGTTGGATGCGGACCTCTAATTCCCGGATTTTGTCAACGTCACCGCTCTGTTTCATTACGTCAAGGTAATCCAAGGATTGGGCAATGTTCATCTCGCCGTAATCACGGGATTCTGTCGCCAGATCCAAGGGGCCTCGAGGAATTTGAAGCGTTTGCTGCTTAAATTTGATGATGTTTCGGAACGAACCGTCTGGAGAAACGGCATAGATCGTCCCATCCTGAAAATTCCAAACACTGGTCTCAGGGTCCCAAACGGCCGTTTTCGCACTGATAATCTGGCTGAGTTCACCTCGGGAGAAATCCAGGATTGTCAGTCCCCTCATCTGTTGGCCGTCGAACTCTTTGGCGTAAAAGAGGCGAGACATCATTTCGCCCTCTCGACCATTGGGACGCAGCACTTTATCAAATTCTTGATAAAGAATATCTTCTTCGCGAAAATTGCGATCAGCGCGATCTAAAGCTCGGTTGAGGGTCGTTTTCGCCCGGTAATTCGCAGCAGGTACCAGGTTTTCGTTGAAGAGGAATAACAGACCCGTCAGCAGCACGCAAAACACCATGACCGGGATGATCATGCGGTAGACCGTTACACCACAGCTTTTAAGTGCGACTAATTCGCTATCGCTGGAGAGGCGGCTGAAGGTGAGTAGAGCCGAGAGCAGCGCTGATGTGGGGAAGGAATAGGCGATGAACTGGGGAATGTTCAGCAACATTACCTGCATCGCGTCTGTAATCGGCAACCCCTTATCAATGACCTGGTTAACCAGGTAAAACAGGTTACCGAGGGAGACTCCAAGAGCAGTAAAGATGCCGACTCCAAACAGAAAGGGAACCAGCAATTCGCTAAATAAATAGCGATCCATCACGGAGATGCGGAAGAGGCGATCGCTCCAGGACAACGGTTGCGGCGAGTTAGAAATGCTGGTAGCCATAACAAAAAGTTTTGAATGTGCGAACCGTTAAACTTGAAACGCCTCTCCCAGGTAATACTGTCGTACCAGGGGGTTGCGATAGAGTTCCTGGGTGGTACCGTAGGCAAGAATTTGGCCGTCGCGCATGATATAAGCACGATCGGTAATCGCCAGGGTTTCCCGGACATTGTGGTCGGTAATCAAAATGCCCATTTGGCGATCGCGTAACCGGGCGATGATCGTTTGAATCTCGGCAACGGCAATCGGATCAACTCCAGCAAAGGGCTCATCCAGCAGCAAAAATTTGGGACCGTCAGGACCCGAGGCCAAAGCCCGGGCAATTTCGGTACGGCGACGCTCTCCACCGGAAACACGGCTACTGAGGGTATCGGCCACCTTTTCTAAACGAAATTCTTTGAGCAATTTGTACAGGCGATCGCCCTGCTCATCTCGGGGAACTTGAGTTTGCTGCAACACCAGTAGGATATTGTCTCGCACGGTCAAGTTGCGAAAGACACTGGGTTCTTGTGCTAAATAGCCGATGCCTAGACGAGCCCGTTCAGGCATTGGCAGCGAGGTAATATCTTGATTGTTGAGGGAAACACGCCCGGTATCCGGCCTTTCGATACCCGTCACCATATAGAAAGTGGTGGTCTTTCCGGCTCCGTTTGGCCCCAATAGCCCAACGATTTCTCCCTGCGCGACCGACAGATTGACCCGGCTCACGACTGCTCGCTTGCCGTAGGATTTATGGATATTTTCCAGCTGGATCTTCAAGGGCGTACCCCAGTCATACGGTGCCAAGACTGTCTTTGTGATTTTACCAGCAGGTTGGCCCCGGCGACCTGAACAGGTGTTTTGTCAATCGCTAGACTTCAAAAATATTGAGGGGCCGAAGACCTCTCAAGATTTTTAAAGAAGCTAGGGATTGCTCGTCGGCCCCTTAAAATCTGGTTTTGGATTGAAGCCATCGGCCGGGGGAGCAGCGGCACCTGGAACCGTCTCCGGCAGGGTGTTATCTGGCACCAGGTAAATGGTTTCGACCTGTTCACCCTGGTCGGGGAAGGCCACAAATCGCCCTTCATCTAGCAGGTATGTAATGGCTTCTCCGCGCATACTGTTGCCTGCTTGCAGCACATAAACATCGCCTGTGAGTACAATGCGACGCTCTCGGCTGAAGTATTGTGCCTGCACAGCGGTAGCTTGCATTTGGCGGGCAGGATAGAAGATGCGCACATTACCTCGAGCTGTGACGACCCCTGTGATGGAGTTCGCTTCCTGGATGTCAGATTCCAGGCGCAGGGGTTGACGAGCTTCGGGATCAACGGCCGGGGCAGTCTGGGCGATCGCCTCCGACAATTTCGCGGGCATGAACCCAACTCCCACAACGGTAGTCAGCGTAGCTATCGCGAGCCCGGCAGCGCAGCGACGACGAAATAGTTGAGCCATAGGGAACGGAGACTTCATAGAAGAACTCGAAGAGAAGCCAGACCGAATATTGGACGATGAAATGCGTTCTGAATCCGTCAGAATCGCGTTTTCATCATACACTGATTCTCTTTACGAGGCGGACAGGTGAGATCCCGGACGTTAGACAATGGCCTTGGGTTCCAGGGAAGCTCACGGCCTCATATCAAATCTCAAAAACCTTTTTAACCGAAGTTTGGGTGAAAGGCTTTTTCGATGTGTACTTAGGCTTATCCCAAAGTGAGTTTCAATTAAATCGGAAGGGAGGGAAGTGTTCTAGACGGTGGATGGGATGTGGAAGGGGCACGAAATGTCCCTTCCACACCCCATCCATACGTTTGAAACAGACTGAAAGGAATTTAGGAGATTTCTGAGAAACAATTTCCCCATTATTTGGAAAAAAGGCGCGGCGAAGCCGCGCCTTTTTTCCAAATAATGGGGAAGTTCTTATCTGGAAATCTCCTTAGTGTTCTAGGGCAGGTGAGGTGTCACCCTGAGCTGCTCGGGTAACCCTGGGCAGAGAAACCTCAGAATGCTTCCCTGCAAGCAGGCTCTGCCAGAACTCTGGTAGGCTCTCCGGCGGCAGGGATTGCAGCACCACAAGCAAGCCATAGCCCGTCTCCAAAAGGCTTTCTACATCCACATCAGCATAATCGGGTTGATAGGGTCTCAGCCTCTTCATGCCCTCCCCGAGAAGAATGGCTGCCCCCCGGCCATTGCCATTGCCCAGGTGATACAGAGCTACAGCCATTTGTAGAATGCCCTGGTAGAAAGTGCGGTGTGGTTCTGACGCTTCCATCCAAATAGCCTCAAGGGTATCGTGGCAGGCGTAATACTCGCCCTGATTGAACTCGTCGATACCTTGCCAAAATTCGACTGGGATGGGGTCATCCATGCTGCGATGTCTCCAGAACTATGGACCTCTGCTTTCCAATTATCTCAGTTCATCTAAAGTGTCATGGTTCAAACCTGTGGATAGGGTGTGGTGAAAGGGGCATAACGGCTCCCTTCACCACACCCTATCCACAGCTCTAGAACACTACCCCAATGAAATGTAGAGTAAAGACAATTGGTTAGGTTTGAGCCTGGAAGTGCTTTATCGGTTTGCTTCCAACATCTTAACGGTAAAAGAATGGGGTCTACTCCCCCTATCCCAGGAGGTTCGTAATGCGACAAACACAATGGATCTGGAACATTCTTTTGGTGGGGTTGGTTGCCCTGGTATGGATTGGGGGAGTCCTACCTGAAGCGGCAGTGGCGCTCGCCAGCCCCGCTAACCAGAACATGGTGACTGATGTAACCGTTCACCTGGGTACTGAAGCTGGAGACCTCAAATTTGTACCCGACCACCTGGAGTTTTCAGCAGGTAAGCGTTATCGCCTGACCCTCGATAACCCCAGTTCTCTGAAGCACTATTTCACCTCGAAGGACTTTGCTGACGGTATCTGGACCCAGAAAGTCGAAGCAGGCAACGTAGAAGTGAAAGGGGCAATCCATGAACTGGAACTGAAGCCAGGTGCCGTGGCAGAATGGGTGTTTGTGCCCTTGAAAGCTGGCACCTATCAGCTGAAGTGTACCGTTGCAGGACACGCTGAAGGTGGCATGGTGGGCGAGCTTGCGATCGCCCCCTAATCTTGCAAGGGGTGGTTCTGTACGCTGCGTAGCGCCACTCTTGCTGATCGTCAGCGGATTCGGAATAACTTGCGTTACTTTAAAAATGGGCCGGTTTAACTTTGCCATCCCACCAAAAATTGCCCACCCTACCTGTACTGACACTCCACCCCCTGTCTGCTATTACCCATGAATTTCCTCACCAATCTGCTTTCCCTGCCCACACCACCGCCCCGTGTTACCAACCAGGGCCGCCGTATCGAAATTAAAAATGCTGAGGAAATCGCTATCATGCGGCAGTCAGGCCGCATCGTTGCGACTGTGTTAAACGAGATCGCGGCGATGGTGGAGCCGGGTATGACCACAGCAGATCTGGATGCTCATGCTGAGCATCGCATTCGCGAGATGGGAGCAACCCCAAGTTTCAAGGGATATCATGGCTTTCCGGGGTCTATTTGTTCCAGTATTAACAATGAAGTCGTGCATGGTATTCCCAACCGCCGCAAGGTAATTCGCAAAGGGGATGTGCTCAAGGTCGATACCGGCGCTTACTTCCAGGGCTTTCATGGTGATTCTTGCATCACGATTGCAGTCGGTGAAGTTTCAAAGCCAGCGGCAGAACTGATTAAGGTAGCGGAAGAAGCCTTATACAAAGGCATTGAGCAGGTGAAGCCCGGTAATACCCTGATGGATATTGCTGGGGCGATCGAGGATTATGTCAAACCCACAGGTCTCCATATCGTGGAGGACTACACCGGACATGGTGTTGGGCGCAATCTGCACGAAGAACCTTCGGTGTTCAATTACCGCACCAAGGAGCTGCCCAATGTGAAGCTGAAACCGGGCATGACTCTGGCGATTGAGCCGATTGTCAATGTGGGCAGTAAGTTTACCAAGACCTTGAGCGATCGCTGGACCGTGGTAACGGTCGATCGCTCCCTCTCAGCCCAGTTTGAACATACGGTTCTGGTGACCGCAACGGGTTATGAAATTCTGACCGATCGCACTCAGCTATAGTCGTTCTATTCATACAAAATACTGAGAGCATTTGTGCCGGGTGTGGTGTACGAAGTACACCACACCCGGCACAAATATGTAAGTTCTCTTACAGTCGGCCTGTCAGCCGATACACCTCTTCAGCGACTCGCTTTAAGCGCCGCAATTGCGCGTGCATATCTTGCTGTGTCCATCGAGCTGCAAAGGTATTGAAACCGAAGCGAACAACGGGGTTCGGAATTTTGAACTCGAAGCGGTTGACCAGCCGAGTTCCCTGCTCATTAGGCTGACACTCCCAGCGATCGCGCCCTTCAAAGAATCCTGAAAACTGCCACACCACCAGACCTGGTTCCCGTTCCACCACCGTGCTGATCAGTGCCGGATGCACTAGCGGCACCTGAATCACAAAGCGGCTTTTGCTGTCCAGTTCGGTAGACCAGGTTCCCAGAGCTTCACACCGCAGCGCAGGATTTAACCAGCGGTGCATCAATGTCAGATCGGTAAAGCACTGCTCCACTGACGTCGCACTCGCATTGACTTGAATGGACTGCTCAAACACCTGATAGCTGGCCATCCGCTTACGACTCCTACTGCCGACCTTGGCGCGGCTCGTTTTCCAGCGGCGCGTCCGAGGGATGCCGACGTTGTAAATCCAGCTTTGTCCGTAGTTCATCTTTAATCCGACTGAGAATGGAGGCTTCGTCCAGAGAATCCAGGATGGTCTTGACCACCGTTTTAGGGCCTTCAGGTCCCCAAGATGCACCGTTTCCCAGGTAAACCTTGGCTACTTGGCCAATAGCGTAGGTCGAAACCCCAGCTACTGCGGCCTGCGTTAAGGCCACTGAGACATAGGGAGCTAGAGACAGCCCGCCTGTGGCAGGAGCTGCTGCTCCCAGTAAACTCTTCAGGGATCCTAATCCCAGGGTAACGAACAGTTCACTGAATGTGACACCCCCCAGGCCAATGGCGATGGTTTTCAACAGCGAAGTGGCACCTCTTTGAGTCATGGGTAACCCATAGAGGTTCGATAGTGCCAGAATCATCGCTACGTCGATAACGGCACTACTCACGACATCAACCAGCATGATGGGGTTGAGGGCGATCGCTACCGCCTTTGCCATAACGCTGTTCCAGATCACCTGGTTAGCACTGCGATCGCGAATCTCCAATTTGCGCTGTACCAGACGGTCGTTCACATCGTTTGCAAACAACATCGAGTTCAACGCTACCAGGGATTTTCCTTCTCGATGGAGAACCTCCAAAATTTTGAGCTTGACGGTATCTACTTGAGCCTCTCCCCGCTGCATCTGCATTGCCAGGGTGCCGTCGGGCCGACGTACGCCTGTCGCGACCATGGGGGCCGCCGAGGCCATGACGATCTCATCAGGAGACAGCAGTTCTCGCACCCGCTCATCCCGAATCTTCTCGTAAATCGCCAGCCGATCGGCATCGGGGTACTGGTCAATTTTGTTGAATACCAATAGCATCGGTTTACTAGCCTGCCGTAACTGTGACAGTGCCTCGTATTCCACTCGGGTCATATCGCCCGACACCACAAACAGAATGAGATCGGCTTGACGGGCTACCTGATGGGCCAAAAACTCTCGGGTCTCTCCATCCACCTCATCAATACCGGGGGTGTCGATAACCTGGATCTGAGAGCCGCCTGCACCCGTTAAAGAGACACGCACGATGGGGCGATCGCTTCCTGCAAGCGCTTCCTTCTGCACCGTCCAGTTCGCCGTTTCTACGCCTTGGGTTACTCCATGAATTGGCCCTGTTCTAAAGACGGGCTGTCCAATCAAGGCGTTGAGCAGGGAGGATTTACCCCGCCCTACCATCCCAAAGACGGCAATATTCACAACCTGGTGTTCTAGTTTCTCCAACAGGTTTTGTAGGCTATGGATGTCTGGCTCCAGGCCGCTACGCTCGCGTGCCGTCAAATCTAAATTATTGACCAGATCTCGTAGAGCATTACGAGCGCGTTCGTAGTGCAGGTTCGATTGAATATCGCGGAAATCGCCAAGGATCGACTCCAGGTCCCGATCGATCGCTGTGGCATCAGGGGGAGAGTTAAAGCGCCCAGTCTGCTTCTCTGGCTCGGGTATCGATGCCGAAAAACTCACAACCCTATCCTCCCGGCGACGTGAACACTCAAAGAGTGGTTTCTATCAGCACACATTAACCGTAGAACCCACTCTTTAAGCCTATCGTCTAATGCATTGCTTCTGGGGTCGTAGAACCCGTACAGAATTAGGTTGTAAAGCAGAGAAACGCCGATCATCCGGTCCCTATATCTAGCCTTTGTCGCATTTAATTAGGGCATTAGGGGCAAGTGGGAGAACTGCTCTCACTTGCTCCCCAAATTTCCTAACTAAATGCGACACTAGAGCATGTTTTAAAACTGACTAAAAGGGTCATTTTTTGTGCGCCAAGCGCACGAAAAATGACTTTAAAACAGCCTCTAGTAATAAGACAATGCCCCCCATCAATCTGGAGGGCTACGGAGGAGTGCGATCGCCTAAAAGCAGATCTCATCCAGGTAGACCATGGGCTGATGAGGGGCACCGAGAACAAGCAGCTAGAGATTAACGATAACGACGCTTGCGACGAGCCATTACCGCTTTACGCTTACGCTTTTCGAGCGGCGTTTCAAAATGACGATGGCTCTTTACATCGGCCAGGATTCCAGCCTTGGAAACCTGACGCTTAAACCGACGCAATGCAGATTCGATCCCCTCGTTTTCTCCTAAGACCACTTGGGTCATGCGAAACACTCCTTGACAATGGACTCTAAGATTGTGGACTTTTTTCAGAATAGCGGATACAAAACCTAAAATAACGATTTTCCGTCAACACCCCGCTGCTCTATCGACAGAAACACATCGAACCAGAATAACCTTACACATTTTACCGGATCTCATCCGGTTCAAACGACCCTGAATGTCGCGCCTGCAATAGATTTTGCTGTAGGTCTTTATAAGTTCAGCCTGCCTAGTGATCTGTCAATGTTTAAGTGTGAGGTTACCCCTCACTTCAACATTAAATTTAGGAAATTTAAGGAGTTTTTGGGGGGTTGTAGGCCTCTCAAAAATTCCTTGACAGAGTACTAATAAAAATCCGAGAAAAGCACAAAGCCTTCCTCGGATTTCTCAGTAAACAAGCTTTCAATACTTAACGAATAAAAGACAAATCGATGGAACCAAAGTTTGCACTTAGAGCGAGATGCAAATTCTCCATAGCCATCACGAGCCACTGCACCATATCCCGCGTGTGCTCTTCGTAATGGGAGAATAGAATCGAGAAACGCCGCTCTAAAACGGGCTTCACCTTGCGGCACAGCAGGACGATCTTGAGCAGAATTCCTGTGGTAAGGATAGGGCCAAGGTTTGTCAGCAAATCCACAAACACAAAGTGATTAGGGGACTGGAAGCTTTCTACCACCAGGAAGTTAAAAAGCTGACTACAGGTTCGCACCATGAGGAAATCATTCAGCTTCTGGTTATTGCTGTCGGGCAGAATGGAATCCAGATGTGTGCTCAGTTGCTTGTTAAACTTGCGGCGCCCGTAATCCCCTCCCACCGAAACAGTGATGTAGTCGTACAAATCATCTTTGAAGTTGCGGAAGGTCTGATTGTGCGTACTCTGCACCAGGAAACTATGGGCAATGTCTTTGTAGGAGCGGGAACCGTCTACCCGGCCTACATAATGCTTGATAGCCTGCTTAAACTCTTGCTCACTCAGTAATGTCGGGTTTGCGACTGGCTGAATGATCCGGGGAGAAGGAGTGGTTAGAACGCGAGAAACGGCTTCAGACTGAGCCCGGCGCACCTGATAAGTGACGTATTGGGACAAGTCAATTTCGAATTTCCGCTGCATCTCAACCTGAATTTGCCGCACTGTACTCTGATGCTCAGAGGTGGCATCCTCGCTGAGCAGACAGTGCTCATAGAGGTAAGGGTAGCGGCGAATCAGAGTACCCAGGGTACGATTCGTAGGGGTTGCTTCGGCAGCCTGAGAGAGCACCTCGGCTAGACGATGGAGCGTATGATACTGTTCAGTTTCGGTGAATTGTCGAATTAAATCGCGCTGACGTTTAAAGGATCTGGCGCGAGTCCGGGTGCTGACATAAGCTGAGGTAGAACTCACCTCAAACAGTTCCATTAGCTTAGGAATGGCCATCTGGTGCGAGTGATTGGCCTGCCAACGGTTCACTAAAATGTGGCAGCAACGATTGAGTACGAAGCGAAACTCGTCGGCGGCTGCACGCGATCCTACAACCCGTTCCAGAGACGCCATGATCTCAGGATCAGGATAGTTTGTTCCCTCAATGAAGAGAGAGCGGAATCGCTCCAGCATTTCCTCGGGCGTTTCCTTATCAATCCAGTGGAGCAGATGGTCGTAGATCCGCTGCTCATCGGGAGTTATGTGTCGATGTAGTCTTCCACTTACTGCTGCTGTCACCTCAGCACTCCCCTCTGTCCTAAATGAGTAACCTTCTTTATCCGTTAACCAACTGATAGATCACATCAACCTTGCTCTATGCCGTGTGGTTTTCCTCGCGATCGCTCCTAAATTCAATTTCGACTTCACACCATCTCATAGTTCACCTCTTTACACAAGGCTTTTTGTGACACCGAAAATGAATAAAGGAGCCACCGCCAACACACAACTGTGATGGTAGGGCACATTGCTGAATCTGTTATGTATCCAATAGTACGTGAGCTCCGATCAAGCCCATGTGATCAAAGTCACCAGGCCCTTAAATTTTTGATGAAGTTGGCAAAATAACCGTTGTGGAGCAACGACTTAAACCTACATCGTTCCCCTACGGTTGTATCCGGTAATTCTGCTGACTTTCGGCACCCTTTGCATACCCCGTACCTACACTGAAACTCAGGTAGATACCTCAATCATTTTGTAAGGAACAGGGCTGATGCCAATCTACTATGCCGGGTGAATTGAAATTAGGCGTGATGGGCGAAACCCTCTATCTTGGTAGTTCATTCAGTTTTGTTGCCACTTCAGGGAGTTAGGGCTCAACCCTTTGCGTTCCTGCGGCACAGCAAAACTGAACATACTCATAACTCCCCTGTATAAGGCTTGAGAAGGATGGAAGGGGCAGCAAAATCTGGGTTGAAACGTGATGCAACGATAGAGGTTGAACATTTAGAAAGCCTATTAAAATGGTAGGTTTAATTAATCATAAAATCCCCAAAAGCTTTGCTACTCAGTTGGCAGACGGCACAGCTTCTAGGGATTTTATGATTAATGAGTTGGGCTATTGATAGTAACCCTGAATGTTTTTGAAAGTTGAAATAAACCGTACTCATTTCAACCTTCAAAAACATTTTAAGAGCTGCACAGGAATGCAATATTTCCTCAAACTTGCAGTCGGTTATCCCGACTAAAAATGTTTTCGAGGAAGATGCGCTTTCCATTCCTCGCCAATGAACTCAATTGAGCAGCAATTCTCAGTATGGGTTTCAAAGCTAAGAGTTCGTGCCCGTCGGGCACGAACTCTTAGCTTTGAAACCCGAAAATAGCCCGCCTTCGACGGGCTATTTTCGGGTTGGATATCAAAATGAGAATTGCTGCCAATTTAGGTAGAGAGCACAGGAGCGCCATGCAAAACGGTATGATGACTGCTGATCTAATGGGCGAATCTTGAACATGGGTTGTCGGTGTTTGCTTTCGCAAGTCGTGAATGTTCTGGCGGCACGGGTGAGCGAGGGGGGATTGCCCCGCGAACAAACTATTCAGGGGGTGACAACGGATAGTCGTGTTGTACCTCCTGGGTCACTGTTCGTGGCATTGCGGGGCGATCGCTTTGACGGCCATGCCTTTGTTCGGACGGCTCTAGAGCAAGGAGCGATCGCTGCTGTTGTTTCAGAACCCGTTCCGGGCATTGAAGATCTGCCTGTCCTGCAGGTTCCCGATACTCTGGTGGCTTATCAAACTCTGGGGCGTTGGTGGCGGGAGCAATTTCCCGGCCCTGTGATTGCAGTTACAGGTTCTGTTGGCAAAACCACGACCAAGGAAATGATTGCGGCAGTTTTGGGAACTTGCGGCTCTGTCCTTAAAACACAGGCCAATTTCAACAACGAAATTGGTGTTCCCAAAACCTTGCTGGAGCTAGATCCTGAGGTTCATCAATTTGCTGTGGTGGAAATGGGAATGCGGGCCAGTGGAGAAATTGCTCTCTTGACCCAGATTGCCCGTCCTGACATTGCGGTCATTACCAATGTCGGTACGGCCCATATTGGCCGTCTGGGCTCAGAGCAGGCGATCGCTCAGGCCAAGTGCGAACTGCTGGAGCAGCTTCCTGAAACAGGGATTGCGGTTTTGAACCATGACAATGCCCGGTTGATCAGTACGGCAGCCAAGGTTTGGAGCGGAAAAACCCTTACCTATGGCTTGGAAGGCGGTGACATTCAGGGCCACCTGCTCAATGCTCAAACCCTTCAAGTTGAAGGCTTGACGTTTCCTTTGCCTCTGCCCGGGCGACATAATGCGCTTAACTTCCTGGCAGGCCTAACCGTAGCTCGCATTGTGGGCATTGATTGGGAACCTCTTACCCAGGGAATAACCGTGGAATTACCGAAAGGGCGTGCTCAGCGATACAGTCTTCCCGGGGATGTGGTGATTTTGGATGAAACCTACAACGCGGGAGTGGAATCCATGTTGGCTGCTCTCCATTTGCTGGCAGAAACGCCAGGTCAGCGACGCATTGCAGTATTGGGCACGATGAAAGAACTGGGAGAGCGATCGCCCGAACTCCACCACCGCGTCGGTGCTGCTGTACGCCAGCTGAAGCTCGATCGTTTGCTGGTCCTGGCTGACCCCGCTGAGCAGGAAGCTTTAATGTCTGGGGCCGCTCCAGTGCCTGCAGAAGCATTTGAAAGTCATGAAACTCTGGCACAACGGCTCAGCGCGTTGGTGCAGCCTGGTGATCGCCTCCTTTTTAAGGCATCCCGTTCGATGGAATTGGATAAGGTGGTGTCTCAGGTTGTGGCTCGCTTGGGGGATGCCCCAGCCTGATGTAAAGGATGCTCCTGGAATGAGACTACTGTGTTTGAGTAATGGCCATGGCGAGGATGCGATCGCCGTGCGAGTCTTGCAAGCTCTTCAGGCTCTTGGGCAAAAGGAACTCGTAGCGCTGCCGATCGTAGGGGAGGGAAGTACCTACGAGCGAGCTGGTATTCCGATTGTCGGGACCGTCAAAGCAATGCCCTCTGGTGGCTTTGTTTATATGGATGGGCGGCAACTAGCCCGAGATCTAAGGGGTGGACTCGTACAATTGACTCTGGCCCAAATCCGTACTGTGCGCCAATGGGCTGCCGATGGGGGGCATATTTTGGCGGTGGGCGATATTGTCCCTCTCATGTTTGCCTGGGCCAGTGGGGCATCTTATAGCTTTATAGGCACGGCAAAGTCGGAATATTATCTCCGGGATGAATCGGGAGTGCTAACGCGGCGCACCTGGTTTGAGCAGATGGAAAGCTGGTCAGGATCTGTCTATTTACCTTGGGATCGATGGTTTATGGCCCATTCTCGGTGTCGGGCTGTTTTCCCTCGCGATCATCTGACTGCCGATACCCTAAAACGCTGGTCCATGCCCGTATTTGATTTAGGCAACCCAATGATGGATGGTCTGGACACCGATAGCCCTCAGCCATCCTGGGAAACGGAGCCGATCACGATTGCGTTATTGCCTGGATCCCGCCATCCCGAAGCCTATGAAAACTGGAAGCTGATACTTCAGAAGATCCAGAGCTTGGTGGAGGAAGCGGAGCCGATAGAGTTCGTGGGAGCGATCGCCCCCAGTCTTTCGCTCGAACCCCTGGTTATGGCTCTACTCCAGCAAGGCTGGCAGAAGACTGCTCCCCAAACCTTTACCCAGAAACACCACTCCCTACGATTAACCCAGACCGAATTTGCAGACACCTTACAGCGGGCACACCTGGCGATCGCAATGGCCGGTACCGCCACTGAACAAGCTGTTGGTCTTGGAAAACCTGTGATTACTTTTCCGGGCCAAGGTCCGCAATTCACTCCTGCCTTTGCAGAAGCCCAGACTCGCCTCCTGGGTTCCTCCATCCTTTATTTACAGGGTTCTACATCCCTGACAGAAACCATTCGCACCCTACGGCACGACAAGAACTATCGTCACCAAATTGCCTTAAATGGCCGTCGCCGTATGGGTACTCCGGGAGCCGCTGCCCGCATTGCTGCTTGCTTACTCGACTTGCTCTAACCAGTTCAAGAAGGGCGTGGAAAAGCTATGCCCCTGTCCAGTTGGTCAAGCAATACCCGGATCGCAGAACTTGAGAATGAAAGAAGAACTGTCCAATCTGGCTAACAATCTGAAAATCTAACCTTTAGCAGTACTTCAATCTACTTCAAACCCCGTAGACGCGGAGTAGCCCAATATGGCTGCTACAAAATTCCTGGGTCAAGGCGAGTTGGTGGCGATCGCCCCAACTGGAAGTAGGATAATTTGCTCTCTAACTAAATCTCCGCTAACGCTTAACACTCGCTGCAAGCACACCTGAAATGCTCAAAACAAACCCCCAAAGCCACATTTTTGGTAATAGAAAAAAACACTTGAGTTAACATTGGGCGTCGAACGCCTCTAGCGGCTTCAACCCTGCAAAATCATCATTCGCTACCCCTGTACTGCCAACACCCATGCACGTAATCCAGCGTTTTCACAGCTTAAGCCTGGCGTTAACCCTGACCCTACTGGGATGGGTTGTTTCACCGCCCAAGGCCCAGGCCCAACGTACCTCCTTCTGCCAGCTCACAAGCCAACAAGTAACCCAGAAGGATCAGCTACGACAACGAGGTCTAGAGGGCGATCGCGACAGTCTTAACCAATACCGACGTCTTGTTCGCCAACATGCCGAACAATTGGAAGATTGTCGAGACGAAACCTGGCCCCAAAACCAAGCGGTGTGGTTGCGGCTCTACCCCTGCGATGCTCGTCCTGGGGAGATGGAACGCGTTCTGGATCGTATTGTGAGCAAAGGCTATAACCAGGTTTACATTGAAGTCTTCGGATCTGGACAAGTGTTGTTGCCAAGCGGCGATAATCCAACCGTGTGGCCTGCGGTATTACGCGAATCAGGCTATGAGCGGCGGGATTTGATGGCAGAGGCGATCGCCAAAGGTCATGAACGAGGGCTCAAGGTTTACGCCTGGATGTTCAGCATGAATTTTGGTTATTCCTACTTGCAACGGCCAGGCGCATCCCAGGCTTTAGCTTATAACGGCTACGGCCAGACGAGTTTGGAAGCTGCTCGCTCAGCCGGTGTCAACACGGATGGCAGCATCCATAGCGAAGAAGTTTTTGTCGACCCTTACAGTGCTCAAGCTCGAACAGATTACGCAACACTCGTGCAAGCTGTCCTACGCCGCCAGCCCGACGGTATCTTGTTCGATTACATTCGCTACTTACGAGGATCCGGAGCGTCGTCCGTAGCCAGCCGAGTACAGGATTTGTGGATTTATGGCCCATCCGCCCAGCAATCCTTCTTGCAGCGAGCGATGAACCAGAGTGGCCAGGATGCTATGCGCCGATTTCTTCAGCAGGGTTACATTACCTTGCAGGATGCTATCGATCTGCAAGCTATTTATCCCCAAGAACCTCAGCCCCTATGGCAAAGTCTTAACCCCGATCCCGCCTTTGCTCTGGCTTCTCCTGAGGAGCGGAGTCCTTACTTACAACAGGGTTTGTGGCGGTTGGCGATCGCCCACGCCTATCAAGGTGTGATCGACTTTCTCACGCAAGCTGCTGCTCCAGCCCAACAACGGGGTATTCCAGCCGGTGCGGTATTTTTCCCGGAAGGCAATCAAGTTGTAGGACAAAACGGCCTGGATTCAAGGCTCCAACCCTGGGATCGGTTTCCACAATCCCTAGAATTGCATCCCATGTCCTATGCCACCTGTGGCAATACAACCTGCATTGTGAGCCAGGTGCAACGGGTTGTTGCCCAGGCATCTAGCTCGTCTCAGGTCAAGCCTGTCCTCGCTGGAAACTGGGGACAATCCATGAGCGGCCGGCCGTCTTTGGAAGCACAAATGCTAGCTATTCGCCAGGCGGCTCCTCAGATCCAAACTGTCAGCCACTTCGCTTTTTCCTGGCAAGAACCCCAACTGGATCGGGAACGGAAATTCTGTCAGCTACGCTGAGTTTCTAGAATTAACTTCAGCATCTCTAAAAAGAGTTAATTAACTCGTTTCTCAGGAGGATTCTGTATGGCCGAGGCTGGTGCCGCCAAAAGGAGGATGCTGAACCCCAAGTTGCGACCTAAACTGAAGAGCAAAGGTCCGTCTCTGGGTGGAGAATTTAGGAGCATTTCCTCTAAACACCCTACCTTAGATAGGTATTGCGCTTCATTGGTTTCGAAGGGAGAGATTGCGTATGGCAGAAACAGTCACTCAAACGTGCCCGGTGTGCCAAGTTAAAATCGTGCCCTGCGGTGTCATGGGCGATCGCGTTGAGTTTGCCTTCGGGGCGCCCAGTACGCGGGATGTATTGTGGCAACGGGTTTGTCGCCATACTCAAAAAAACGGTTGTATCAATAAAGGAACTGGTAATACGGCTCTCTAAATTCTGAAAGCAAAGCCAGTTATTCGTTGGCGAAATTTACTGTAATCCCTAAGCCAGAACTAGAGGCGAGGGCGCGGTAAACTTTATATAAGAAAACGTCTATTGATCAGTCGTTCATTTAGGACACGGCATTGTTTCCTGAGAAGCGATCGCCGCCTTAACCGTTTATGATCCCTACATGTTCCATATCAGAATTGCAAAAATTCGTAGTTCTGCTGAATAACCAGTGGTTTTTGCTAGCCCAGAAGCAGGAGAGCGAGTAGTGAAGCGGTTTTAATACCTGTTAATGAAGATGTTGGGCGCTCGAAGCTGTTAATAGAAAATGGCCCAAATCTTAAAGGTTATCTGCTTCATAAGCTCCTGTTTTATCAGCAAAAATTTAGGCGGATGGTATGGAAAAGTTATTATTCGAAGACCGCGAGACTATTCGCGCTCAAGCAATTTTTCTTGGGGAAAAGCTTGATCTTCATTCCCTAGCGCAAACGGAATATCTAGCCAAAAAGCCGTTAGTTGTATCTGCTGGGCAACAGGGATATGCCGTTCTTTTTGACTACGGGGCTGTGGTTATGTTTGGGCTTGAACCCATTCAGGAAGCCTCATTCCTTACCCATTTACGGCCCTTAATTGTAAGCCCGTTTAAGACGCCTGAAACGGAAGAAGTTACATTGAAGTTAGTGGCTGCTGGAGCAGGACAGGCTGACAACGGCGTCATTTACCTGCAGAGTCTTTCCATTGAATCTCTACAAATTGTGGCAGATGTGCTAGCCAAAAGCGTCGTTTTAGCCCAATACGAAGAAGGTACTGCCAAAGTCTTCGACAAAGTTGAGCCTGTTGCGAACGAACTTGCCTTCTCTACTAAAACAGAGCGTTGGGGCAAAGAACTCTTGCGGCAATTGGGAACTACCCTTGCCATTCAACACAAGATTGTAGGCCGTGTTGAGATTATCGATAAACCCGATCTCCTCTGGGATTCTCCTGAGCTAGATCGGTTACACCGCCGTTTGGAAGATGAGTATGAAATCCGTGAACGACATACGACTTTGGAGCGGAAACTCCAACTCATTTCAACCACTGCTGAAACCGTGCTAGACCTCCTGCAACACAACAGCAGCCTACGTGTTGAGTGGTATGTCGTAACCCTCATCGTGATTGAAATTATGCTGTCGCTATTTGATCTATTCCTTCAAGTTTCCTAGTACGCTGAGGCGGAAATCCATCACCTATGTTTTGTGTGGGGTGCGAAGCACCCCACACAAAACATAGGTTGCGAACTTAGGCCGCAGCCTACTAGTAGGGCTTTACTGCACCAGTTTTGATAGGAGAGGCGAAGTTGCTCCTCCTGTCAAAGCTAATGATTCACAAAAATCTTATAAGGCACTGTGCAGATTAATGAAGTGTAGGTGCTGTGGTACTCAGTGCTACACGCCACCTACACCTCATAAACTTGAACATCGCCCTAGCAGATAACAAGCTTCTTTCATGCGAGTTTATTTAACCTCAGTTCGGGATAAGCTGAAGTGCTCATTTTGGCGTGCGCTTTGCGCACGCCAAAATGAGCGTTTTCGAGTGCCGCGCAACGCGCGGCACTCGAAAACACCCTTAACCCAAACTCAGGTTATTTATAACAAAGATACTTTGGCTCACCTGAGAATCGATCGCCCTTTTCTATACGACAACAGTAGGGATTAGAATTCTAATCCCTACTGTTTGGTAGATGTAATACTTTTATCGCGGGCCTTCTCGTTGATTTTGAGCCGCGCATCTTTAAGCAAGACTCGTATAACCTAACAACCAGTTCTGGGCTAATATCCAACTCGTTTGGGTGCAGTCTAACTTTTGAGGAGGGGATTTTGTGGGGTAAATGATCCCCTCACGAGGGCACAGGCCACAAATTTTAACTAGTAGCGCATCAAAATGTTAACCCAGTGCAACCTCGGTTTCACAGTTAGATTAGAAGTCAACTACTCAACTTATGTCAATTCCTCACGCTGGGGCCGCGCAAGAAACACTTATCTACCCAACCAGGTCAGACGCTGAACCCGCCAGGACGAGCGACTGTTCAGATGGCTTAATCTGGTACTTCACTAAGTTGGCCAGCTCCTGAAGTTGGCTGATGGCTTCTGCGCCCTCTAGTTTCATGAGTTCGCGATCGTCCCGCATCTCAGTCCAGGTAATTCCATAATCAGACACTAGGAAACGAATCAGATGATTCTCTCCCAGACTGACCATAAAAGAAGCGCTGTTCATCTGACCACCGCAGGTATAGCAGGAAGCGAGATAGCCCTGACGCTCCAGCACTGTTGCCAGTGCTTGAAGATTCATGACGAGGTCCTGTACTAACTGCTGGTGTTGCTTTGCAAGTCTTACAAACATCCTTAGCCTCCAATCACCAATAATCCATTCTAGCGCTTTAATGTTTTTTTAATATTTCCATCTTGCGGTCATCTTATCGCCCTGGGCAGGAGTATGCCAATCACCCATTTAGGGGTATACAACCGAAAACGCAAGAAGCTTGAGAGTTAATCTGGTAACAACGAGGCGAATAATGAGCGATCGCCCTGATGAATAGCCTTCCCTTTTTGATACCTTATGTTATCAATAGGCTAATCAAAAATTCTGGAAATGTTCGTATCTGTCTTAACAATTTTTCAGATGATCCGTCAAATAGTAATTGTAATGGAGAATGTCAACTTGATTCCAACTCATTGCATATCAATAAATGAGTTTGGCTCATGGATATTAGAGTGCCAAAAAAGATTTCTGAAGTATATTTCTTATCTTTTACTTACATAAATATAAGTTTCAAAAGCATCTCCTGATAATCAGGATAAATTCAGAAACTTAACACAAAATCCTTGCAGTACCTTTGTTTGTAATACTTTTGAGCACTCAGTACTCCTGATGATCTGTGCCAAGCCTCTAAAGCAGCAGATGAATTTGAGATAACGAAGTAATAATAAATTCCGTATCCATCAAAACATGTTCCTGATTTGCTTTAAGAGTAAATAAAATAGTTAATAAAGACTTTTACTCATGTTTGAGTATTTTTAGCCCTTCCTAAAAATATTCCATGGAAATTGCTGATAGTAATGAATTTCACTAAAATTCACTTCTTAGTAGTAGATGATTGACGCAATTCACGCCTCACTCCAACGGTGGATCAAGAGGGATCAATCGGTATAGATTTACAGTAAGTTTGCTATATGTGGATTTTGCCCATATTCAAAAATCAAAACCGAGAATGCTAAGTCTGTCATTTTGGGTGGGAACAAACTCGCTATTTTAGGCTCTGCAAGATGGGTGTAGGAGTTCTCTAGGGCAGGTTTAAAGCTTTGAGAACCCACAATTGCCGAACTTACGGTAACTGCGGGTTCTCAAGTTCATCCATGGCCAGATGAAGTACATCTGACGGTAAGGTGGGTTGTAACCAGAATTAGGGATTGACTTGCCACCAGCCTAAAACGGGGCCTAAAAAGCGGATGACCACCCAATAGGCCACCAAAAGACCAATCCCAGCCCAGGCTCCTGCTGTACTCCATTTCACAAACTGTGCGGCTTGGGATTTTTTGAAGGGCAACCAAGGAAGAACATTTTGTTCTTGCCCGTACTTTTCTCCCAGCGTTTCTTTACGGCGTTTTGAATCACCCATAATGTTCTGTTGATTAACTGGTTAGTCCAAAGTTTGCCTTGATCATAACGTCTTCTAACCCCTTTTCTTAGGGCAGAAGGGACGGATAAGCGCTCAGCCCATCCATCCCTTCTGCCCTGAGAAGAACGGGGCAAATGGAGAGGATGTGCCTCTTCTCCAAGCTAAATTTTCAGACTTGTTTCGGCTTGATAACTGGGTCAGCCACGCTCCTATCCTACGTAACCTGAGTTCGGGTTAAGGGCGTTTTCGAGTGCCGCGCAACGCGCGGCACTCGAAAACGCTTAATTTGGCGTGCGCAAAGCGCACGCCAAATTAAGCACTGCAGCCTATCCCGAACTGAGGTTACGTACTAATGGATTGCTAATCAACCGAGGAGTAATCCGGCGTAGAGAAGAGGCTGGCATCTACATAATTGATTCGCGCCAGGGGGTGGAGAGCGGTCAAAACTTGTTGACCATAGGTGCGGTAATTAACCCGGTTGTCCAAAAGGGCTACCACCCCTTGGGAGTCACGAAGGGGGGCGATCGCCCGTTGCAACTCACTTAATGCCGTTGGTAGTAAATACAGCTTGAACCAATCTTGACGCAGCTTCTTGTAATACGCTACGCGGCTGGCAACAAGCGGATTTTCCAGAGATGGGATGGGTAAGGTTGGAATGACTAATAGGCGTGGAGTAGGCAACACACCCTGGTGCTCACGCCAAAACTCCCAACCTGTTACTAAAATTCCCATCTCATCAAGGCAGGTCTTCTCCATCTGTACCCGTGACCCAAATTCTGCCGCGAGAACAGCGGCAATCTGGGCACGTAGGGGCGTATCTCCTACCAAGATTACGCTCAACCCTTGCCGGGCCGTCTTTGTAGTAAGCAACGCCCGCAATTCCTGCATCAGAACGGGTTGAAATTGCGGGGTGTTGGGCAGGGGTAAACCATCAGGCAAGTAGAGCTGAATCAACTCGTGCTGACGATCTAGCGAAAACTTGACACAGGTTAAATCCCCTAATCCAAGGCGCTGACGATAGGTTAAGGCTTTCGTTTCGGGATCCAGTGTGCCGCCCATCAGTACCAGGGGTTGCTGTTCCCATATCGGCTGTAAGTAGGATGCCACATCTAATGGGCAGGTGAAGAGGGAGAACTGCCCATGGAGACGACTGACTTCCGCCCAAAACAACACATCATCTGAATGAAGTCGGGTTAGCACTGAGGCCCAGGGTTCGGGTAATGGAGCTGGGTTGTCTCCTGCATGAGCCAATAACCCATCTGCTAATTCCCGTAACAAGCTCTGCTCCCAGGATTCTACGGGGTAGCATTCGTAGGGGTTGGCAGGATGTTGGAAAACTGCATGAGTCAGACGTACCCGTGTGTTGCGGATGTCTTCTGCCTGCTCGGGATAGGCTAGCATCAGCTCATCCCACTGGGCTGGCGAAATGCTGACAGTCAGGGCCTGCCGTACCCAATCCTCCAGGTCATCGACTCCGTCGATCAACGTGGGGATGCCAGCAGGGAAACGTCCTTCAGAGTAGAGGCGATCGCGCAACCATGACTCTGGGGATGTCAACAAAAGGCCATCATAATCTTCTGATGGGAAGCGATCGCCCGTCCGAATCGCCTTTGGAGTTTCAATCCACTGGCGCAGTCGGGGAATCTCGACCATTAATAGCCGTTGTTGTAAGGCTTCTGGCACGACCAAAATAACTGGACCTTGCCACAGGAGGGCTGGCATCAGATAGCTGAGGCGGTAGCGACCGTGATACCCAGATGGAGCACCCGCCTGGATCAATGCACTCCGGCCCAAGCGCAGACCGCGGGCAACCAGGCGGGCCATCGTCAGGTGATGGTGCCAGTAAGGTTCGCCCTGCTGCCGCAGAAAAGCTCTTAATTGCTGATGGACTTCGACCTCGATCACAGGTGCCTTACTACTAGGGTTGAAACTCATTGTGACACAAACCTCAGGGTTCCTCCGATGGGTATCTGTCAGAGAAATTGACGGCTCTAAACAGCATCTTGACAAGGCAAGAAAGTTAAGCCATGCATTCTCCCTCAGCGAACGCAGCCCAGATGGGGGATAATCGACGATTGCGGTAAAGGCTAAATCAGGTTTGAGATGAAAATTGCCATTGTTGGGCTGGGATTGATTGGCGGGTCACTCGCGTTGGATTTGCGCCGGTTGGGACATACCCTGCTGGGTACCAGTCGTCGTCCCGAAACCTGTGAGCAGGCCGTTGCTCTGGGGGTTGTGGATCACGCCAGTCCCGATTTGCTGGACATGGCGGAAGCAGATGTAATTGTGCTGTGCCCCCCCATTGAGGCGATCGCCCCCATTGCTGAACGCTTAATCCCTCACCTTACTTCTTCGACTATCCTGACGGATGTGGGTTCCGTTAAGCAGCCCATTGTTGAACGGATTTCCCCCCAATGGCCGAACTTTGTAGGTGGGCATCCGATGGCAGGCACTGCCGAACAAGGCCTGGAAGCTGCCCAGCGTGACTTATTTGTGGGACGCCCCTACGTTTTGACGCCAACAGAATCTACTCCACAGGAATCTGTAGAAACGATGATGGAGGTGGTGCGATCGCTCCAATCCACCATCCACATCTGCGACCCTGCTGAACACGACCGAGCAGTCGCCTGGATTTCGCACTTGCCTGTCATGGTAAGCGCCGCTCTAATCGCCGCTTGCACGGGAGAGGTAGACGCTAACGTACGAGAACTCGCACAAGCACTAGCCAGCTCAGGATTTAAAGACACGAGCCGAGTAGGTGGTGGCAACCCCGAACTGGGACTAATGATGGCTCAACACAATACTGCGGCTCTACTAGCAGCCCTAACCCAATACCGCACCCAGTTAGATAGGTGTATCGCAAACATTCAAAACTCAAATTGGGTTGAGCTCGAAGCCTGGTTAGTACAGACTCAGCAAGAGCGACCAAAGTACATCAAGCCTTAAATGCATGGAGTAGAGCCGCCAGCTCAACTTGCTTAGGGCTGACAATCCAGAAACCTGGTCTTTCTGAAAACACCAGGTTCCCAGAGTACCGGTACAGCATTGCTTGCAACGACATCACCCATACCTGATCCAAACTTCACCGATGCGAAGCGAAGCGGCCGATAGCGCTATGTGAACCCTGAACCAATAAAAAAGGTTGAATTTGTGTATGCCAGGCACCCACAAATTCAACCACCTCAAGAAGAAATAATGTTGCGCAGACTACTCCACGCAAAATTCAACGTCTAAGCCTGTTTTCGTTGCAAAACGGCCAGTACTACATAGACAACCATTAAATAGAACGCAGCCAGTATGGGAATAATGATGGGAATATCGAAAAAATAAGACATTGGCCTAACCCTAAGAAACCTGGAGTAGCAAGCAGCGAACCCGAACCATAGGCGCACGGCAGCAGGCCCGAAAAAATCGGACGCCTTCATGCAGCAATAAAGCCAACTAAAGATAGGCGAACGAAAACACCCAGAACTCTGGGGGCTTCAACATCTCCCGTCCCTGAGCAGCGAACTGGAAAAATACCTCGTAAGACGTATCTTTCTCAGAGCCAGATAACAACGGGTGACGATTTCAACTATCAGTTTTTTGAATAGCTTCTTCCAGAATCCTAACATAGATCTCATGGGCAACGTAAATGTTTTGTTACATTTGCACACATTTTTCTCGTATCCTGAAATGCTTGCCCTGAAGGGCTTTCGGGATTTATGAGGACGGGCGATCGCCTCCCACTCGGCAAAATTGCGGTAGAAATTTTTCAGAAATCTTCCCCTGGTCTGGCTAATTCCTTGTATACAAATCTCAAATGCCTCCCTGAAGCTTTATGAGTTGTCTCCAGCTAAGTATTTCTAAGGATTTATACTCCTCAAGCCTGTTGATTTAATTCTTCGAGCTTCAAGGTAAGACCTTCAAAATTCCCTTGGTGGCTCACTTAGGGCGGTCAACCCTTTACTGAGGAGCACGAAAAGCGAATCTTTTCAAGCAGGTTTTCTAATTTACTGGGCAGGAAGTGGTCGAGTTTGCTAAAGCGAGTCCCATAGATCGGAGGGTTAGCTTAGAATAATATGTAAAATTTCGTAACCTTCGAGCTGCCGCTTCATGACTTCAGTCGCTTCCCTCTTTGCCCCGGTTGATGCAGACCTCTGTCAGATGACGGAGAATCTGAAGAACCTGGTCGGAGCTCGCCATCCGATCCTCTATGCCGCCGCTGAGCATCTCTTTGGAGCTGGAGGGAAACGCCTAAGACCTGCCATTGTTCTACTGGTCTCTCGGGCTACATCTCCTGATCAGAGCATCTATGCTACCCACCGCCGCCTAGCCGAAATTACTGAGATGATCCACACCGCCAGCCTGGTGCATGACGATGTGGTAGATGAGGCCGAATTGCGTCGGGGTGTGCCCACGGTGCATGCCAGCTTTGGCAACCGTGTAGCTGTTCTAGCTGGAGACTTCTTATTTGCCCAATCCTCCTGGTACCTTGCCAATCTGGATAACCTGGAAGTGGTGAAGCTACTTTCCCAGGTCATTATGGATTTGGCGGAAGGCGAGATTCAGCAAGGGCTTAATCGCTTTGATACTAGCCTTTCCATCGAAGCTTATTTAGAGAAAAGCTATTACAAAACCGCTTCCCTGATTGCGAATAGCTGTAAGGCGGCTGGGGTTCTGAGCGACGTGTCTCCAGAAATGGCCGTTAACCTCTATAACTATGGTCGCCATCTGGGATTAGCTTTCCAGATCGTGGATGACCTGTTAGACTTCACCAGTTCCGCCGATACGCTGGGTAAGCCTGCTGGTTCTGACCTCCGCAGTGGCAACCTGACGGCTCCCGTCCTCTATGCCATGGAAGAGAAGCCTTATCTCGAGGCGCTCATTGAGCGGGAATTTGCAGAGGATGATGATTTGGAACAGGCCGTCGCCCTTGTCCTCGATAGCAAGGGTCTGGAGCGAACCAAGGAACTCGCAGCCCACCATGCACAACTGGCTGTGCAACATTTGGCAGGGCTACCAGCTTCCACATCTAGAGAAGCACTAATTAATTTGAAGGATTATGTCTTAAGCCGGGCATACTAAGTGAGATTGGGCATATTGGGTGGAGAAACCACCCGGATCGTTCCTATCCTCCTTTGGAAGGAATCTCTTAGGTTCCTGGCACCGTCAGGCGATATCTGATGGGGGTGACGCAGAAGGCTGTTGTAATGGGCGCAGATGTGCCTGAATCAACTGCTGAATGCTTTCGCGAGTCACTTCACTCCCCTGCTGGGGGTTGCCGGGGGTCTCGAAGAAAACAATGCCATCGATAGATGTCATTGCTACCATTTGGAAAAGGATGTGTGTCACAGGGATAGGCACCGCGATCACTTGCGGATCTTTCGTCGCCGGGCTGGTCATTGCATCCTTTAACGTCGAAAAGGCATACACCACATTTTTGGACGTATCGGCTTGAGTCTGATGGTTCATGGTAATCATGACCCAACGTCCATCCAGGGTTTGCAGAATGTGGTACTGCGGGTGCTTCAACTGTCCAGCTACAAGCTTCAGTGCCGGGGCGATCGCCTGAACGGCACCGGGTGTTACCCCGTCATCGGGAGCTTGGTCGAGTAATTCCTGAATTTGCTGGTCTAAATCCATATCGGTAAGAAAACCTCGTTTTTCCTTCAGTCTAGACGACGGAGCGAGTTCTCCTGGGTTTCCCTGAGGAGTAGCGCCTGGAATCTCGGGCGAACGAGGGTCTTTGCCTGGATTTTACGCGCAACGGAAACAAAAAGGGTGTGCTACCGTTGGCCGACCAAACAACCATCAGGGAGAAAAAGTATAGAGCGTGGAAGCCATACTTGAACTACTCAGTCATGAATTGAAACAAGCCACCCGAGCTTCGGAGAAGGCCTGTCGAGACGTTGCCCTTCGGCTTACGGGGGAAGTCAACCGCATTTGCGTTGAAAGCAAACGGATTCAAGCCTCCGGCGAAGTGGAAGCCTGGTCAACGGCGTTGGCCCGTCACCGGCTAAAACAATGCCTCAAATATTATCAACTGGGCTCGCGGCGAGGCCGGGTAGAGTTGCACAGTACCTTGAGTGCGGTGATCTACCGCTATATCACTCCGCCCCAGGTGCAATCCAGCTATCAGGCCCGTCTTACCCTGATTGAGGATTTTTTGCAGGGCTTCTATATTGAAGCGCTGAATGCCTTTCGGCGGGAAAATCAGCTCCCCTCTGATTACTGCCCACGTACGTTGATTCAACTGGCCGAATACATGGCCTTTACGGAACGCTATGCCAAACGGCGCATTCCGTTACCCGGACGGCGCAATCAACAGTTGATTATCCTGAGAGCCCAAACCTTTTCTCAGCAACAGCCCCCGGAAACTTCCGTTGACATTGAGCAGGCAGCTGAGGGGGGTAATGGCGAATCGGATCAGCCCCGGAGTGCGGCTCCTCTGCAACAGTTGCGGGAACAAATGGTGGCTCAGGAGCCTGAAGTAGCCGAAGATACTCTCCGCAAAACCGTTGTTACGGAGTTGATGAGTTACCTGGAGGAGCGGCAGCAATCAGATTGTGCTGATTACTTTGCGCTGCGACTTCGGGATCTCCCGGCCCATGAAATTGAGGAAATTTTGGGCCTAACTCCCCGGCAGCGAGACTACTTGCAGCAACGCTTTAAATATCACCTGATCCGATTTGCCCTGGCACACCATTGGGAATTAGTGCATCAATGGTTAGAAGCGGATCTGGAAAGAAACTTAGGATTAACGCCAGCTCAATGGGAGACTCTGCTTAGACGCCTTACGGGGGCTCAATCTGACCTGTTGAGATTGAAGCAACAGGGAGCGTCGGATATGGCGATCGCTCAAAATCTTGGTTGCACAGTGAATCAAGTTCAGAAACAGTGGTCTAAACTACTGGAACAGGCATGGGAAATTCGAAATAATTTAGTTTCCGGAGCAGGGGTATCGACCGATGAATAGAGAATCAGAAGCTGAGCAGTTTATGTCTTGGCTTCTGCAACAACTGGCTCTGACCGATGAAGAAGCGCCATCAGGGAGCCTCGATCCCTCAATCGAGGCAAACAGTCAGAGCCTCAATCCATTGGAACTGAATAATAAAAACGAGCTCGACGTTGAGACAGCCCTAAATTCCGAAGGGCAGGCTCGCCGGTCGGACGTTTTTTCATTTCGTGATACCCCACTATCCAAACCAGGAGAGTTTTCTGTTGTGCAAGATCGTTTTTATTCATTAATTAAGCGGCGATTACGTGCCGAGATCGAGCAGAAGCCGCCCCTGTTCCCCTGGGAAGGGGAATTGCTCGATTACGAAGCAGAGCCCGCATCTGTGCGCTTCTGGATGACCCAGCTACGTCAGTTGGACGTACCGCTGAAGCTTCCTGATTCATTGCTGGAGCACCTGTTGGAGCAGTGCCAAGCTGTTCTGCAATCCTCCCTTCAGGAAGGGACTCGGCTGGTACGTGCGGTGGAATCTCTATTTCCCAATCAAGAAACCAGTCTTAATAATCTAGCCAGCCTGGTCATGGCGGCACCCGCCCGTTCTAGCGAAGCGGCGCTGGTGACAAAGGATGCTCCGCTGCCTGTGGATTATGACGCGGCAACGGATACCCAAAAGATGGCCCTCTCGTTGATGGCTGCTCGTGAAATTATTGAAAATCTGACTCTGTCTGTATCCCGCACCCATGGTCCTGTGAGCCGGGAGTGGCAGACCGAAGCAGGCCCCATTCGTCTGCGGGCCGAGTCTTCTGAGTCTGGAAGCCTGCGGGTGCGTGGCGAATTGCCTTGTGGTGGTCGCATGGAATTTCGTGGCATGGAGTCTGAGGTGATGGCCCAGCGTCCTGACGCCGGACTGCTCAGCGTTGAGCTGTTTGATCTGGCACCGCGTCGGGCTTACCCCCTGGAAGTCTCTCTGGTTCTACCTGACCAACCCATGCTGTTCTTCCAGATTTCCCTGCTCGATGAGGCATAGGTGACGTGGCCGCATGGCCTCGTTAGCATAGGGTGGATAAATAGCTCGGTTTCACACAATGTCCACTGGGTTACCACGACGCTCTGGTTTCATTGATCCCGCAAAATTTCAGGCACTCCGGCGAACTCTGGCATCTACAGATCCGGCAGAGGTGGAAGATTCGGTTCCTCTGCGGGTACTGGTGCAGCTACTGGTCATTGTTGGGGTCATTGCTATTGACGTAGCGGCGGCGGATGTCGTGGATTCGCCGGGAGTTAGCTTTTGGGCTGTGCCGGTGAGCATCATCGGGGGCTTTTGGAGTTGGTATCGCCGGTATAAAGCTAATATTCCCGTTAAATTTTGTATTGCGATCGCCATGCTGATTGCCTTGGCGGTCTTTTTCATGAGGCTCGTTGGGGATAGCAACGACACGCGGCTGGTGCTGGCAGAGCTGTTGATTCAGTTACAGGTCTTCCACAGCTTTGACCTGCCCCGGCGCAAAGACTTGAGCTATTCCCTGGTGATTGGGTTGATCTTGATGGGGGTTGCCGCCACCCTCAGCCAGACGCTCCTCTTTGCACCGATTTTACTGGCCTTTGTGGCGATCGCCATCCCTGTCCTGATGCTGGACTACCGCTCCAGGTTGGGGCTGTCGGCTCCCTCCTTCCGAGGCGTGCGATCGGATCTATCCCTCCGACGTCTGGGTACATTTCTGGCCATTATCTTGGCCCTGGGCCTGGCAATTTTTGCGGTCATGCCCCGATTTCCTGGCTACCAGTTACGCAACTTTCCGGTCAGTGCCCCCATTAACTTCCAGGGTGAATTCAACGCCGAAACCATTACGAATCCCGGTTATGTGCGAGATGGGGTTGGTAATGGAACGGGGGGCACTGGCCAGGAAAGCGGTACCGGGGCCGGGCAGATGGATGACTATTCCTACTACGGCTTCAGCAGTCGCATCAATCAGAACCTGCGGGGGACTTTGACGCCTCGCGTGGTGATGCGGGTGCGATCGCAAGCCGAAGGGTTCCTCCGCGTACTCGCGTTCGATCACTACACAGGCCAGGGTTGGGAGATTTCTCGCAACGAACCTGAGCAAATGCGTAAGTTGGATCGCCCGAACTGGACGTTCCGCTTCAACTTGCCCCTGGAGCCCACTCTCGGTCGTCGGAAAGAAGTGATCCAGTCTTACACAGTGGTGGCAGAGTTACCCAATGTCATTCCTGTGATGTATGAAGCTCGCCAGCTCTACTTCCCCACCAAGGAGGTGGCGATTGATTTGGATGGAGGGCTGCGTGCGCCAGTTCCGCTTTCCGAAGGCTTGACCTATACGGTGGTCTCAGATGTTCCCTACCGGAATCGCACCCAACTGCAACGCAACTCCCGCCGCTATCCCGAAGAAGTTATTAGAAATTATCTGGGAGTACCTGATGCCTTGCAGCAACGCATTCAAAAAACGACTCAAGACATCTTGAATGCTGCCCCCACTCCCATTACCACTCCCTATGAGCAGTCGCTCTACTTAGCCCAGTATCTCAAGCAGAACTACACGCTTCAGCCAGATCTACCCTTCTTTGGTGGTTCTGAAGATTTAGCCGAAGCATTTCTGTATCGTTATCAGGGCGGATATCCCGATCATTTTTCCACCGTACTGACCCTGATGATGCGTTCTGTCGGGATTCCGGCACGGTTAGTGGTTGGATTTCTGCCGGGACAGTTCAACCCATTTACGGGCTACTACGTTGTCAAAAACACGGATGCCTTCGCCCTGACTGAAGTTTACATTAGCGGCTATGGGTGGTTTGCCTTCAACCCAATTCCTGGGATGGAAGCCATACCACCTACCGTTAACGACTATCAAGCCTTCAGCGTACTGCGGCAGTTTTGGAATTGGATAGCCGGATGGCTTCCTTCACCGATTGCTGGATTACTGGGTGGGGTGTTTGAGTGGATCGCTGGAACAGTCGCTTGGATCTTTGCAGAGCTGACTACCCTATTTAATCGGGGATGGGTGGGCATTTTGCTCGGTGCGGGTCTGGTGACGGGGCTGGCATTTTTGGGATGGATCGCCTGGAGTGGGTGGAGTTCCTGGCGTTATCAGCGCTGGCTCGCCAAGCTACCCCCCATGGAATCGCTCTACCAGCGCATGTTGAAGTGGTTAGAATCCCAAGGCATTCAAAAGTCTTCTGTGCAAACACCTCTGGAGTTTGCTCGGCAGGTGCGCTATCAACAAGCCCCGATCCCTGTAGATATCGTGGATGAAATATCCAATGCTTATTTGCATTGGCGTTACGGGGGACAGTCGGCAGATACGCAGTACTTAACCCGCAGGCTGCAACAGGCACGTCAACAAACCCGCCGTGTGAGACGGGTTCGACCGTAAATATTGCGGGTGGTGATTTGTCTCATCACCCTCAATTTAGGGTTTGCAATGACCTGTTTCACAGACGGGATACTCTGACTCGTAGAGGCGATCGCGCCCTCCAAACCAGTCATAGCGGTTATCGCGCACTTGCTCGTAGACGCGATCGCCCATCCACTTCAATCCTGGCAACCGACGATAGGCCTCCACAAATAGAAACCCCATGGGTAGAATTCGGCCAATTTCCTCAGCAGCGTCACTGCCCTGCCAGCGACGAAACGGCTCATCGGTTTCCAGGAGAATCATGCCCTGTTCACAATCTTTCGGTGTAATGCCCAGGTTTTTCAGGGTTTCCTCCGCTTGCATGGGCACGTATTGAAAGGTTTTGCCCTGGTCGAGTTGTTCTAACAGCTTGACGAGATTTACGCAGAGGTTGCATAACCCGTCGTAGATAACGTAGAAATACTTGCCCATGACCCTCTACAATTTCGGTCTTTCCGTTATTCTAAGCAAGTTTTCCAGCCAGCAGGCTGATACAGCCTCTCTCGTGCCTCCAGACCGGAAGCGGATGTATTCAGTGACGTTAAATGAGGTACATCCCACTTTTGCAGATTGAAAACCCAGTTTTGTTAATGTGGCGGGCGTCGCCCGCCACATTAACAAAACTGGGATGCACCCCGTTAAATGCTTCTAATAGGTTAAACCGCTCATACCCCGGCACCTGGCTCAGAAAAACAACGCTAGAGGTCGAGCGAGGAGAGAGAAACCGGATAATCACTTAACAAATAGGGGCTTGTTCTTAAATTCACTATAAAGTGGCCTCTCAAGCTGATCTCTCCCGTATTACAAACTGTAAGGTTGAAAACATAAGGAATAAGGATAGGTCTAAAGAAGTTGCCTAGACCTCGCGAATCCTGCCTCTTGAGTTCATGGAATTTAGGTTAAGAGAGTAACGTCTTGTACTCTTCTAATCTGGTTCAAGAACTGTGCCTTCTTAAGCCCTATCTATGAATGTGACCTGCAGATAGGTCTTGAGAGAACGGCCTTACCCTTGCATCTCCAACAAAAGCTGTCAGGTTGGCAAGCCGGCCTATCGCCTTCTAAAGCCTCTACCCATCGGTCTTTTTGAAAGCAAATAGGTTTATCCAACAGGAAAAACCTGCTATGTATTCCCGTGCTAGCGATCGGGGTGCTCTCAACTATTACGGCTAATTTACTTGAGCTTACCGTGGTTGCTTATGGCAAAGATTGACGTTTTTAAACCTACTCGTATGCTAAGTGCGAGTAATGCTTCGGATCTCACGTCTTGGATTCGTCAAAAACTGGATGCAGGCTCAAAGCACCTGGTAATAGATATGAGAAATGTCATGTTTATGGACAGTAGCGGGCTAGGAAGCTTAGTTGCTGCTCGTCGCATGGCCTATGAACGTGGAGCTGTACTGGTTTTGACCTCGCTGTATGGACAAGCCCATATGTTGTTGGAATTAGCAGGGGTTGAACGTTTATTTCCCCTATTCTCGACCGTGGATGACTATCGAAGTTCCCTACCGGAAGAAGCCAGCCTTTAGAGAAGGTTGTTCATGCACTTAGTGCAGAAAAATTTACCTTGCAAACTATTCCTCTGGCTTTCAGCTTCATCATTCGCCTGCCTGTTTAAGCGATCTCTGGCTAAGAGCGGCTATCGCAACGCCGCCCAGGATGATAGCCGCTCCTATCCAGACGATCGCTCCTGGGTCTTCC
Organism: Leptolyngbya sp. PL-A3; assembly: GCF_039962325.1. Taxonomy (NCBI): domain Bacteria; kingdom Bacillati; phylum Cyanobacteriota; class Cyanophyceae; order Leptolyngbyales; family Leptolyngbyaceae; genus Leptolyngbya; species Leptolyngbya sp. PL-A3. The sequence continues at coordinate 244,856 of NZ_JAMPLB010000001.1, forward strand.
CGAAAGATTAAGAGTCCCAAAATGCTTGAACCAACGGGTTCTGCCAGGATCGTTAGCGTCACGAGAGTCGGCGAAACCCAGCGAACGGCCCAATTCAAACTCGTATGTCCAATCGCTTGAGGAAAGAGCCCAATCAAGGCAATGCAAAGGTAGACCAGGGGTGGGTATCCGGTGTACTTACTGCCTAGCAATAGTGGCAGTGGCAATAACACCAATGCTGCTGTCGTATACGTTAAGACGGCATGACCACTGATATCGAGGCCGCACCGTTGAGCCTCTCGACCCAATAAAAAGTACAGCGTCACAGCCCAGGACCCCACTAACGCTAACACATTACCTAAGGCAGGATTCAACGCCGCTCCACTGGTCCCTGCCCCTCCAAGTCCGACCAGGAGGCTTCCTAGAAGAGCGATCGCAATTCCCAAGGTTAACTGTCGACCCGGTTTCTCCTTAAACCACAACCAGGACAACAACGCCATCCATACGGGATTGGTCGTTACCAATGCTGTCGACGCTGCAATAGAGGTATAAGACAACGACGTAATCCAGCAGGCAAAATGCAGGGCTAGAAATATCCCAGCACCTACAGAAAAACGCCATCCCCGCTTCCAGGCTCCAGGAATGCCTACATTCCGCCAGGCTGGGGCGAATAGGAGGGCCGCAATGGTGAGGCGCGATGCGGATAGAACAAGGCTAAACCCAAAGCCCGTTTCCCCGGATATTTGAAAAGCAAGGCGAATGAAAATTGCCGATGCGGAAACAGCCAGAATTCCGATGGTAACTATTAGCCCAACTTTCCAGGCGGGAGGCGCAGTGGGTGTCATCAATGTCCATCAACTGACAAGTTTTCCTAAGCTACCACACCTGTACTACAGCGCTTTGTGCTTGAATCAGCCACAGTTGTTTTTATGAGAGCCACACGGAGCGCAGCTCTCATAAAAACAATCAGATTTTAAGTGCTTGAAAAGCGCTGTAAGCCAATAAAGAGTGGCATAGGGGCTGCTTCTGATGAGATGCGCCAACAAAAATGTCTCACCTTCGACACATGGCTGCCACACGAGCCCGGTACTTTAAATAAGAGCATCATGCTCCTCACCCAATTAATCCCGGCCAGAAGGCCGGGATTTTGTTTATAGCGTGCGCGTTGATTAGGTACGGTGGTGTGCTTAACGCACTTGCAGATTGCTATATGGGTGGTTGCGTTATGAGAACAAGAGCGCGCAGGTTAAACCCACGCTCTCTTGTCCTCATAACGCGAACCATGGATTTCGGGCTAAACTCCAGGCTTTGCTGCTTACCCTGCCCACGATCGCAGTAACCAACCCACCACAATGCCCAATCCTCCAAACCGCACCACTTGCCAAAAGGTTTCTCGCACCCAACCCCACGAGACGAGTTGGCTTTCCAGCGTGATTTCTAATTCTTCTAAGCGCTGCTGAATCTGGCGAACTTCCTGTTTCATGGCAGGGGTTTTCTCTCGGCGGTAGCTTGCTTGAGCCTGGCGCAATTGGTCTTGCAACTCGGCCTGCTCATCCAGGTCGCGTTTGACCTGAGCATAGCGAGATTTAAATTGTTCAAGCGATCGCTCAATCTCTGCCAGGGTTAGTTCAATATCTGGCTCATGGGAGGTGGGCGCATCATTGGGAGAGTTCATGTAGGCTAAAAGAATAGAAATACGGGTATTTACCCTATTCTGCCCAAAACAGCCCGACAGAATGAAGGGTCTATATCGGTTGACAGCACCCCTCAGGTTCTTCCAATGACACAATCCACCGAAGCCCAACCCCTGATTAGCAACGGTCTAGCAACGGCCGGTCCTGCCGCCCTGGCGGATCTTTCTGACGTTGAACTGGTTCAAGCGCTTGCCGCTCGCCTGGCTATTGGCCCCAACGACTGGCACCGCCTCAAATCTAACCGCAAAGCACGGGCCGCAGAACAAGCGGCGATCGCCCTGGTCTATCTGCTCAAGGATCAACCGGAGGAAGCGCTAGCCCGCTTACAGCAGGCCACCGGTTGGCTTGATCGATCCATTCAGGCTCCGCCCTGCCCTAGCCACGGCACACCCAAAGCCTAATTCCATCAGCCTGGGTTGGGTTAGATTACTCGTCTGCGTCGTTCGCTTTGACTGATGGGCGCGGGGAGGTCAGGGTGAATGGCTGAACCGAGGCTCCCACATTCTGTGCTGGCCCTGACTGAGTTGTCATCGAGTTGTTGGCCGTAACCCCCGAGGTCGGGAGGTTAGCCGCCGAGTGACACAGTAGGGTCAATGCACAGGAGCACAGCGCCAGGGACATCAGATCCAGGCTGCGGGACGAAAACACAGGCGAAGTAGCGGCTACGGCCACAGTGGTGGCAGAAGACCGGGGGTAGTGGCGATCGCGCCGTAACTTCCTCATTGAAACTCAACTCCAAAACGGAACGCTAATACAACAACAATTCAATCCAGGCCAGTCTATCCAAGAAGCGTTTTCTGCTTCTCTACTAGACTACCCAATGAACAAATTTGTTCACGCAGAGCCAACCCATTATGGCGAATGGTGTACCCATTCGTGTGGTTTTTCTCTGCTTCTATCAGAGCAGGTGCTCCATGGCCAGGCTTTATGATACGTCAATGTACGATCGCACCCGTCCCGTCGGAAGTTTTTGGGAAACAACGGTTCCCTCACCGATGGTAGACCCGCCCCTCAGCCATACTCTTCACTGCGATACTGCCATCATCGGGAGTGGTTTTACTGGACTTTCTGCGGCATTGCATCTAGCTGAAGCGGGAGAGCAGGTTTGCATCCTTGAAGCAGGAACTCCCGGTTGGGGTGCCTCTGGTCGCAATGGTGGATTTTGCTGTGTTGGCTCTACCCGTCTTTCAGATGAGGAGTTGTTGCAACGGTTTGGCCGGGACGAAACCTATCGCTTTTTTCAGCACCAGCGGGATGGTGTGGAACTGGTTCGTCACCTGGCGCAGCAGTACAATCTTTCCATTGACGCGCAAGGAAATGGAGAGATTCAGGTGGCTCACCGTCCCTCGCGCCGATCGGCATTGGAGAACCAGTACGCATTCTTTAAAGATGTCGCAGAGTATCCCTGTGTTCTTTGGACGTCTGAGGAGCTGACCGAGAAAGCTCTTCAAATCCCTGAAGGTTATGGTGCTTTATGGCTGGGGGTCGGGTTTGGCCTGAATCCAATGAAATATGTGCAGGGGTTGGCGACGGCTGTCAGGCAGCGGGCGATCGCCCTCTATGCTCACAGCCCTGTCGAAGCCTGGGAGAAAACGGACGCCAAGCATCAATTGCACACGCCTGGAGGAACTGTAGTTGCCCGCCGCGTACTGATTGCGACAAACGGCTATACATCAGAAGCTCTTTTCCCAGCCTTTGAGGGGCGCCTCCTGCCTGTGATGTCCAATATTCTCACTACGCGACCCCTTACCTCAGAGGAATTAGCAGCCCAGGGCTGGCACACAGAAACTCCTGTCTTCAACACGCAGAACTTATTGTTTTACTTCCGGTTATTGGCGGATGGTCGATTTTTGTTTGGTGGGCGTGGGGGAATGGTGGGTTCGCAGGAGGAGAGCGATCGCCGCCGCCACGTTTTAACTCAGCAATTCCGTCGTACGTTCCCTGCCTGGAGCGAGGTTGAAATTACCCATTTCTGGAATGGTTTAGCCTGTACCAGCGCTAACCTTACGCCCCACATTGGCAGCTTTGCAGAAGATCCAAGTGTTTTCTATGCTCTGGCTTATCACGGAAACGGGGTTGCAGCAGCGACCTGGAGTGGGCGGGCGATCGCTCAGATCATGACAGATCAAGCTCAGCTCACTGATTTTTCCGCTGTCTATCGCCAGCCGTTGAAGGCTTTTCCATTACCCGGTTTGCGGATGTGGTATCTGCGATCGCTTTACGCTCTATACACGCTGCAAGATGCTTTACCTTAGTGTTCATTGCTCTTCATAACTTTTTGCCCGTAACCGAATGGAGCTATGAAATGGGATGTGGAACTACGGTTCCACATCCCATTTCATAGCTCCATTCGACACATTGCTGTTTGCCGTTGGTTCGTGATGGCGTCTTTATTGAGTGTTTTTTCCATTACACGCCACACTCAATAAAACGGAGCGAATGGGAGCACTGCTCCCATTCGCTCCGGATGTTCTAGCTGGCGCAACAAAGGTTATATCAAGACTCAGTATTGGTTTTTTATTGCTGAATCTGGTGAAGTTGCTATTCTTTGGAGGGCATCAAAAAAATTGTCCTCCCTGAGCAAAAATCCTTCAAGCCAGTGGTACCTCATGGATACTAACCTTCTCCAGAACCGCGACTATACGTTGATTATTGCCCGTACAGCCGACGAATTTGCTCCTAACCCACCACATTTTTCCGAGCGTTGGAACGCTGCCCTGGAATCTATTGTGATGCTAGCCCAAACCTGCGAAACCTTTGACCCTGATGGAATTACACTCTATGTCGCTTGTCAGGGAAACGAAAGGGATTGCGAGTTTCTCCAGTACGAAAATGTGACCAGTGGAAGTTTGTTATCGGTGATTAAAGATAATTACCCACCTCGCAAAGTACAAATTCAAACCGTACTAAAAGCTGCGTTGGACAGCTACTTTACGCGAAAAACTGCCGGACAAACTCAACCTAATGGCGAGATGCTTGTAATTTTGCTGGATGGGGAGCCCGAAGATCGTATGGCAGTGGCGCGAACCATTCGGGAGGCTACCCACCAGATGGACTCTGATGAGGAACTGGGCATTAGTTTCTTGCAGATTGGGGATAACGCGATCGCTACTGGCTTCCTCACCGCCCTCGATGAAAACCTTCAGGAAGCTGGCGCTGCCTTTGACATCGTTCACACCCGTCACCTGGAAACTATTCAGCCAGAGTCGATTACACAGTTTTTGCTGAATACGTTGAATGAATAAGGCAGAGGGTGATGGGTTCATGGGCGGAAGGCGGGAGGTAGTTTGCCCATGCCCATCTGTGGAGGGGAGGGACATGAACCACCCTAATCTTTCCTAATCTTTACACATAGGTTGATTCCCGCTGCTTAGGACGAGTAGTGCGCCAAGTGAATTCTGAGTTGCAAGCCCGCGCATAACCTTGGCGTGAGGCGCACGTCAAGAAGGGTGTTTTCGAGTACCGCGTAACACGCTGCACTCGAAAACGCCTTTAACCCGAACCCAGGTTCCCTCAAGGCACCGTCCGGATTCCTATCGGTTCGCCCTGAACTCCTTGGTATCTCCGTGTCCTATTAAGAGACAATCAATATTTGTAAAAAAATCAACACGACCCGTTATATCTGAGCTAATAACGGGCAATTCTAGAAGAAGATTCGTCACAGATTATGGCGTTACTCTTACTTCTATTTCGTGATGTTTTCTGGCAGTTCTGAGTTTTGTAATTCTGACTTAAGTTCACAAAAATCTACAGGAAACCACCCCACCCAGGGTTTAATCTACCCCCTAAAGGGAACACTGGAATTGGAAGTTAGAGATGATAGCACGTTGGCGATAGGCTACCGCCTACAATGCCTTCCCGAATGGTTGAAGTATCTACCAAGCACTTTCGAACTTTGCCCTTCGGCATGAATCCTGCACTCCCATGGGATGGATTTAAATAGCCTGTCATTGGGGCGAAAGCACACAACGCATACATAGTTCAGTACAGCTAAGGGATTCCTATGGTGACTGCATCCGATAGCATACTAAAGCTCCGTAACCCTAAAAAACATAACCACTATGGGTTCCGTGACTTCTTTCAATTTGACCCTGACAAGGGCACGATTATGGACTGGAACGGGAGCCAAAACCTCCTGACCACCGAAGACTTTATTATTGGCCTTGTTGAGGGCCTCGAAGAAGAAGTTGGTGACTCCTCTGCCGCCATTATGTACACCATTGGTTGTGAGTGGGGCCAGAAGGATGCTTTCTTTTTCGAGAAGTGGTTTGAGAAAGAATTTGAGCGGAATATTCGCCAAACCAATCTGCTTTTTCTACTAGAAACCTGGTGGTGGCCCTTCACCTCTCAGGGTTGGGGGCGTTGGGAAGTGGACATGGGCGATCGCAAACAAGGCTTCATGTTCATCAACATTTTTGACTCCGCTGTAGCTCGCACGCTGGGAGATGTGGGTAAGCCGGTTTGTTATATCTACGCCGGTTTATTTGCCGGATTCTTCACTGAGCTAGTGAAAAAGCAACTGAGTTGTATTGAAATTCAGTGCTACTCCATGGGCGAAACCTATTGCAAGTTCCTGCTGGGGGGCCAAGACCGGATTGATGCGGCTTCCTTCTGGATGAATGAAGGTGCAACCGCCCGCGACATTGAAAAACGGCTGCGTTCTGGAGAAAGGTTGTCATGAGCAGTGCTACTCTTCTCCATACCAACGGTTCGAAACCTCATATCTCCATGGATGCCTGGCTCCAAACCTCAACCCGGAAGTTTTTCTCCTCCGTCAATTGGGACGATAACCCACCCGAGATTCAAGAGATTAAACAGAAGGTTGCAGAGAACCCCACTGCGGAAGATTTGAGCCGTGATTTGACGGTCGGTCAGTTCTTTGCGGCGGTGAATTGGGATGATGACGCCGCCGTCGCTCCACCTGCTGCCGACAACTTCCTGGCAGAGTTGCTGGAGGAGCCCGCCAATAATTTCACCCTGGATGACTTTTCGGATCTCTTCTAACCCCCTTAGTTATCCAAGTCCTTCACTTTCTTAGAATGAAAACCTATGCACCCACAACTCGAATCCGTTTTTGATGAAGCTGAAAACCGTTATCTGAAGCCTGAAGAACTGAGTGTTCTCAGCCAATATGTATCGTCTCTACCTGAGCGTCTGGATACCTATCGGGTGTTACGCGATCGCGAACTCGACATCATGCAAAAGGTTGCTGATGATCTGGTTGCTGCCATGCCCGGCGAGTCTCAGCCTCGCTTAGAGCGGAGTATCCGCAACGCGTTGCTGGTGTTGCGCTACTGCGCTATGGGTATGTTGCTGGAGGATGAAAGCTTTGTGCAAGGCCGCATTCAAGGCTGGCTCAAAGAATCCATTCAAGCCTACGACACCCCCCAGATTGAAACCCAACTCTACACTCTGCTTGACAAGCATCTAGCTCAGTCTCTGAGTGCGGCTCAAGTGGCTCTGCTGAAGCCGCTGTTAGCCCTGGCTCAAAACACCCTCCTGGGTGCTGCGGAAGAACCCCTCACCGCCTCGGTTCTGGGGTGGTAAGTGCACGACGGTTCACCTCTCCCGGGCAATTGGCCGAGGGCAACCGTCAGAACCATTAGAACTAAGCTGAGAGACTCCTATGATTTCCGTCGCTGATTTATTGGTAAATAACCGAATTCCGGGCAACTATTTCGCCACGGATGCCTATGTTCGCAGTGACCTGGAGATGGGCTTGCTGGAAAACCGTCAGGGCGATCGCCTACTGGCCCTTCCAGAGACACTCATTCAGGCTATTTACTCTGGCTTGGATAGGGAAACTGGACAGGCTTCCCGTTTGGTATTGTTCAATTGCGGCCGTTGGTGGGGTAAAAACCTCTATAGCCGCTTTTGCGAAGAACTGACTGACTATTACGGCACGCCTCTATCAGACATGCCCATGGTGGAATTTATTCAAGCATTGCAGCAGTGCTGGATTACCCACGGTTGGGGCAAGATTGAACTGGATGAATCCCATCAACACCGTGGTTTGCTGGTGGTTAAAATCACCAATTCTCCCTACGCTCGCCTGGCTCCCAAACAGAACCAACCCATGTGCCCCTTAGAAGCAGGGATTTTAGCTTCCTTCTTCAGCCAGCTTGCCGGGCGAGAGCTGCATTGTGTCCAAACGACGTGTGAGTCCATGGGAGCAGATTGTAACCGTTTTATCGTGGGCTTACCCAAACGTCTGGAGCCTGCCGAAACGATGGTCACCAATCTAGAGCACGATGCCATCATTCAACAGCTCTGCAGCTAAGCCATGGGTTTCGGAGATCTCTGTCATAGGTGATCTAGCAGAGATCCCAGCTATAACGTTAAACTACCCCTGTTCAACCGTCCTCACGGTCTAAAGCTGTCGTGTCTACTCCATTGGGATTGCCGGGAAAAGATCTGAGGCGTTCACGTTATCGACTGTTAGGGCTGGTCGGACAGGGGCAATTCGGACGTGTATACTGTGCGGTGCATCGCCGTACCGGGCAGCTTGTAGCCTTAAAAGACCTGGATCACGAGCGCTTTCCAACGCACAAGTTTCTGCGGGAACTGAGGTTCTTGTTGAGCCTGGAACATCCCAATATTGTTACCTGCCACTCCCTGGAGCACACTCGCACCGGACGCTACCTGGTGATGGATTACTGCGAAGGGGGCACACTGCGGGGCTTGATGGAGGAGGACACACGCCTCAGCCTGCCGCAAAGCATTAAGCTCACGATGGATATTCTCTCAGGGTTGGAGCAAGCGCACCAACGGGGGATTGTGCATTGTGACATCAAGCCAGAGAACATTCTGCTGAATTTAGAGCCTCATGGTTGGAAAGCGCGAATTTCTGACTTTGGAATTGCACGGTTGAGCCAGGAAAGCGAAGCTGCGGACCCTCACTCAGGCACCGGCAATACGGGCTCACCGGCCTATATGGCTCCAGAACGGTTCTACGGGCAGTATTCCAAGACTTCAGACTTGTACTCGGTTGGCGTGTTGCTGTTTGAGTTGCTGTCGGGCGATCGCCCCTTCTCAGGTACTCCCGGCGAGCTGATGTCAGCCCATCTGAACAAGCCACTAAAATTTCCAGATGCCATTGCCCCAGTTTGGTATCCGGTCTTGCTGATGGCTCTTCAGAAACTAGTGGCTCGACGCTTCCAGACGGCGGGGGACATGCTGCTCGCGTTGAAACAGGCAGCCGCAGCTGATGGCATTTTGAGTTCGATCGAAAGGCAACCTGTCACAATTCCACTGCTGCAGTCGAACACAGAGCTAACCCCAGCCAGCCTGTCAGAAAATCGTACCGATCGCATTGGGGAGCCCTTTCAGGCGATCGCTCCCCTGCCTGAGCAGAATCAAAAACTGTTTAAGCCCTTTCCGGCACTACTGAAATTATGTGTTGCCAAAGGCAAGGCTCTCAGCATAGAGCAGCGTGAAACGGCTTTAACAGAAAACCCGATTTCTTACCTTTCTCATACGGTTAAGCTGCCAGACCCGATTCGGCAACTGGTGCCTACTTCTGAGGGGTGCTATGCGCTAACCGAGCGGGCGTTTTATCAGATTAATTGGTCATACCGGGCAGACCTTCCCCCTGTGCCACTAACCCATTTGGAGCCAGGGGCGATCGCGGCGTTGTCTCCGCAACAGCAATGGTTGGCGATCGCAGCTCCCCAACCTGATCTGCCGACCTGGCAACTCCGAGTGCTATCTTTGCAATCGGAGAATGTCCCACCTCGCCTGGTTTCAGTACCCTATGCCCAGGCCCAGACCCAGGTTGAACATCTGGTATTTCTCGACGATCGCCACCTGGTCGCCATTTCCCAACGTTCGAAGGCTGAGACGCATTCTTCCTGGATGGATGTATTGGCGCGGCGTGGTAAGCATTTGGGGCGATTTGAACTGCCGATTCAGATGGGGCAGGTGGTTAAAACGGCATTTCCCTATCGGTTGGTGGTGAGCGATCGCCGTGATCCTCAATCTCTCGTGACGATTGATCTAAAACCCTACCGCATCAGCCGATTTGCGCTAGGCATTGTTCCTGAAATTATTGCTGTAGCTCCCTGGGGTTATGTTGTTGCTGATGCCAAGGGACAGGTTTTGATGTTGGATGAGTACGGGCAGCGGGTTGGCCGTATTGATCTGCCCTTTCCAGCAACTGCAATCGTGCCCTTCGATGCCCACGGCCTATTAATTGCCACCTGGAATGAAACCTGGGGCCACTTGCACATCCTTAACCTCAAAACGTTAGATATCCAGTTTTTATTTTGAGGCTTACAGCCCAACCGTTAGCGCAGTCTAGGGGGCGACCTTGCCGCGCAACCATTCATGCAGAAAGTCTAAGATTTGTGGGAATTGTAGTAGACCTCCTGCGTGAATCGTTGCGCGGCTGCACCGCGCAACGATTCACGCTCTCAGAAATCGATTCATGCAGGAGGTCTAGTGTACTGCCACTAGGAAATGTGCGAGGCATAAAGTGCCTCGCACATTTTTTGTGATGGTTAGCCAGCGTTGCTACTTGTCTTGCAAGGGCTCGTGTCCCCAGTTCTTGAGGGAATAGCGCCAGCGAGTGTCTTCAATGTCGCCTGACGGACGTTGGGCGAGGTGACGATGTACGTAGCTGACGACGCGGCGCATCTGATGATAGTCCTCGTCAGAGTAATCGTTGCCTTTATGGCGTAGAAGTTCCACGATGGCTCGCCCTGATTGATGGCCGGTAGATTCGTCGCCTTCATGTTCCTTCCAGCCGACGGATTTGGATTCTTCGGTCTTGAGCCAGGCATCGAGTTCCTTAGCAGACATATTAACCGCCTCGCGGAACTCCCGCAGGGCCGTCTCGTTGTCTGTTGCGGTGTGGTGTGCCATGGTTAATCCTCTGCGATCTTCTTCAACTGCTCGCCTTTGTGGATGGCTTCCTTGCCGCTCTTCTCACTTTCCACCAGATACTCGGGCTTATCCTTAGAGGCTGCAAAGTGATGGTTTTTGAAGTCTGTAGGTTCTGTGATCACTTTCTTGACCACGCCCTGTGATGTGCCGCCGGAGGAATGCCATTCGACGCGATCGCCCTTCTTAAATTTCTCTGTCATAACGATTGCCTCACTTATTACCTGAACCGGGTTCTGTCAGTTGGCGGTGCTGTGCGGCTTTACCCATATCCGGTAGAACCTTGCTCACCGTGCCCTGCACCTTGGTCATCAAGGACCCGGCAATGATGGAATCTTTGCCATCCATCAGCGCTTCAAAACCCTGCTTTGCTACCTGCGCCGGATCGTCTTTATGCTCCGAACCTGCTTTCGTATCATCCATTCCTGCCCGGTGGAAGAAGTTCGTATCCGTTGGTCCTGGCATCAATGACGTGACGGTTACCCCAGTATCCTTCAACTCATTGCGGAGTGCTTCGGCAAAGGAATGGACGAAGGATTTAGACGCGGCATAAACCGCCTCGAAGGGACCGGGCATGATGGAGGCGATCGAGGACGTAAATAAAATACGCCCATGCCCCTGATCCGCCATGTCTTTCACGACCCGCTTGGCGAGGTGAACAGTGGATACGACGTTGAGGTTGATGAGATTGAGTTCATCCTTCAAATCAGTTTCGTGGGCAAATTCGCCACCAACTCCAACCCCAGCATTGAGAGCGATCGCCTCTACCGGTCGGCCTGTTGCTTTGATTTCGCTGTATAGCTTCTCGACGCCATCATAGGTTGCTAGATCTGTCTGCACAGTCTGCACCTGGCCACCAAAGGCTTTACATGCCTCGGCTGCTTTTTCGATGCTAGGCCCTGTGGAGGTGACCACTAAATCGAATCCATTCTGTGCAAATTGTTTGGCTAGCTCGAAACCAATTCCATTGGACGCACCTGTTACGACCGCCAGGGGCCGAGTCTGCGTTGTATTCATGACTGTTAAATCCTGTATAGCGGCTTCACACGTTCCATTCTGGGCGTGTTGTTTGGATGCCACAGAAGTAGTGCCTGAAGGATTGCCTTCAATTGTTCTGATCGTAAAAAGGGTATTCATGGATAACGTCTTTCCAATGACGTATCCTGTAAAATTCAACCTTCTTTTGCTATGGGGCAAGAATTGAAGATGTCATTTCGGATGGTAAAGGGCTTACACTCCAGCATCCGAAATGACTGTAAAAAATGACTGTAAAAAAGGATGGGCAGTATACAGCACCGCCCATCCTTTGAGAAATTGGCTAACTTTTTACGATGCCATCGCAGGTGTTTGTAAGCTTGCTGCAAGCTGCTTGAGGCGCTCAATCCGATTTTCGGTGGAGGGGTGAGTGCGGAAGAGGACTTCCAAACCTTCTTTAGAGAGGGGATTGATAAACAACAGCGGGGACATGGCAGGGTTCCCATTCATAGGAATCTGATGGCCAACTCGTTCCAGTTTTTCCAGCGCTGATACCAGTGCCATAGGGTTGTGAGTGATCTCAGCGGCTCCGGCATCGGCGGCAAACTCACGGGTGCGGGAGATCGCCAGTTGAATGATGGAGGCTGAAATCGGGGCTAGAATAACCAGGAATAAAATGGCCAGTGGATTACCACCCCGACGATTGTTGTTTGAAACGGGGAAGTATAAGGCACCAAAGGTGAGAATCCGCCCCAGGAAGGTCAGGCTTCCGGCCAGAGTTCCGGCGACGGCCTGGGTCAGGGTGTCGTGGTTACGGACATGGGTTAGCTCGTGGGCCAAAACCCCTTCCAGCTCCTCAGGTGTCAGCAAATTCAAAATTCCCTCCGTTACCGCAACGGCAGCATGGTTGGGGTCGCGGCCTGTGGCAAAAGCATTGGGTGACTCGTTGCGAATGATGTAGATCTGAGGAGTGGGAATTCCAGCGCGATCGCTCAACCGATGTACCATTGCATGCAGGTCAGGAGCCTCTGCCTGCGAAATAGGTTGAGCTTGGAAGGCAGCCAGAGCAGCTTTGTCTGAGTAAAACCAGGAGCTAAAGCTGGTGAAGGCGGCGATCGCCAACCCCGCATACAAGCCTCGCTCATCTCCTACCAGGTAGTATCCAGCCAGCACTAACAGGCCACTCAGTAAACCTAGTAGTGCAGCAGTCCTCAAACGATTACCAATCATGACGTTGTGTTCCCACGCATTGATGCTGTCGGTACCATCGCAAATTTCGGCTTTGCTCCGTATCCGTCGGGGGAACGAAATCATCCCTCACCCATCTACAGCATGTTTCTACTTCGTGGGGTATGAGAGAGGGATGTGGAACGAAGTCCCGCATCCCCCTCTTGTACCTCACCAGACCTCCTGCATAAATTTAAAAGTGCTGTATGTAATTGAGTTGAGCTACTCGCTGTCGCAACATAGCGGTCTGAGGGGATTGAGAGTTTGGATGAAAACGATTATTTTGAAAAGTTTCCGGGTGCCCGACAATGGACAATGAAATAAGGCTATTTGGCCTCCAAGTTGGTGCTTCTGCACAGGGTCTTCTGGTTTATGGCTGGTGAATTGTTACGTCAGGTTCGCGTACTCGATCCCCTAAATGGACGGGATAGTTGCGCGGATGTGTGGCTAGAGTCTGACGTTGTTCGGGATATTACCGAGCACATTACTGACGTACCGGAAGGTACAGAGGTGCGAGATGGTACGGGGCTGGTATTAGGACCAGGACTGGTTGACTTGTACAGCCATTCTGGTGAGCCAGGAAATGAGTCTCGCGAAACCATGGAAACTTTGGCACGGGCAGCGATCGCAGGTGGCTTCACTCAACTAACCCTGCTCCCGGATACTGATCCGACCGTTGATTCCCCCACAGGCATAACCTGGGCTACATCCCACTGGCCAGCTACAGGCCCACGTCTGCATCTATGGGGAGCCTTAACCCAGGGGGTGCAGGGGCAGCAAATGACAGAATTGGCGGATTTAGCGGCAGCGGGGGCGATCGGATTCGCTGATGGCCAACCGTTGCAAAATCCATTGTTGCTGCGTCGGGTGTTAGAGTACGCCCATCCACTGCAGAAACCTGTGGCTTTGTGGGGGTGCGATCGCCAACTTCAGGGCAGTGGGGTTGCCCGCGAGGGGATGGATTCCATTCAACTGGGTTTACCGGGTACTCCGGCCCTGGCAGAAACAACGGCTCTGGCTACCTTGCTGGAGTGTGTGGCAACCATCGGTACCCCTGTGCATGTCATGCGGGTTTCTACAGCCCGCAGTGTCGAGCTGATTGCCGATGCAAAACAGAAGGGATTACCCATTACTGCCAGCACCACCTGGTTACATTTGTTGCTAAACACCAGTGATCTCAAGAGTTATAACCCCAATCTGCGCGTAGAGCCGCCTTTGGGCACTTCAGCAGATCAGATGGCGTTAATTCAGGGAGTTGAATCAGGGGTGATTGATGCGATCGCCATCGACCACGCCCCTTACACCTATGAAGAGAAAACGGTTGCTTTCGCTGAAGCTCCTCCTGGGGTCATTGGGCTGGAGTTAGCACTGCCGCTTCTTTGGCAGGGGCTGGTGGCTAGCGAAAAATGGTCAGCCCTGACGCTATGGAAAGCTTTAAGTCTCTCTCCCCAGACCTGTCTTCAACAGACCCCTACAGGGGTTACTCCCGGAGCACCGGCTGATTTGGTTTTGTTTGACCCAAGCGATCGCTGGCGAATTACCCCTCAAGTACTTCAATCCCGCTCTTACAACACGCCCTGGCTGGAGCAAGTGATTACAGGTCGTGTTATTAAAACCTGGACAGCACCCCGCTAAAATTTCTGCCCAGCGGTGTTCCAAAACAAAAGCTTTATTGTGCAAGGACTTCGTCCTCGCACAATAAAGCTTTTCTGAGATGTAAGCGAGGGTTATAGCGCTAAAACAGCTTTGATGCGTTCTAAGGCTATGGCCTCCTTATCGCTGACCTTTGTGCTGCCTGAGCCGAACAATCCGCTGCCCGCTGCTTTGGCAACCCGCTCTGCACAGGAGTAGATGAATTCTTTGTACTGCTGAATGTCTTCAGGGCTAGCCTTGCTGCTAAGGACTGCTAAGGCCGCTTGAATGCGCGCGATCGCCGTATCCACGACGGTCTCGGGCTTCACCTCATCGGGGGTGAGCTGAACATTTAAGCTCCCCTCCTCACGGGCCTGCTTCACAGCTTCCTGAGAAAAGAGCGCTTGAATAATGGCATTGTTCGGATAACGTTCCGATGCAGCAGCAATCTCCTGACCCATGGCCGTTGCCTCAATGGCCGATGAGACAATTCCCACATCCACCATAGAGACGGCCATCCCAGTGACCATAACAGCGGCAGCCAACTGCGTCATTTCGTCGCGCGAAAAAGTGGCATCTGACATGGATTTCTCCTAAAAAAGCGGTTGGGCAAGGTTCTAGAAGTGTTAATTCTTACGTGCAAAGTAGAGAAAACAACGTTTCTTACGAATTTCTAAACCTTTTCGGGGTTGATGTAGTGGGTTGCCAGTCGGAATACTTCTCCAAGATCAGTATCGCCGTCGCGATCGCCATCCAAAAACATCGTTAACAGGGGATTAGCTCCACCCGCTTCCGATTTAGGATTTCCCATATTTAACAGCTTAAGCACTGCCGGTAACAGTAAGGGGAGCCCCGCCTGAATCACGCCAGTATCCAGACCTGTACGCTGCCCGACTTCCTGGGCAAACTGCTGCTGTATTGGGGGTGGGAAAAGCGCTTGCACTCCTGCGGCTCCGCCACCGCCCAGGGTTTGACCCAACAAATTTCCTAATTGACCACTGCCGAGCCCGCCGTGCCGTATGTTTGCCTGTACCAAACCCCCCAGCGCAGACAAAATCGTTTGCATCGTCGAAGGTGGAATATGATGATCCGCTGCAAACTGCTGAACGGTGTTGACTACTGTTTCAAGCTGCGCAACATTTCCCTGAAGGTTAGGGTTGTTGATCGCACTTAACACATCAAAAAACATTGCCATAGGGTCTACCTTTCATCATGAGTTCCATCGGTGTAAGGGATTGGACATCGTACACAGGGTTGCCCTTGACTGCACTGTCCAAACTATGCGCTCAGCTCAGTTGGTTTGGGCTGATTTTACCGAAGCCTTGCTGAAATGGCAGGCATGCTGGAGAACATCTGACCCTACAGGCTAAAAATATCGAGCTGACTGGAAGGCAAATCCTCAGACACAAGATTTCGCTTCTTGGATGGCAGCTCAGACGTGGAGCCGGATTTGCGTAAGCCTACGGCAATACGAGAGTGCTTCTCGATTTGTGCCATGACTTGCTTCGCCCGCTGAATGACGGAGGGAGGCAAGCCTGCCAACCGGGCCGCCTCAATTCCGTAAGAGCGATCGGCTCCTCCCGGACGCACTTGATGCAAAAAGATAATCTGATCAGGTAGCTCTTTCACGACAACCTGATAGTTGGAAATGTTGGGCAGCAACGACGCCAGCTCATTCAGCTCGTGATAGTGAGTCGCAAAAATGGTGCGGGCGCGCAACTCGCTTGCCAAATATTCTGCCACTGACCAGGCGATCGACAATCCATCAAAGGTGGCTGTACCCCGACCAATTTCATCCAGAAGAACGAGCGATCGCGCCGTCGCATGGTTCAAGATGTTGGCTGTTTCATTCATCTCCACCATAAAGGTCGATTGTCCCGTAGCCAGGTCATCCACAGCTCCAACGCGGGTGAAAATGCGATCGCACACTCCTAATTCCGCCCGAGTTGCGGGCACAAAGCTACCCACTTGGGCCATGAGTTGAATCAACCCCACCTGGCGTAAGTAGCAGCTCTTCCCGCTAGCATTGGGTCCGGTCAGGATAATCAAATCTGGAACCTTCTCTTCAGACCCCTGGGCGGTGGCTCCCAACATTGCGGAGTTGGGCACAAAAAAACCGGCGGGTAAGGATTGCTCAACGACGGGATGGCGGCCATTCTCAATGGCAATTTGTCTTCCTTCTGTGATGGTGGGGCAGCAGTAGTTTTGGTAGATGGCGACTTCGGCAAAGGCACAGAGGACGTCAACGGCGGCGATCGCCCCGGCTACCTCCCGAATTGGCTCGGCGTATTGGCTCACCTCTTCCCGTAAGCCGACGAAGATTTCATATTCCAGCTTGTTGATTGCATCGCGGGCGTTAAAAATCGCAGTTTCCCGATCTTTCAACTCAGAGGTGATGTACCGTTCCTCGTTGGTCAGGGTTTGCTTGCGCGTGTAGCCTTCAGGCACCTTGTCTCCTGACTTGGCCCGCGAAATGCTGATGTAATAGCCAAACGCCTTGTTATAGCCCACCTTGAGGCTGGAAATACCTGTACGTTGGCGTTCCTGGCTCTCCAGGTTGGCGATCCACTGCTGGTCCGCATCCAGCTTTTGCCGCAGCTCATCCAGTTGGGGATGGATGCCTGAACGAATGAGATTTCCTTCAGTCAGATAGAGCGGGGGATGCTCCACCAGATGCGCCCGGAGCCGATGACCCAACTCCTCCAATTCAATGGGTACCGATTGCAGCGCCATTAAGTAGGGGGAAGCCGCTTCTGCCAGCACTGCCGCTAGCTCTGGCAACTTAATCAGCGAATCTGCTAAAGCCGATAAATCCCTGGCATTGGCGGTGCCTGACCCGGCTCGTCCGGTCAGCCGCTCCAGGTCGTAGATCTGTTTCAGCAGTTGTTGCAGGTGTTGTCGCAAAAGACCATGGGTGACGAGTTCTTTCACGGTTTCCTGGCGATCGCCAATGCCCTTCCGATCCAACAATGGCTGCAATAGCCAACGTCGCAATCGCCGCCCGCCCATGGCGGTTACTGTCCGATCCAGCGCCCAAAGTAAGGAGCCGTGGAATGTGCCATCTCGCTGAGTTTGTGTGATTTCGAGGTTGCGGCGAGTCTGGTGATCCAACACCAAAAACTCGCTCAGGGTATAGGTGCAAAGGGGTTGTAGCGGAATGCGGTTATTGGATTTGGGTTGTCCCGGCAGTTCCACCTGACGTTCCGAGGTTTCTTCTAAATACGCCAGCAATCCTCCCGCTGCGCGTACGGCCAACGGCAAGTGTTCACAGCCCATGCCTTCCAGCGATCGCACTCGAAACCGCTCCAACAATCGTTGCTTGGCCTCGCTCAGGATGAAGGGAGACTGCGATCGCAACGTATAGCAAAAGCTCGGCGGGAAACACTCAGGTAAGCCACTTCCAGCACCCCCTTCCCCCGGACGCAGTAACCGCCCTAAATCCGGTGCATCAGTGGGCACCAGCACCTCAGAGGGTTGCAGGCGCATGAGTTCCTGAGTGAGTTGATCCAGCTCACTGGCCTGGGTGGTGAGAAATTCTCCCGTGGAGACATCAGCGATCGCCAATCCCCAATGATTTCCTGCAATCACCACCGCGGCCAGATAGTTGTTGCGACGGGCATTCAACATCCCCTCTTCCAGCACTGTGCCTGGGGTGATCACCCGTGTCACTTCGCGCTGTACCAGTCGCCCCTGAACTTCAGAAGCGTCCTCAGTTTGGTCACAAATCGCGACGGCAAATCCCCGTTCTACCAGCAAGGCACAATAGCGATCCAGCGCATGGTGGGGAATGCCGGCTAGAGGCACCCGACCAATTTCTTTGCCAGCATCTTTGCTGGTGAGCACCAGTTCTAATTCACGAGCAACGGCGATCGCATCTTGAAAAAAGGTTTCAAAAAAATCACCCACGCGGTACAGCAACAACGCGTGTGGATACTCGTCCTTCAGCTCCGCGTAGTGCCGCATCATGGGCGTCAAGGCCTCCCGATTCACCGCCCGGTGATCGGCATAACGCACGGTATGTTTAATTAATCGCTCTGGCAAATCCCCTAAAGGATTATTTTCCGTCTCAGGCAAGTCAGACATTGCAGTTCTAGTTACCACGCCCCATCTC
This sequence comes from Leptolyngbya sp. PL-A3, assembly GCF_039962325.1. Lineage (NCBI taxonomy): Bacteria > Bacillati > Cyanobacteriota > Cyanophyceae > Leptolyngbyales > Leptolyngbyaceae > Leptolyngbya > Leptolyngbya sp. PL-A3. The sequence continues at coordinate 263,354 of NZ_JAMPLB010000001.1, forward strand.
TTGGGGCAATGCACCTAAGTAATGTATCGCACTGGGTAAAAGGTTGCATGGGAACAGCAATTCTCAGTATGGAATTAGGCCCGAAAACCGCTTGCCGAGGGCAAGCGGTTTTCGGGCCTCAAAGCCAAGATTGCGCGCCCAACGGGCGCGCAATCTTGGCTTTGAAGCTCATAATGAGAACTGCTGGCATGGGAATGGAGAGATTGCCAGCATGAGGAAACTGTTCTAGAGCTATGGATGATTGTTATGAAAACAGCACAAAACGCCGCTTCTCTAACAACCATCCACCAGCTTCAGTCCGGGTCTTCTTTCCCTCGTCGAGGATCATCTTTATAGTCTGGAGCGGCCTGGTGGCGATACCAGCGCTGCCATTCCTTAGAGCTGCGGATCGCCAGCCAGAGGAGTAGGAGAGCAAGTAGACCGCCATGTTCGGGGGCGTCAAAGGCGAAAATTGCCAGAGAAACGCAAAGGACATCCTGCGCAAAGATCACCCAGAGGGGAATATTGTTGATGCGGTAAAACCAGCCAACCTGAACCAGTTGCAGCACCAGGGCCAGGACACCTCCGGTAATCCCGATAAGGGGGGTGATCGAGGCGTCAATGCCCAGGGTGCGAGCGACACCAATGCCCGCGATCGCCCCTGCAATCGGCCCTAACCCTAGCTGAATTGTTTGCAGAAATCGATGCATCAGGCGGTCTTTCGAGAGCATCAACTCTACCAAAGACCAGCTCACCAAAACGCCCACTACGACACTGGGCGGCACCCGTGAAAGGATTGGCATATTCGTCCACAGAATATCGCTCCGAAGTATGCCAATGAGTAACAATGGCAATGCGACCCGGATTCCTGCTGCCGCTGAGATAGAAAGGGCGGCCAGGATTTCGACCATACTCTGTTCTCACCCTGGTTGAGTACTGCTTTTACTCTAAGGCACGACCTTAAAAATTTCGCGTGAATTCCCCTTGATCACGATTTTGTTTGTTTATCGTGAGAGGAGAGGCAGCTGACCCCTCACAAGAAACAAGCCTCGGTTGCTGGGGATGTATCCCACTTTTGTAAGTGAAGCGGGCTTCGTCCGCTTCACTTACAAAAGTGGGTTTCCAAATTTGCAAACGTGGGATGCACCCGTTGCTAGCAACCGCCAGAAAGAATAACGAACGAAAACAAGACAAATTAGAACACTTGTACTAATATTATTTTACAGGCATGAAGCTTTTGGGAGCAGAATAGCCCTGATCCCTTGCTAACTATGTCATTGACCCCTTTTCTCTAATGCCAGAACGCATCGAAGGGGTTGCTAGAGCAGATTAGGAATGGCTGATGTCCTTGGGTTAGCCCCCTTAACCAATCAGCGTTTCGAACATCTTCTAGAGGATCAAATGATGGAAGCTTACATTTCAAACGAAACGATCGCCCGGTGCCGTGCTGTGTTGGATGCATTGCCTGCCCGTCCAGAATCAGTCATGCCATGGCTACCTGAAGGCGATCGCCATCAAACGACCCAATTAACCCTGCTTCCCCCGGATGAGCTGGCTGATTTCAGATCGCGCCTGCAATCATCAGAATTGATGCTTGTAGAGTCTTGAAAAGTTTAGTTTTTGTGTACCTTGTGCACAAAAACTAGATTTTGTCGCACTCCTCAGGGGCATAACTTCTGTACCCCCTATCCCTCGGGTTCTTATTATGACCTCCACGCTTCAAACGCAAGACCTGACCAACACTCTGATGCTGGTACTCCGAGAGCAAAACCACCTGCTTCAACAAATTCTGGCCAAACTTGATAAACCCCAGCTTGGGTTGCATGACAGCGCAGGAGCCATGCGGATTTATGCCAATCGCTCCAACGGATGCCTCTGGTATACCGTTACTGATGGCGCCGTCACACCCGTTACTCAAACGGCTCTAACCGCTTATCTAACCGATATTTCCTTTCCCAAACTAGAACGGCGAGGGCGGGAAACGGTTAAGTTGCAGGCGTTTTTCCAGGGCGATCGCCCCTATATCGTTGAGGCTGGTCACGATTCCAACTTTAGCAAAGGGCTGTTGAGTGCAGTCGCCCAACTTACCCCGGCCCAACTACAATATCCTCTCACCATTGCCCCCCAGGCCGGGTCCGATGAAAGCGTACTGTTCTGTCGGGTCTTTTCTCAGGGAGAACTGGTCAAAGGGGTTTATAGCGATGAAACCGACTGGCGCAATGTGGCTCAGACGGCGATCGCTACAGTCCGTCGTGCCCAAGCCGGGTAGTCCAGTCTCGTTCAAGCCAAAAGGAAAGAGCGGATGCTTCGCATCCGCTCTTTCCTTTTGGCTTAACCTGATAGCTGTAGCTGTAGACGAGTTAGTACGACCCAGAGGAGCACTGTGGAAAACATAGATTGGATGAATATCATTCCAGCAGGGTTTGCGATCGCCTTCTTCGCAGGTGGCATGCTGATGTTGGTGTCAGGTGTATGGTCTGCCCGCGATAAGTAATGCCCTATCTGTAGAACCTGCCTTACAGCGCTTTTCAAGTGCTTAAAATCTGGTTGCTTCTGTGAGAACTGCGTTCCGCGCGGCTTTCACAAAGACAGCCATAGCTGATTCAAACGAAAAGCGCTGTAGGGACTCAATGAAAAGCGCGGCGCATAACGCCGCGCTTTCTATGTAATGTGAATGGGCGGGGCGAGACTCGAACTCGCATGACCGAAGCCGCCACATTTTGAGTGTGGTGCGTCTACCAATTCCGCCACCCGCCCTCGGGCTTGGTTTCCTTATTATATAGGATTGTGCGCCGTTGTAAAAGATTTTCGTAAGTTGGACTGGTTGCCCAGCGATCGACTTCTTTCGCACGCAGCACTGGAACCGGATGCGTAAGTTGCGCCGTCTGGGCTTGACGCAGTACGCGGCCCATTTCGGAGGTGCTCAAATTTTCATAGGCTCGGGCCTGCTCTAGAAACGCATCCAGGTTTAGCATGGGGGCCAAGGCGGGAGAACCACCGCACAGCTTCATGAGCAGCGAGGCCACTGTACGAGGATTTTGAGTGACCAACAGAGCTGCGCGATCGCAGGTAAACTCGGCACAGCGCACCCACTCCATCATGCGCTCCTGAAGGGTTTGGGCGGCGATCGACCCTAAAACGGTTGTGCTGGCCGCCAGAATCAACAAATTTGCCAGGGTTAAGTAAACACTATGCTCACACTTCAGGTGGCCTAGCTCATGGGCAATCACCGCCTGAATTTCTTCGGGCGTCAGCATGTCAATGAGCGAGGTATGCAGCACAATAAAGGGCTGTTGCCCACGCATAGCAAAGGTGTAAGCGTTGGGAGCTGGATTCTGCTTAACGAAGAGTTGGGGCGGCTCTAACTCCAGAATTTTGCAGGCGTCCAATAGAAGCTCGTGGAGATGGGGTAACTGCTTCTCGCTTACCTGCACCCCAGACGCCAGGTTCTCCAACTGAAAGAACTGCTCCCCAACCGACCCCAGCACGCTGCGAATGATGATGTCCAACCCAGGAATCTGCTGAAGTGCTTGAGTTGCCTCCAGGTCAAGGGGATGGCGAAAATGATGGGCCTTCAAACCCGTTAAAACAATTTTGGAAGAATCCATAAAAATGGCGTAGATGGGCGATCGCCCGTAGCGCTATGGGCCTATTTTAGCGAAGGCAAGGGACAGACGGTCAGAAGGCGTTTCTGTTAATAGGAAAAGGCAGAAAGCATGCAAGTTTTCCTGCTGCTCCCTGCCCTTTGATTTCTGCTTATCAAAGCATTCGCGTTTTCTTGTGCTTTCCGTCCTAGTTTCTTGGCCCTGCCTGAATCGCCGAGTTGGCGATCTCGACAACATCTTCCAAAGAGCCATTCTTCATGTAAACGGTGTAGAGCACCCCTTGCATATCCCATTGCAAGATAGCGGAACAATAGGCACCGCAAAGATTAACAAACTGACCTGTAACCCCATTGGCCAAGGGGACGGTTTCGAGGCGATCGCCTGCCTCAAGGTCACTTTCGGTATAGCGATAGCCATCCTGCTCAGCGGTCAGGTTCCCCACGCTACAAGCGGTCGCGCCTTCGCAATTGGGGGTGTAGTCAAGGGTGAGGTAGTACCCATCGGGGCTCGTCAAACCATTCACATAGACGGGCTCAGAAACAGGATAGACCTCAGGTAGGTAAATCGGTATGGAGGTACCCCCCCGAATATCTGCTAGGGCATCATTCACAGGGAACTGGGTCTGAGCAGAGGCTGCTACCGGGGCCAGCACCATCCCTAGAAATGCGAGGGCAATATGCCATTGAAAACGGTTAAACGCCATAGGTCAGAAGCCAATATAGGTGAATCTTATAGGTAGACGCTTTGTGTAACGTGTGAGGTTCCCTTCCAGATTGGCATTTCTTTTGAGCGATCGCCATCTACTTAGAAAAAATGTTGTCTATCTAGCTTTAAAACGCCAATTTACCTTATAAAGTTAAGCCATGAGCCTAGATTCTTTAGATTATAAAGTCGTTGAACAGTTGATGGGGCAGGGGCGGATGACCTGGTCTGATTTGGCTGGTGTTTTACAGCTTTCGGCTCCAGCCGCGGCGGATCGGGTCCGTCGTCTGGAGGAGCGAGGGGTGATTCAGGGCTATGCTGCTCTGGTTAATGCTCCTGCTGTTGGAATGGATTTGTTGGCGTATGTAGCGGTCACCCTGGAGCGGCCTGAGCACCGAGCTGAATTCCTGATGGTGGTGCAACAAATGCCTGAAATTCAGGAATGCCACCACATGGCTGGCGAGGATGATTACTGGCTTAAAGTACGGTGCCGTCACACGCGCCATCTAGAGCAAATTATTAGTGATCAGATTAAGCAGGTTCGTGGGGTTTTACGCACTCGTACCACAATCGCTCTTTCCACAGTTAAGGAAACTCCCCAAATCCCCTTACCCCTTCCCGAATCCTAGAGGAGTTGGTTTTTCGTACCTGTCGGGATGAAAAACCAACTCCTCGAAAACGCCCTGGGTCTGCCAGGAAGATGGAGAAAACCATGGATACTAATTTTTTCTTGCGGGGTTTCGTTATTGGGTTTTCGATCGCCGTCCCCGTGGGCCCGATTGGTTTGCTGTGTATTCAGCGAACCCTCGCGCGCGGTCAGATTGCCGGGTTGCTATCGGGATTGGGGGCGGCTACGGCTGACGCTATATATGGTGCGATCGCGGCCTTCGGATTGACTATAATTTCTGCTATCTTGATGCAGCAGGTTTTCTGGTTTCGTCTGGTGGGCGGGATCTTCCTGATCTACCTGGGGGTTTGCACATTCCGTTCCAAACCAGCGGAGCAAGCGGTCTCTGCTCAAGGCGATACTCTCTGGAGAGTGTATGGCTCCACCCTGGTGTTAACCTTAACCAACCCGGCAACTATTTTGTCGTTTGTAGCAGTATTTGCAGGGTTGGGGTTGGCGACAGCGGCGGGCGATCGCACCACGGCGCTTGTCCTTGTGTTTGGGGTGTTTCTGGGGTCAGCCCTCTGGTGGCTGCTTCTTAGTTCAGGGGTTAGTTTGTTCAAAACTCGGCTTACGGCTCGCCACTTGCAATGGCTCAACAGAGGTTCCGGAATTATCATTACAGCGTTTGGCATCGTTGCCTTGCTCTCATCGGCGTGGGGGTCGTAGTTTGCGGTGTCTGGTTAGGAGCTGTTCCCGCCTTTGCACTCCCTGCCCAAACCATAGAAGTTGCTCAGGCTAACCAATCGATCGATGAGTTACGGCAACAACGCCAGGAGATTGACCAACAGCGCCAGCGTCTGGAGCGCGAGCGTAACCAGCTCCTGCAACAAGAGAAGTCGGCAAAAAATCGATTGGATGGGTTGCAAGATCAGATCAAAACGACAGCCGATGAGGTGCGCCGAAACGAGCAACAACTCAAAGCTGCCGAAGCCCGTCTGAAAGCCCTTGAAGCAGAACTGGCAAAAGCTGAAGACCAGTTCCAGAAGCAACAAACCGCGACGGTCGCCCGGCTACAATTCCTGCAACGACAGCAGGGAAGCCAGGGTTGGGCTGTGCTGTTAAATAGCCAGAATATTAATGAGTTTTTGGAGCGGCGATCGCAACTGCGACGGGTTTACAAGTCTGACCGGGATTTTCTAGATCATCTCAAAACCATTGCCGAGGACATCAATCGCCGCCATGCTGCGGTTGAGCAGCAAAAGAATGAAATTGCACTGATTAGTCAGCAACTCCTGGCCCGTAAAGCCGTATTCGAAGCACAAGCCAAAACTCAGGAACAGTTGGTGAATCGCTTAAACCAGGATCGCAAGGCCCTGGAGGTTGCCGAGAATCAACTGGAACGCGATTCAAATAACATTGCGGGTCTGATTCGCCAACGGCTCAGCCTGGCGGCTGGCAGCCGTTTGAGAGTACGGGGTACTGGGATCTTTAGTCTCCCCTGTAGTGCCCCCCTGACCAGTGGCTTTGGATATCGTGTTCATCCCATCCTGGGTTACCGCCGCTTCCATGCTGGCGTAGACTTTGGAGCGGCCTATGGAAGTACTATCTACTCAGCAGACCGGGGAACGGTTATTTTTGCTGGGTGGTACGGCGGCTATGGCCGCGCTGTGATTATCGATCATGGTGACAGCCTAACAACACTCTATGGCCATGCCAGTCGTGTATTTGTGCAGGAGGGGCAATCGGTTGAACGGGGGCAGGCGATCGCCGCTGTGGGCTCCACGGGCCTTTCCACTGGGCCTCACTTACATTTTGAGGTGCGTCGCAATGGCGAACCCGTGAACCCCCTCGAATATCTGTAGTAACCTGCCAAGAAATTTTTTGAAGGATATTTGCCTCTACAAAAGATTTTAAATTTAAGTGTTGGGGGCACCGCAATTGATCAGGCACTGGCAGTCGTTTTGGGTTAATTCTTGCTAGAGAGCAAATCTCCGCTCAAAGAGTTGCTCAAAATGCCGTTCCCCCTTAGTATCTCTAGCATTGCGCCTCTGTCGCAGCTCCTGAATCTAGTACCCTGACCCCTGGATGATCAATCATGCGAGGATATCTGGGTTACAGTCGCTGCATGATAGAGCAATACTGCTCCCCTTATGAATAGCCCTGCGTTTGGAGGTATGTCATGGCCAAGATCGTCTCAATCCATTCCTACCGAGGCGGCACCGGCAAATCGAATACAACTGCTAATCTGGCAGCCACCATCGCACGGATGGGAAACCGGGTTTGTATTGTGGATACAGACATTCAATCTCCCGGAATCCATGTCCTGTTTGGTTTTGACGAGGATAGTATTACCAAGTCTCTCAACGATTACCTGTGGGGGCGGCGGAGCATTGCCGAAGTGGCTTATGACGTCACCCATGTTTTGGAAGGTCGCGGTACCAATGACAGCAAAGTCTTTCTGGTGCCCTCTAGTGTCAAGGCCGGAGAGATTGCTCGGGTTCTACGGGAAGGCTACGACGTTGGTCTCCTGAATGAAGGATTTCAGGAACTGATTGAAGAACTTGATCTAGATTACTTGCTCATCGATACCCATCCCGGTCTCAACGAAGAAACCCTCCTTTCCATCACGATTTCTGACGTACTGGTTCTGATCCTGCGCCCTGACCAGCAAGACTATCAGGGGACTGCAGTAACGGTCGATGTGGCCCGTAAGCTGGAGGTACCCAAACTGCTGATGGTAGTTAATAAAGCTCCTACGGTGTTTGATTTTGACCAGCTCAAGGTGCGGGTTGAAGAAACCTATGGAAGCCATGTTGCAGGAATTTTGCCCCACTCCGATGAAATGATGGTGCTAGCCAGCAGTGGCATCTTCTCGCTGAAGTATCCCGAAAACTCTCTTTCTCGGGTGATTGAGGGTATTGCCCAAGAGGTTATTCATTAAACGGTTGCTGTTTGCGCGTGAAGTGTATCAACAACTCTTCTATCCGTGATTTTTTAGCGTGGCGGCGGTGTCGCTACGCTAAAAAATCACAGGCTACTGTTTCACCATGCTGAAAGCTCTCCTCTTTGATCTTGACGGCACCCTGACTCACTCAGATCCGGTGCATTATGTGACCTGGCAGGCCATTCTGCAAGACCATGGCATTGCCATGGATGAAGGTTTTTATAACACGCACATCAGTGGGCGCTTGAACGATCAGATTTTGCAGGATCTGCTTCCCCATCTAAATGCAACCGAGCGGCAGAAACTGAGTAACTTGAAAGAAGCAACCTTTCGGGAGCGCGCCCGAAATTTACAACCTTTGGCAGGGTCGTCGCAGGTGATTGAGTGGATGCAAGCTCAGGATTTAGGGCGGGCGATCGTCACCAATGCTCCCCGTGAAAACGCACACTTTATGCTGCAAGTGCTGGGATGGATAGACCTTTTTCCTATCGTGGTGCTTGCGGAGGAATTACCCCGTGGGAAACCTGATCCGCTGCCGTATCAGACTGCCTTGCAACGAGTCGGAGTCGCCCCTGAGGAAGCACTTGTGTTTGAAGACTCTCCATCGGGAATCAAGTCGGCAGTCGCAGCGGGCATTGCAACAGTGGCGATCGCCAGTGGCCACCCTGCTGACTATCTAGAAACCCTTAACCCTACCCTGGTTATTCCTGACTTTACTGACCCACGTCTGGCAGAGTTATTGGAACAACGGTATAGTCTGTTGCTTCGCTAAAACTTTCATCAACATTGCACAGTGAGACTCAGCCTTACGGTGCAACCTGAGTTCAGGTTAAGGGCGTTTTCAAGTGCTGCACGGTACTCGAAAACGCCCATTTTGGTGCGCGAAGCACACCAAAATGGGCACTTCAACCTTTGTTTAAGAGGGCAAAAGTGGCACCAGTAGTGTCACAAAGTAATACACCAGTGGTGCCGTAAAGACATAGCTATCGGCTCGATCCAAAATTCCACCGTGCCCTGGGATAAGTTGTCCAGAGTCTTTTACCCCAGCATCCCGCTTCATCATGGACTCTGTTAAATCTCCCAGTAGGCTAGCAATGCCAATAAGCAGCCCCAGAGCCATGCCTGTGAGAGGAAAACCACCCCAATCTAGCCACCATGAACCAAACGCCCCTACCGTAACACTGCCCATCACCCCAAAAACTGCTCCCTCGACTGTCTTCTTAGGGCTAATGTTGGAGAGACGGGTACGGCCAAAAAATTTGCCAAACACATAGGCTCCAATATCAGCCGCCCAAATGCAGCCAAAGGCCAGTAGCGTTGCAGTCAAGCCCATAGGCATATGCCGGAGATCCAGATTGCCAGGCCAATAACCACTGAGAGGCAGGTTTGCCACATCGTCCTGACCGAGCAATCGCAATCGCACCCAATAGCTCGGCAAGTATCCCCCATAAAACAGCCCCAAAATTGAGGTAGAGATGTCTGCAATCGTTGCGAGCTTGGGCTGAAACAGAAGATAAAAGCAGATAAACGTCCCTGCTACAGGAACGACAGCATCTGCCAGGCCAGGGACCGCAGTGGAAATCACGAGCAACACCTGACTGACAACCAGGGTTGTCTTGGCTGCAGGGACAATGTCTTTTGCCCGGACCAACTGAAAAAACTCCAACTGCCCTAAGTAGACCAGCAGCGCAATTCCAACGGTGTAATACCAACCCCCCAGGGTCGTCATCCCCACGGCAAGAATAATGGCAACAATGGCACTGAGAACACGGGGGAGGGGCATGGCTAGACTGAGCTAAATAAAGTAGATGAAGATGAATTAGATGAGGGTGACGAACGGCTAGAACCCTCTCAAACTATATATTAAAGGCGGGTTAATCCTTGCGATGTTTTCCGGGTCACTCAAGATTTTTTTGTTTGCCTGAAAAACAAACGATAGAGTTATCAGGAAACAGGCCATCTTGCTTTGAATCATAGTGTGAAAGAACACTGACCGGGGCGACATCTGGAGAGATTCGTAGGGGATGTGGCTGTGGCCAGATATTTTCAATTTTTAGGGAGATTTTATGACTCGAATGATGTTGCCGCTCCGTGCCCTTGGTGTAATGGGGGCGATCGCCACCCTTGCTGGAAGTGCATGCTTTTCCTCAGCGGCCCTAGCTCAAACTCCTATTCTGGAGCGGGAGGGAAGTCTCCGCTCTCTCCAGGGCGAGCATGTTTACAACGGCACAGCGGGGCAACGAGTTGCTATTAGCCTCACCAGCACCGAGTTTGACGGGGCGTTGACCTTGCTGTCTCCTAACGGCACAGAACTGGCCACCAACGAAGACTACGCCCGCAGCCAAAACCCCACCATTATCATCACCTTGCCCAGCACGGGAGCTTACAAAATTTTAGCCCGTTCTTCCTACGGTCAAGCGGGTAGCTACACGGTGAATGTGCGTCCCGCTACGGCTTACGATGAGGCGTATGCACGCGGGGTTAACCTTGTTCAGTCTGGTAATTTCTTGGGGGCGATCGATGCTTTTCGTGAAGCTACCCAGGCAGATCCCAACCAGCCAGTTGCCTATTTAGATATGGCCGATGCGCTCTACACGGAAGCCACCCGACTCCGCCCAGAGGAAGCCCGCAACATTGTCGCCAACTACAACCGTGCTGCTGATCTCTATGCTCAGCAAGGTAATACAGAAATGGCTCAAATGCTACGGGAACAAGCTTCCTACCTGGAACAATCGGCCGCTGGTGGGCTCTAAATTCGCTTAAATTTCCTTATGGAAAGCGGGCGGTGCTCAGCACTGCCCGCTTTCCATAAGGGGATTAAACAGCTATGCCGTTAATTGACCACTTGTGCTCCGTGGCTGCGAGGATCATCCTGAACCGGGTTGCGGTTGGACGCTGCCTCCAGCTGGGAAACCTGTCCCTGGCGGGGTACGAAGGGTAAGTCGCTACCGGCTGCCAGAGCATCTAAATTAGCCGCCAGAATGGGGCGTGGTTGCTCCCCGATAATGCTGGCGATCGCTCCCCCATCCGGCTTCAAAAATACAAAATGAGGAATGCCATCCACCCGATACCGCATCAGCTCTGGCAGCCACTTGTCATTGTCTACATTGAGCATGACGAAATTGATGCGTTCGCCATACTCCTGCTTCAAGGCTTCCATGTCGGGAGCCATAGCCTGGCAGCTGGTACACCAGTTGGCATAGAACTCCATCAAGGTTGGTTTGCCATTACTCAGGGCCATATCAAGAGGGGTGGATGCCTCTGCTTGAGCGGTCAAGGAAGAGGAGCCCGACTCAGTTTGAAGGCCTAGAAAAATAGCGGCGCTCAGGGCGATCGCCACCAGGGCAATTAAGAAGTTACGCACCCGCCCGGCCATTGAGGTCGTGGTGGGTTCAGCAGAGGAAGGATTTGGGGAATTCAGGGTCATATGCGTCGCAAAGATGCGCCTAAAATTTAGGTAGATTCATCAAGCTGGGCCACACGGCCCCTCTTTCCCAGTCTAGCGGAACTCACCCCCAAGGCTTTCCTGTGAAAAAACGCGTCACTCTCACGTTTCCTAAACGCTCTGTGCACATGCCCGTCACTTACCGGCTGGCAAAGGATTTTAATGTAGCAGCCAATATTATTCGGGCCCAGGTTGCTCCCAACCAGGTGGGTACCCTGGTGGTTGAGCTGTCGGGTGATATTGATCAGTTGGACGCGGCCTTGGAGTGGTTGCGATCGCAGGATATCGGCATTTCTACAGCCAGCCGTGAAATCTTAATTGCAGAAGACGTCTGCGTTCACTGTGGGCTTTGTACGGGAGTCTGTCCAACAGAAGCTCTGAGCCTGGACCCCACAACCTTTAAGCTGATGTTTACGCGATCGCGATGCATTGTCTGTGAACAGTGCATCCCTACCTGCCCAGTTGATGCCATTTCTACCAACTTGTAACGAGAAACTATGGCTTCCTCTCGCCCCTCTCCAGTGCGTTCTCTCCTGACCTCAATGGTTCTTTTGATGTCAGCCTATAGCGTCTTGAGCTGGTTTTTATACCGAATTACGGCACCCCGATTTGTGTGGATTCTCGTAGCCGTATTCGCGCTGTTTCAGGCCTTGTTGCTGACGACATTCTCTCGCGGATTTCGCACCTTCTTAAAGAATTGGCTGGAGTCTGACCTGGGATATTTTTCGGTTGTCATGGTTGCGGCTTTCTCCGTGACATTGGCGTTGATGTGGTACCACGTCTTTGAGTACTTTGTACTTGTAGCCGCCGCCGAAGTCCTGGCCCGGCTTGACCTTCAGAATGCTGGCTTAAACCAGTGGCAGGCGTTGCTATTCATGACTCTTACCTCGGCACTGGGACTGGCTGTAGGATGGTCAGCTCGCCAGGCTATCGAGGAAGCTATCCTTCACCTGGGTTGGTTTGCATAAAAATCGCAGCCCCCGGAGGAGCTGCGCGGCGCATAAGGAGTGATGTTTAAAGCTTAGGGCGATCGCCCTTTCTTCCACTCCGGGTTACGTTTTTTGATACACCAACTGCTCATGAGTTCGAGCAAGTGAATAAGCTGAAGTGCCATTTCGGAGTGCCGCACGTTGCGCGGCACTCAAAAACGCCCGTAATCCGAATTCGGGTTACGCATTTATGTTGTAGTTAAGGTGCTCCGCGCCTCAACTACAACATAAATGCGTAAATCCTGTTGAGTAAAACACAGGAAAGGGGTATATGGACGTTTGAGAAAGCGTCACATCTATCGGGATGACGGGAGATAGATATTTCACACTGAAATCGGTGTTTAACTGTCCGTGTCCCGCCGTCGCAGGCAGCGGGACACTTTTTGCATTTAATGCACATACATATTAGACATCCTGCGTGAATCGTTGCGCGGCTGCGCGGCGCAACGATTCACGCTCTCACAAATCGATTCATGCAGGAGGTCTATTGAAAGAGGTTGATTTTTCGTCTTTAGAAGACTCAAAACGTCAACCTCTTTAACTGTTTTTTATCGACTGCGGGTTGTAAAGATCGTTGTGAACATCATCAGAAATCCACACAGAAGGATGGCGATCGCCACTCCGCCCAGAATTAAGTTTGAGGTTTCAGTCGGTTCCATTGGCGTACTCGGTGGGAAATAAACAGCACCAGTGAACGGAGGAAGGCTTCTAGACTCTGGGGACGGGCGATCGCCCATCCATTCACGGTGATACAAAACAGCCCTAACCCCATCAAGATGAAGGTCGGAGCCATCACTACCCCAATCACATACCAGGTCATGACATGCAGCAGCATCAAGAGGGCATAGGTGCTAGCGGCCAGAGTAATCCAATGGCGGCTGCTGGCAGGACGATGAAGCCCCGTAAAAAGGAGGGTTTGAAAAGTCGCGAGCAAATTTGCTGGCACCAGAACCGCACAGATCGCTACACAATGCTGCCGGGAAAAATCGAACAAGCTGGCAAAATCAATCATGTGAAAAGGGATTTGGGAACTACGCCTTAAGGCTTATCACTTCCCCCCATAATAGAATGCGATTTCTTTATCTTTGAGGGGTGCGAACCCCGCATTCTGTAACATTTGATTGAGCTCATCTTGAGCAATGTGCTTGGCCCCAATGCGGACAATGCGTGAGCGCATTGTATTGCTCACCCCGCTGCGTTGCCGTCCGGCCTCCAGACCCATAACTTTGTTATATAAGTTCAACTTTTCGGCAGGGATGGGGGTGCCATCAAAATCGATTCCCTGGGCGATCGCTGTATCCACCGCATCCGCACCCACCAAATCATTTGCATTCGTTACATCAGACATGCCCGCGATACCAACCTGATCAATCAAAAGTACGCCCCTCATTATATTGTGCGATCGCTCCCAACCTTCTCTCGTCGGGATCAAGCCAGCAATTCTCATTTTGAAATCAGGCCCGAAAACCGCGCGCCTTTGGCGCGCGGTTTTCGGGCATCAAAGCCAAGAGTTCACGCCCGTAGGGCGTGAACTCTTGGCTTTGATGCCCATACTGAGAATTGCTGGGATCAAGCCGAATTGAAGTGAATTGCCCTGGAAGGCAGTTTGCAAAAGGCTCTGTATGTTCTCTCAAGCAATTCACAGTTTCTTGGGTATATAAGGGGGAGGAGGGCGATCGCCCTCCTCCCCCTTATTTGCTCCTAATACTCAGCACTATGAGCTTGCCTATGTTGAGATAGGCGTACTCGGTGATTTAACCTGCACCTCTATACCCGCTGGGGAGATTGAATTTGTGATTAAACCTTCTACCCCATAAGGCATAAATTTTTTGGTCATATTGTATTAGTGAACTCAGCCCCCAATCAGACCAGGCAGGTTGCCATGCATCTCAAGCTGTATTTTCATTGTCTGGAGCTGTCGCTTAATTTTTCCTCTATCCAGCGTGTCCTAAGTTTCGGACCAGGAGCGCTGGAAGAATTACGGAGAGCCCTTTCGCCTCACTCTTGGCCAGAGAGAGGACGTGTATGAAGCCTCGCCTCCTTTCCTCAACGTCACTTTCACTACATAACGGTGACAATATTACGGATTGTAAAGGTGATCCCCGGAAGCTCTTGACCAAAATCGCGGTCAGGCATAAAGAAAATCTTTGGGTAGACGAGTTTATCGAGAAAAGTTGTCTACTCTGATAAAGACAACCCTGAGGATTGCAGCCGCGCCATTGGCCAGGGTTGACCTGGATAAGCAGGGATTGTTTGTCATCCTAGACAGAATGCTCTCAGCCCCGGTGTTGTTCAGAATTGCTCAGCCATAGACACACAGGCAGGTCTTATGACATACAGTTTTGGTCTGATTGGTTTGGCCGTGATGGGCGAAAACCTGGCCCTCAACATTGAACGCAATGGTTTTCCCATCGCTGTCTATAACCGGACGGCAAGTGTTACCGAAAAGTTTGCCGCGACCCGTGCACAGGGTAAAAACGTTAAAGCCGCTTATTCCCTTGAAGAATTTGTCCAGTCGTTGGAACGTCCCCGAAAAATTCTGGTGATGGTGAAAGCGGGTGGTCCCGTTGATGCGGTGATTGACCAGCTCAAACCGATGCTGGACGAAGGTGACATGATCATCGATGGAGGCAACTCCCTCTATACAGACACCGAACGACGAGTGCAACAGTTGGAATCCACTGGCCTGCGCTTTATGGGCATGGGGGTTAGTGGTGGTGAGACCGGTGCGTTGAATGGCCCCAGTCTGATGCCCGGTGGCACAGCTGCGGCTTATGAAGCGGTTGAACCCATTGTCACCAAGATTGCGGCCCAGGTCGACGATGGCCCTTGCGTCACCTACATCGGCCCTGGTGGCTCTGGTCACTACGTCAAAATGGTGCACAACGGCATTGAGTATGGCGACATGCAGTTGATTGCTGAAGCGTACGATCTGCTGAAAAACGTCGGTGGGCTCTCAGCCGCCCAACTTCATGATGTCTTCTCCGAGTGGAACACCACCGATGAGTTGGACTCTTACCTGATTGAAATTACCGCTGATATTTTCCGCAAGTACGATCCTCAGACTGGGGCTCCCCTGGTGGATATGATCGTAGACGCTGCCGGTCAGAAGGGTACCGGACGATGGACGGTAGAAACAGCTTTGGATTTAGGGGTTGGAATTCCTACCATCATTGCAGCGGTGAATGGCCGCATCATGTCTTCTATCAAGGAAGAGCGGGTGATGGCATCGAAGCAGCTCACCGGGCCATCGGGCCGGTTGGACAGTGACATCCAGACCTTTGTGGACCAGGTACGGGATGCCCTCTATTGTTCGAAGATCTGCTCTTACGCCCAGGGAATGGCGCTGCTCAGTCGGGCTTCCAAAGAGTTCAACTACAACCTCAACCTGAGCGAAATTTCTCGCATCTGGAAAGGGGGTTGTATTATCCGAGCTCGCTTCTTGAACAAGATTAAGGATGCGTTCCAGCAAGACCCGAATCTACCCAACCTGCTGCTGGCTCCCGAGTTTAAACAGACCATTCTGGATCGGCAAGGAGCATGGCGCGAGGTTATTACCTACGCGGCCCGTTACGGTATCCCCGTTCCCGCCTTTAGTGCGTCATTGGATTACTTCGACAGCTACCGTCGTGCAGTTCTACCGCAAAACCTGACCCAGGCGCAGCGCGATTACTTCGGGGCTCACACCTATGAGCGTGTGGATCAGCCTCGAGGCCAGTTCTTCCACACGGATTGGGATGCCCCTGAGGTGCCCACTCCTCCCGAGCCCTCCAGAGTTTAGTTGAAGCTCTAGCTGGGGATTATGTCGTGAAAAGCGCCCGGTGCTCTAGGCATCGGGCGCTTCTGCATGTTTGGAAACAACGGTTCGAAAACAATAGACCTCCTGCATGAATTATTGCCCTCAAGAACCGATTTATGTAGGAGGTGTAATGGCTCGAAACCAACGGTTACTGCCAGAGACTCAGAGGAATCAGCCGCTCCAACTCAAGGTTAGAAGCCACATGGGCTAACTTGTTGAGGTTGGTAGTGTCTTCTAGATGCGGAATGGTTCCCAAAATGGGTACCCCGCTGAGTTTCTGAATTAACCGGATGGGGGCCCATTGCTCTGCTTCTTCGGGGCTACAGGGTTCAACGCAATTGAGCACAATGCCCTTCAGGTGAATGCGACATTCACGAGCCAGGGCTGCATGGGCGATCGCCTGTCCAATACACCCCACTCGCACCGGCACCACTAACACCGTGGGTAAGCGCCAATCCCAGGCCAAGTCAGCAACGGTACTATCGTCCGTCAGGGGGGAGCCCAATCCACCGAAGGCTTCGATCAGCACCCAATCCTTTTGACTGGCTAAGTTCTCAAACGTATTCCAAATCAGAGCCAGATCTACGCGTTGCCCGACCTGATGGGCAGCCAGCGGTGGGGCAATGGGGGCATCAAAGTATGCAGGGCTAATTTCCTGAAGGGTTTGAGGTAGGGAAAAGAGCCGTTGATAGAGGTCGCGATCGCCTCCACCTGCCTGCACTGGCTTAAAAATGCCGAGCGATCGCCCAGCATAGTAACTCTGCCAGTAAGCAGCGAGAGCGGATGTCAAAACGGTCTTGCCGACCTGGCAATCGGTTCCTGCGATCAACAGCGCGTTCAAGTCAAAGCTCCTGGATTAAAACGACATCCTCTAACCTTATTGAACCTCAACCCGCAGCGCGAAGTTAACAACTTGGTTGCCAGACACATCAATTTGATAATAGCCACGGGTTGCTGCTTCAACCTGCCCACTGCTACCGCTCACCTGCCCGGTAGACTGCCCGGCTGGTTCTCGCAGGTTAATCGATACGTCGCCTTGAAGCACATCCACTTTCAGGACCTGCCCAGGAGAGAGGGCTACTAAGTAGCGTTGGATGCGATCGCTCTGCACCTGCCCTGTCACCTCCGTGCTACTACCCGGGCTCACGCTAATCGTTTCCTGACTAACATCCGGGTCGGGAGAAGGACTGGGATCGTCGGGCTCATCGGGTTCATCCGGTTCATCAGGGGGTGGGTTGGGAATCGTGGCTTCACGCCGCAGGTTCAGGGCATAATCTACGCGATCGGCATTCCCCGTTGGCCTTAGTTGAAGAATGTAGTCCCCGGCTTCATTGACCGTGTCCTGCCACCGGGTTACATCTACCGTGGGGCCATCTAAAGGATCCTGGTTGGCATCCAGCACACTCATCACCATGTTGTCTGCCTCCAGAAGAGCTGCGAGGGAGTCCCCTGCATCCAGAGAAACGATGTAGTTGATCGCCTGGTTGGCTCGTAAGGTGCCCCGTAGGGTTGAACGGGAATCCGCTTCCAGATTAACCCGTTGGTCAAATACCACAGGCTCGTCGTCTGGGGAGGGGCTATCCGTTGGGCTGGGAGAGGGGGTCGCAGAAGCGGTGGGAATGACTGTGGGAGTCGCTGTCACGGTGGGTGTAGGGTCTGGCCTGGAAGCCTGCAAATTCATCAATGCACTGACCACAGCCCAGGAGGCAATGCCTGTAATGAGGGCCAGCCCTAACCCCATCCCAATCACCGATAGGGGGTTGTCCCACATACTCCGTTGTGTTTGGACCCCTGGCACTTGAGCCGTTTGTGGATAAGCCGCGCGACGGGAGCGGGATGCGTTTGGGTCCATGCCCGTTGGGGACGGAACAGCCCGACGGCCTACGGCCACTGTCTGCATGTGCGATAGATCAGGAGCTTGGGCGGCTGGGTTGGGTAGGGGAGGCAGGGTGTGCTGGGGCACGGCTGCCGGATAAGTGGCTGGGGCCGTAGGAGGCGCTGCGGTCTGCCCTATAGGAGAAGCGCCAATGTCTTGTAAAGCTTTGGCCACTTCGGCAACGGATTGATAGCGATCGCCCGGCCGATAGCTCAGCATTTTATTCAGAATCCCCGCAAAGTTGGGGTTGACCTGGACGTAGCGCTGCCAGTGCCAGGTCAAACTGATGTCATCGTAGAGATCCTGGGGCTCATGCCCGGTCATTAAGACCACAACGGTCACGGCTAAAGCATACAGGTCGCTGTTGGGGTAAGCCCGCCCAGTCTGCATTTGCTCGCTGGGGGCATAACCCAGCTTGCCAACGGTAGTGACGTTAGACTGCCCGGTGCTGCCCTGGAGTTGAATTTGAGTGGCGATCGCCTTCACCACCCCAAAGTCAATCAACACCGGCTGATAATCAGATTGCCGCAGAATAATATTGTCCGGCGCAATATCGCGATGGATAATGCCTCGAGCATGAATGTGAGCCAGTACAGGCAAGAGTTGCCGCAGCAGTTGCAACCCTTCCGATTCGGAGAAGGCCATGCCCTGTGATTGCCGCTCGTTCAACAATTCTCGGTAGGTTTTTCCGGCCACATAGTCCTGCACGATAAACAGGCGCTGGTTTTCCTCAAAGGTGGCGCGAAACTGAGGAATCTGGGGATGGGAAATTTGGTAAAGAATTTCGGCTTCTCGGCGAAACAGCTCCCGAGACTTCGCCATCGCGCTATCCCCCGTCTGGAGAGGAATAAATTCTTTAATGGCACATCGCTCATTGAAGCGGCCTAAGTCCTCCCCAAGATAGGTACGGCCAAACCCGCCCTGCCCCAAAATGCCTAGAAGGCGATAACGATTTTGAAGAGTTACTCCAGCCGACAGGGAAGGTTGCATAAGGCCCATCCGAAAACACTGCTCGCCACTAAACCTCAGTAACTACAGCACCCCATCCCACCGTTACGGACGTTTGATGTTGATTTCTGCCGTTGTACCTGAACGCTTAGAAGACAATAGTCCACAGTTTAGCGCCTTGAAGCGGCCCCTGGGACACCGTCAGAGCCAGTCAAGATTTTGGCTAACAGCCTCCATTTACTCTCCTCAAAGCTCCCGCCATGAAGTTGCGTTGACTGGATTGGAGTCAGCTGGCACAGCTCTAATGCGCCCTATAGGGATTAACGAAAATGGCCCGTACCCCCAAAAGAAGCACAGGCAAAAATCTTTGAAACGTCCTTGGAAAACAGTCTTTCACCGATGCCAGGGGATGACGGTTTTAGACACAAACCTGTCCTACTCCCAACAAAAGCGATTGGATGCTGGTTGGCTTTACCCTTTCGAAGAGAGTTGCTCAACCTCACCCAGTGGTTTAGCCGAAACGGCCGCTCACATAATCCTTCGTGGCCTGCTGTGCCGGGTGGTTAAAGATTGTTTCGGTAGGAGCATACTCGACCAGGTAGCCTTGCTTGCCACCCTTATCATTCTGCTGAGCGTTAAAGAAGGCCGTCATATCGGATACCCGTGCGGCCTGCTGCATGTTGTGGGTCACGATGATGATGGTGTAGTTGGTCTTCAACTCCTGCATCAAGTCTTCAATTTGCAGGGTGGAGATCGGGTCGAGGGCCGAGCAGGGTTCGTCCATCAGAAGAACTTCGGGTTCGATGGCGATCGCCCGCGCAATACACAAGCGCTGCTGTTGACCACCCGACAAAGACAGACCACTGGCCTTCAGCTTATCCTTCACTTCGTCCCACAGAGCAGCTCCCCGCAGAGCCCGCTCTACCAAGTCGTCCATGTTGCCCTTGTAGCCATTAATGCGGGCACCAAAGGCAATATTTTCGTAGATCGACTTAGGGAAGGGGTTTGACTTCTGAAACACCATTCCAACCCGGCGACGCAACTCTGTTGCATCCACTCTCGAGTCATAAATGTTGGTACCCCGGAACGAGATCTTGCCCTCGACTCGAGCACCGGGAATCAAATCGTTGAGGCGGTTAAAGCAGCGAAGTACCGTACTTTTGCCACAGCCCGAGGGGCCAATGAACGCCGTAATTTTTCGTTCGGGAACCTCTAAGAATACGTCCTTGACTGCCAGGACCGGGCCATAGTAGTAATTTGCCCGCTCAACACGAAATGTCAGATCCGTACCAATCATAGTATTTGACTGCATGAGGGATAACCCTTGGTCAGGTGAAACTTGATAAACCATAAACTGTCGTATTGTATTCGTCGGCCACTAACGCTCTTTCTGGAAGCGATTCCGCAGGTAGATCGCAGTGGCATTCATTAACAACAGCACTACTAGCAAAACAATACTGCCAGCAGCAGCGTTTGCATGGAAAGCCTCTTGGGGTCGAGAGGTCCAGTTAAAGATTTGAATGGGAAGAGCAGAGAAGGACGAAAAAGGCCCATTGGGTAAGAATGCTACAAAGGTTTGTGCACCTATCACAATGAGGGGAGCGGTCTCACCGATGGCTCGAGACAGAGCCAGAATCGTTCCTGTCAAAATTCCGGGGAAAGCCAGGGGGAGGATATGATGCCAAACGGTTTGCCAGCGAGTAGAACCCAGGGCCATGCCTGCCAACCGTAACCCATCTGGCACTGCCTTCAAGGCTTCCCGTGTCGCCACAATAATAACTGGAAGAATCAACAGAGCGAGGGTTAAACCAGCAGCCAGAAGACTACGACCGTTAGTGATAGGGCGCAACGCCTGAACAAAGACTGTAAGACCCAGCAATCCATAAATGATAGACGGAACTGCTGCCAGGTTGCTAATGTTGATTTCCACCATGCGGGTGAACCAGTTATCTTTAGCAAACTCTTGCAGGTAAATTCCAGTCCCAACACCAATGGGAAACGCAAAGGCTGCTGTAATTAGCAATAACCAGACCGTACCTGCCAGTGCCGAGGCAACTCCAGCGCGTTCAGCTCGGCGGGAAGGGAAACTCGTCAGAAAGTCTAGGTTGAGACGAGGTAGTGCATCAATGCAGGTATCAATGATTAGAATAGCCAGCACAATCAACCCAATTGACGTCGCTATCCACGTCAGGGCCCTGAAAATAGCATCAAGGCGGTAGCGCTGCTTCAGATTAGAGTCAAACAGACTATCGTTGGCCGCAGAACCACCTGAGGAAAAGGATTTAGGATTCGTAGTTGCCATTATTCGTATTTCTCCTGGTACTTCCGCACAAACCAGAAGCTAAATGTGTTCAGGGCCAGGGTAATTACAAATAACGTCATACCCACGGCGAAAAGCGTGTCATACTTCAGCGAACCAACGGGAATGTCGCCCCCGGAGACCTGCACAATAAAGGAGGTCATAGTCTGGATCGCAACCCGTGGATCGAGCGTCAAGGTTGGGTTTTGGCCCGCAGCTAGGGCCACAATCATGGTTTCCCCAACAGCGCGGGCAACTGCCAGCACAACTGAGGCGACAATACCGGAGAGTGCAGCTCGTAGCACAACTCCTGTGATGACCTCTCGCTTTGTCGCTCCTACTGCGTAGGCTGCCTGGCGCAAGCTTCCAGGGACGGCATAGATTGCGTCTTCACTTAAGGAGGCAATTGTGGGTAGCAACGCAACACCGAGAACCAACCCTGCACTGAGGCCGTTAAAGGTCTGAAGACCAGGTACCAGGCTTTTCAGAATAGGGGTAACAAACAGCAATGCAAAATAGCCAAAAACGACAGTTGGCACCCCTGCCAGAATTTCCAGAGCGGGCTTCAGCCAAGCACGCACTTTTCGGGGGGCATATTCACTTAAACAAATAGCTGCCAGCAAACCCAGGGGCACTGCCACCAGGAGCGCGATGAAAGAGGTCAGAAAGGTCGCGCTAATGAGCACAAAAATCCCGTACTTGGGATTGGTGAATAACGGTGTCCATTGGGTGTCTGTCAAAAAGTTCCACAGAGGCACCTGTCTAAAAAATTTGATCGTTTCGGTAATCAGGGAAAGAACAATCCCCAGGGTGGTGAGAACCGAAATGAGGGCAAACGACCCAAAGACGAGCTTAACCAATCCTTCTTCTCGTTTGCTCTTGGCCCGATTGGGTTGCCATAGCTCGGAATTTTGCCGAGCAGGTGGCAGGGCACTCTCTGTCATGGATAAATCCTCGACTTGCTCTCTAGCCGTCTCATAGATTTAGAAAATTCAATGCACTGGTTCTGGAAAGGTCAGACTTGCAAAAAGCAAATCTGACCCAACTACGGTCTGCACAGAGAACCTAAAGCAGACCTAGACATTATTGCAATTGCTGGTTACTGGCTAACCAGACCCTTCGCTTCCGTGTATTGCTCATCGGAAAGGGGTACGTATCCAGTTTCGCTCACAAATTGCTTATTAGCAGGATCTGTGATGAAGTCAACAAATGCTTTAAATTCTGGTTTTGCCAGAGCTGCCTTGTTCACATAAACAAACAGTGGACGAGACAGGGGCTTGTACGTGCCATTCAGTACGTCTTCTTCGTTAGGTGCAACGCAACCTTCTCCACCATCGATCTCAACTGCCTTCAGCTTATCCTGATTCTCAGCATAATAGGCATAGCCGAAGTAGCCCAATGCATTCTTGTCGCCTTCAACGCCCTGTACCAGAACGTTGTCGTCTTCACTAGCGGTATAGTCACCCCGGCTGTCTCCCTCTTCACCATTGACCGTATCGGTGAAGTAGTCAAAGGTACCGGAGTCGGTGCCTGGGCCATACAAAGCTAGAGGTGCATCGGGGAAGCTAGAGCGAACCTGGTTCCAGTTGCTAACTTTACCCTGAGCATCAGGACCCCAGATTGTGGCCAATTCTTCAATGGTGAGGCAGCTTGCCCAGTCATTCTCGGGGTTGACCACAACAGTCAGAGCGTCAGTAGCAACGGGAATTTCAACGAATTCAACACCAGCCGCTGCGCACTTTTCTTTTTCTTCGTCTTTGATGCCGCGCGACGCGTTAGAGATCTGAGTTTCGTTGTTGCAGAATTTCTCAAAGCCGCCACCCGTACCAGAGGTCCCTACCGTAACCTGAACACCGGGATTCTTCGCCATGAATTCTTCCGCCATGGCTTCAGTAATGGGGAAGACGGTGCTGGAACCATCGGCCAGAATACTTCCGCTGAGGTTACCCGCAGCAGGAGATTCTGCCGTTGCACCCGCTTCTGGTGACTCAGCCGTTGTACTGGTACCACTGCCACAGGCAGCCAGAGAGAGCGTAACAGCCGTCAACACAGCCAGTGAAGCCGTGCGCTTAGAAAAAAGATTGAATGCCATAGTTCTGGTGGATCCTAATCGTTCGAATAGCCAAACGTTGGCATTGTAATGTCCGGACGTAAAGGTCAGGTTAAGTTATGCAGGATACATTTTTAAGCTTTGCAGGACATATGCATTTTTGTTGGATGTAGTGTGTTTGACCCATCACACCAATCAAAATCACCTGATATGGCAGACTTACGTAACCTGAGTTCGGGTTAAGGGCGTTTTCGAGTGCCGCGCGACGCACGGCACTCGAAAACGCTCATTTTGGCGTGCGCTTTGCGCACGCCAAAATAAGCACTTCAGCTTATCCCGAACCGAGGTTATTCAGGGCGGATTCATATAAAAACGGTATTAACCTGAGTTCGGGTTAAGGGTGTTTTCGAGTGCCGCGCGTTGCGCGGCACTCGAAAACGCTCATTTTGGCGTGCGCTTTGCGCACGCCAAAATGAGCACTTCAGCTTATCCCGAACTGAAGTGTATTAATAGCCTGTTGATTCCCCAGGAAGAGGGGAAGACGATCGCCCCTGATAAGCCAGATATACGGCCTCCAGAAAATCATCGGATGTCAGTTCAGGCGGTATGGTTTCTAACTGAATTAGGGTTTTAATCTGGTGAGCCAGTTTCATACTGAGTTCACCACGAGAGCGTTTGGTAAGGGTTGGACGGCGTCGCAAATACTCCCGAATAACTGCAAAATCATCCGGCTGTAACTGCTCTAATTGGGTGAGTTCGGGCAGTTTCACGGCTAAAGTTTGGGCTGTTTCAGAACAGTGCAAGTCGTTTTTAAGAATGGGCCGATTTTCTTGAACGACGAGCGTGCCTGCAACGCGATCGCCAATCCGTTTCTCCTGTTTGCCAATCACAATCAGCAGTGCCCCCAGAAAAAACAGATCATCAATGGGCCGCAGCAAGGTGCGCAAGATTGCCTGGGAAAGGCCAACTGGACGGCCATCATCTCGAATGACCCGGATTTTTGCAAACCGCTTACCCGGAGTTTGCCCCTGCCAGCTGACCTCGAAAAAGACAAAGTAGCCCGTGTAGAGGGCAAAGGTTACTAGCAAATAAATGGCCAACAGCCACAGGGGTACTGAGCTGTAGTCTGTCTGTAGTTGCGACAGGTAGTCCATTAGCTGTAGTGAGACTGTAAACCACAGCAGGGTGACCAGAACCCATGCCAGAGCGAGAACATGATAGTCAATCAGCAGAGCCAGAGCGCGATTGCCAATCCCGGCTAAGGCGAACTCCAGTTCAACGCTTTCGGGGGTAGCCAGGGTAAAACGGTTGAAGTACTTCATAAGGCTCAGGCAGGGGGGAGGCGATCGCCCCAGTCACGTAATTCGAGATCGAGCCCTTCCCGCCGGCTTCGCAAGTCGTAGTAGATAACGGCTTTGATTGCCTGCCATAAAGGCAGCAGAAAAATACTCGATATCGACCCCAGAATGAATCCGATCAGAGAGGTGATCGCGGCAAAACTTGCAGAATCTTCCGGCATCAGCAGAGCTGTTGCCTCCTGCACCAGACCTACAAGGAGCTGTACCACCACTTGAAGCGGAAACGTAATGAGAAGCGTTACGAACAGAATCAGCATTAACCGCCAAAAATTGCTTCCAGTTAATTCCCAGCTCCGACTAATTCCTTCAGTAACTTTGATACCCGGTTCCATTGCCAGCGGTAAATCAGCGATGGAAAGCCTTACTCCTAGAAATAGCCAGGCTAGAAGAACGATCAAAACAACGCCAAAAAAGATGAGGACCGTTAGCACGATGAGGGTTGGATTCACCAGGGCGGCAGAGGCCGGGTTACGCAGGAAATCGGCCCCACCCATAGCCGCAAAAATAACGGAAGTGCAAATGAGGGCGATAATGCCCATCACGGCAAACGTGCCAAGCAAGATCAGGTTAATCAAAACCCCTAACTGTAAAAAGCTCCAGCGGCGGGATCGGGTATAGCGCCGGGCTTGTTTAGAATCTTCAGCCTGGTTAATCAACTCGGTAAACGCGAGGCGAGCGATCGCCGCTGAGTCTGCCAAGGAGTAGGACAGAGAGATGAACAGGAGTACAAGCCAGGCAGGTATCAGCAAACCCAGAAAGCTGTAGTACTGCTGCACCGTTGTGTAGAACAGCACAATGGGCACCAGCGTAACCCAGGGAATCACCGTCCAACCCGTGGCGATCGCCGCCACCCTCAAGTATGGCTTCAGGTTAGAGCTATAGAGCCGAATTCCCGTGTTCACGACGTTCCCCACGGTCATGGGTTGTAGAGGACTGTGGGTATCCGAAGTGGAATCCATAAATATCTGGTACCAAAAAGGATGCAAATCTGAGGCTATCCTAGTCTACGGGAGGAGCAGTCTTCCAGCCTTTCGTCACAAAACATGAATATACGAGTCACTTGCTCCTATGAACATTCAGCGGTGGGTAGCCCGGCGAGAACCCAATTGGAAGCAATTGGCAGAACTACTCAACCGGGCTGAAAAACGGGGTTTGAACACGCTCTCTGCTTCAGATATCCAGCGTCTTGCCAGCCTTTATCGCTCGGTATCGGCTGACCTCGCTCGGGCTCGCACCCACCGTGTCGGCAACCTGATCGTGCAAGATCTTCAGAGCTTGACCACCCGTAGTTACAACCAGGTCTATCAGGGGTCACGCAAACAGGAGTGGCAGGCCGTGCTGGACTTTTACCGCTGGGGTTTGCCTGAGGTGGTGCAAGCGTCGGCGGGGTACATTGCGGTGGCGATCGCCCTCTTTCTGATTGGGGCATTGGTCGCCTGGTGGTTTGCCTGGACTGATCCAGCCTTTCTGCCTCTGGTGGTGCCGGCCAATATTATTAGCCAGGTTCGCGACGAGCAGCAGTTATGGATGGGCTCAATTGTTGGTGTTGAGCCTTTCGCCTCCAGCAGCATCATGATTAACAATATTCGTGTTTGCTTCTCGGCGATCGCCGGGGGCATCGTCGCAGGGCTTGGCACGACCTACATCATGCTGCTGAATGGAGCCCTGTTGGGGGCGATCGGTACGCTTGTTGCCCAGGGTAATCTGGCATTTCCCTTCTGGGCCTTTGTGTTTCCCCATGGTTCCCTGGAGTTGCCTGCCATTTTTATGGCTGGGGGAAGTGGCTTACTTCTGGGACGAGCGCTGTTGTTTCCGGGCCGCTACCGCCGTATGGATGCCCTGAAGATCTACGGGCAGCAGGCCGCTCGTCTTGTCTATGGGGTTGTGCCCATGCTGGTGATTGCAGGGTTGATTGAAGGTTTTTTCTCCCCTAACCCGGCTATTCCTGACGCGGCAAAATATTTAGTGGGGATTGGTTTGTTAATTGGGTTGGTGGTTTATTTAGGCCAACGACGTCCTTAGCATCTACCCGAGCTTGGAAGAGCTTTTTAAGGGGCGCTTTACGCGCCCCTTAAAAAGCCTTTAACCCGAATTGAGGTTAACATCTGGTCGTAAAGAAGAGGGGAGGCGCGCAGCACCTCCCCTCTTTAGATTTGAGCAATCAGCCCTTGCTTAGAGCAGTGGACTAATGCGGGTGCGATAAGCCTGGTTATCCAATCCTCCGCCGCTGTCTGCGGTGCCAGCAGGAATCATACGCTGTAGTCGCTCGACGCGATCGCCCGCGCCGGGGTGGGTACTGAGGATCGAGGGAAGCGATCTTTGACCCCGTAGTTTTTCCATAAAGTCCACCATGCCTCGGGGAGCATAGCCCGCTCGGGTCATAGTCGCCAGGCCCCGCTCATCGGCTTCGTATTCTGCTTCGCGGCTATTGGGTCGGTTCACAGCCAGTTCGATCCCAAGGGCCACAGCCGTGCTTCGATCCAAACCGGCAGCGGAGGCAACTCCCGCCTGTATGGCCCGTTCTCGCATGTTTTCGACTACATGACGGGAAGCAATGTGGCCAATTTCATGGCCTAGAACCCCAGCAACTTGAGCCTCGTTGTCTGCAGCTCGGAGAAGCCCGGTAGTGACATAGACGTAACCGCCCATTGTGGCGAATGCATTAATTTGTCTGTCTTCTACCACCTTGAACGTATAGGGAATATCGGGGCGATCGCTAACGGGTACCAACCGCTGCCCAATCTCGTTAACGTAGTCATTCACCTGAGAGTTGCGGTAAGGCCGAAACTGCTGACTCATCAACTGATCGTCCATCTGCCGTCCCAATGCAACTTCTTGGCGGCTCGATAAGTTGGAAAGTTGAATGACTTGAATTCCCCGAAAAATCAAATCCAATAACCGCCCCTGGGCGTGGGAGGGGGTTGGGGTCATGACAATGACGCTAACTGCCATCAAGGCAGAGACCATCCCATACAACCAGCGGCGGCGAATGAAGCGGGATACGCCCGTGAGTAGAAGAGACATGGCTAATTCGAGTGAGGGTAATGAGAGCGTAAACAAACAATTAAATCAGCTTTTTCGATCCGGAAGGATGGGTGAAACCTCCGGGAACTATTGAGGATCCTGACGCAAGTTTTCCCAAATAGGTTGCCGAAACTAATGTCCTTACGTCAGTTCCAAAAAAATGGGGGATCGGAAGACGTGATAGGCTGCTAAAGTTATCCCTGTTTGGATATGAAACTCTTCGCCCATTGGCGGCAACGGTTGAATTATGGCTATTTTGGACTCTAAGGGTCGGTTGTTTGGCAAGATTAATATCCTCGATCTCGCGGCCGGCGTGGTGATGCTGATGGTGGTTGCCGGAATTTTTCTGTTCCCGGGTGGCTCTGGTTCCTCGGTGGCTCAGATCGGGGCAACCAGCAAACCCGTAGAAGTAGATTGCATCGTGCGCGGTTTGACCGCTAGCAATCCACAACAGCTATTGACGGACGTTGGCCAGTCAGAAACCGTCAATGTAATTATCCGAAATCAACCCTATGGTCAGCTCAGCGTCGTTGGCGTGAAATCGTTGCCTCGCACTGTCGCCGTACCTCAACCCGATGGTGGTGTCAAAGCCGAAAATGATCCTCGCCCCGAGCTAGAATACACCGTCGATATGCTGATTACCCTGGGTGGCAACGCGCAGATTACTGACGATGGCCCCGTGCTGGGTAATAACAAAGTGAAAGTCGGCACACCGCTAGAATTGGAAGGAGAAACCTTCCGGTTCAATGCTCCGGTTGTTGGCGTTCGGGTTAAAGAATAACAACTGTGTTTATTAGCGTCGTCATTCCTACCTACAATCGCAAGCCGATTTTGGAGAAGTGCCTCAAAGCACTGGAACAGCAGCACATCCCCAAATCGAGCCCAATTCAAAGCTATGAAGTGGTTGTAGTAGATGACGGCTCAACCGATGGCACGGTGCAATGGTTACAACAGCAGGCGGCTGATTACCCTCATGTGCGGCTCGTTGAGCAAAATCATCGGGGGCCAGCCGCTGCTCGCAACCTGGGGGTGGATTCTGCCTGGGGAGACGTAATTATTTTCATTGACAGCGATCTGGTCGTGTTGGATGGCTTTTTGCAAGCTCATGCTGCCACGCTGTTGCAGGAACAGCAGCGGTTGGGGAGCGATCGCGTCTTCACCTATGGCCGTGTCATCAACACCTGCAATTTTGACGACCCCACTGCTGAACCTTACAAGCTGACAGATTTTTCGGCGGCGTACTTTGCCACAGGGAATGTGGCGATCGCCCGTCACTGGCTTGAAGATGTGGGTTTGTTTGACACCCGTTTCCAACTCTATGGCTGGGAGGATTTGGAACTGGGGGTTCGTCTTAAACAACAAGGGCTGAAGCTGGTGAAGTGCCCTGAAGCGGTGGGCTACCACTGGCATCCTCCCTTTTCCCTGGCCCAAATTCCCAAACTGATCGATCAAGAAATTCAGCGGGGTCGCATGGGCGTTCTGTTCTATCAGAAGCACCCCACATGGGATGTACGCCTAATGATTCAGATGACCTGGCTGCACCGTATTCTCTGGGGTGTACTCTCTTTGGGTGGCCTTCTGAATGAGCGTACTCTTGCTCCTCTTTTGCAATGGCTCATTGACCAGGGCAAGCCTCAATTGGCTCTGGAGTTAGCCCGGGTTTTTCTCAACTGGTATAACGTTCAAGGTGTGTACGCCGCCCAGGCCGAGCTGCTCCGCGCAGAACAATAAGGATCCTGACAAATTTAATACCCGTACTTTTTTAGGAGAGTGCGGCACCGCACTCTCCTAAAAAAGCTATGCACACTATTTTGTAAGAACCCTCAGCATAAAATGCGGGGGCTAATATTGCCCATTCATCCAGTTCTAAAGGCTTTGCGATCGCCGGGCTAAAGCTGCTTCGACAGCCTGCTGCTGGTCGCGACGGCCAATCCAGCGGTGATATGTGCGGTTGTGGATGGCGACGGAGTGGCCCATCATGCGAGCGGCGACGGTGTCGGGAATGCCCAGATGGATGGTGCGAACTGCCCAGGCATGGCGCAGATCGTAGGGAGCAAAGGGTAGGCCGTAGCGCTGAAACTGAAGCGACACCTGCTGACCGATACGCTGAAGGGTCGTTTCTGTCAGATCTGTTTTGAGTGAAGGGAGCGTGACCTCCCACAGGTTGAACTGCTCCACCCAATCCGGCGGGAAAGGCCACACCTGATGCTCTCCAGTTTTGGTGGTTTCCAACACTTCGATGACGGGAGAGCGATCGCCCCGTTCCAATGCAGAAAAATCACAAAAGAAAACTTCGTGGTTCCGTAAGCCGTAGGTTGCCATCAGGCCATAGACAAAGCGCCAGGCCGGGTTGGGAATGCGCTCATAGGCCGCCAGTATATCGGCATCCGAGGGAAGGTGGCGTAATTGTGTGCGGCTAGTACCATAACTACCCCAGTGATCCTTGAAGTCTTCTGGCAATTCAATTTCTAAAAAATCGGCCAGGGCTTTCAGAGCGGTGCAGCAGATTTGACGACTGCGAGTATTGGGACGGGTTTGTTGTACCGTGAGCACGATCGCTTCGGCCAGTTGAAGGTTGGGGCGTTCCTGGGCGATCGCTTCCAGCTTCCGCATATAAGGCGCGTAAGCCTTGCTCCAAGTTGTTTTGGCAGAGGCTAGCTCATGGGCTTCCTGGGATTGCCTTAGAAGATGTTCACGAAGGGCCGCGATTTTTTGCGGTAACTCCATTTGATACAGGCGACCTCCCCCTGCAACAGGCAAATAGGTACGCCATTCAAAGGTTTTCTGAATGAGTTGAGCCGCAATCACCTTGGCGGTTTGCTCGGCTTCCTTCAGCCCAGTGGGAGTGGCAGGCAGTTCGAGGGGAATGCGCTGCTGATGCGGGTTGAGGCGGTGGCTTCCGGGCCGGGGAGGAAGGGTCCCCCGCAGGGCTAACTGCTGCCCTCGTCGCTCAATTTTCAAGCCCAAGCGGGCGGCCTTAAGACGCTGGTTCGTTTGAGCAATGCGATTATCAATAGCCTCAAAATCGGTCATTGGGAAACGAGATTGGCTAACCGGCTACCACAATTACCTACTCAGGATAAATCAATCTAGCGCACCCGATCATCTGTTCTAGATAATTCCAGCAATTCTCAGTATGGGCCTCAAAGCCAAGAGTTCACGCCCTACGGGCGTGAACTCTTGGCTTTGAGGCCCGAAAACCGCGCGCCTTCGGCGCGCGGTTTTCGGGCCTGATTTCAAAATGAGAATTGCTGAGATAATTCTGATATAGCCATTGCAATCCACTTGGAACAGTATATTTTTGAAAAGCCGCGCGGTGTGGGCTTTCCAAAAATACACTGTCTGGTTAAACGCGTAGCGTTATAGAACAGGCCCTGTCAACATTGCTGCGGTGAAACCTCAGTCGGTTGATGCGATTTCAGGCGAGGAACGGGTGGACTTAGCCCGCGCATTCCTTGCCTGAAATCCTACGAGTTGACTAAGGGTTATTGAATGGGAGCGTCTGGCGGAGCTAACCGATATTGATCCTGTGCCTCGACACTTTCCACCCCATCGATTTGGGCTATCTTTTCAACCTCACAGGTTTCACAAGAACCTGTAATGACCCCAACCGCATCCATAATATGCTCAACTTTCAGGCCCGCTTCTTGCAGAAGATGGGCGACTTCCAGGATGTTGTCGAGATGGTTATCGGCTACCGCTATGGTGATCGCTGTTTTTTTCATAGAACTAGCCTTCTTTCGAAGATTTGTGTGAGATGGAGTTAGAAATACAACCCAGGGGCTAATGCCAATAGCTCGACTTTGTTGTAAAGAATATCTTCCCTAATTTGACTCTAACTCTCAATCCCCTGATTGAACGATTTTAGTAACAGGAAAGTTATGTTTCAGATCAATAAATAACTAAGTAACCTCAGTTCGGGATAAGCTGAAGTGCTCATTTTGGCATGCGCAAAGCGCACGCCAAAATGAGCGTTTTCGAGTGCCGCGCAACGCGCGGCACTCGAAAACGCCCTTAACCCGAACTCAGGTTAACTACACAATCCTAAGGCACTTATACCTTATGCCAATTAACCCCCTTTGTAGTCGCTGTAAAGCGACTACAAAGGGGGAGCTTTAGTTCTCAATGGCTTGATGTGGCTGTGCTAACACTGCACACTATCGGCTATAGAGCCGGGTGAGCGTGAGGAGGCGATCGCTCACGTCCTTCGTCAGCAAATCAGAGCTACGATAACGCCACCGCCAGTTTCCTGCATTGGTGCTGGGGTCATTCATGCGGGCACGGCCATCCAGGCTCAGGATATCTTGCAGCGGAATAATGGCTAAATCCGCCACAGAGGCTAGAGCGGCGCGGATCAGAACCCAGTTGACTTCCTCAATTGCATCAACATTGGGATAGCCAAAATAGGTAGCCAGGAATTCTTTCTCGTGAGCGCTTGCGTTAGCCCACCATCCAAGGGCCGTATCGTTATCGTGGGTACCCGAATAAACAACGCAGTTTTGAATGTAGTGATGGGGCAAGTGAGTACTCTTAGAGTCTTCGCTAAACGCAAACATGAGAATGCGCATCCCTGGGAATTCGAAGCGATCGCGCATCTCCT
The DNA here is from genome assembly GCF_039962325.1 of Leptolyngbya sp. PL-A3. Classification (NCBI taxonomy): domain Bacteria; kingdom Bacillati; phylum Cyanobacteriota; class Cyanophyceae; order Leptolyngbyales; family Leptolyngbyaceae; genus Leptolyngbya; species Leptolyngbya sp. PL-A3. Next base: position 295,582 of record NZ_JAMPLB010000001.1, read on the forward strand.
CCACTTCAGGCGTGATAATTCCAAGGTCTTCGGCTAAGACTGGCAGTTTTCCTAATCGGCTTCCTAGCGTTTCAAAGAACTCATAGCCGGGAGCCGGAATCCATTCGCCATTAATGGCTGTTTCTTCGCCAGCGGGAACCTGCCAGTAGGCTTCAAAGCCCCGGAAGTGATCCACTCGCACAATATCGACGTACTGGAGGGTTGCTTTAAAGCGTTTGATCCACCAATCGAACTGGGTTTCTTGCGATCGCTCCCAGGCGTATACCGGGTTGCCCCACAACTGCCCCGTCTCGCTAAAGTAGTCGGGTGGGACTCCAGCAATGTAAGCCGGTTCTAAAGTTTGGGGATCAAGTTTAAATAGCTCTGGATCGGCCCAAACGTCTGAACTGTTGTGGCACACATAGATGGAAATATCGCCAATGATCTTGATGTTGCGAGAATTGGCGTACTCCCGTAATTTCGACCACTGCTCAAAGAATTTGAATTGCAGGAATTGTTGAAATTGAATGCGTTCTTTTAGCGCCTGGCGCTGAGCATTAAGGGCATCAGGCTCTCGACGGGCGATCGCCTTCTCCCATTGGCTCCACGGCTTGCCATCATTGGCTTCCAACAACGCCATGAACAGTACAAAATCATCTAACCACCAGGATTGTTCCTGGCAAAACTGCTCAAATTGGGTCTTTTGATGACCTGTCAGACTTTTTTGAAAGTGCTTAAAGGCTAACTCTAAATAGTTGAATTTATAAGGAATAACTTGATCAAATTCCACCCGGTCAGCATTGGCATTGGGTAGGGGGGACAGCTCATCCGCTTGCAGCAAACCCTCGTCAGCCAACTGCTCCAGGCTGATCAGCAACGGGTTTCCCGCAAACGTACTGAAGTTCATGATGTAAGGGGAATGCTCATAACCTGTCGGACCCAGAGGGAGCACTTGCCACAAGGTTTGACCACTCCGCTCCAGAAAATCCACAAACTCATAAGCTGATTTTCCCAGGTCGCCAATTCCGAATGGGCTGGGTAAACAGGTTGGATGTAGCAGGATTCCGCTGGCTCGTTGAAAACGCATAGTGTTAGGAAATGCCCCAGGTTGACTTCGTGTTAAAACTACGGATTTACAGGTAGAAGTCGGAGTTCTAAAGAACTCCGACTTATGAGAGCACGAGGCTTCTCGCGATCGCAACGCCCAAGCGATCGCTCACGTCTTGCAATCCACGATTATTGATTCTGCTTCAGCTTAATGACAGGGTGGGGATCTGCGCGATTGTCCATAGATATAATTTCACGCCTCTTTGCTAAAAAACTTCTCTTACTTTTGCTGGATGGGTAGTTCGAAAATCTCAGCTATTGTTCTACCAGAAATTTTTTTGTCGCATTGGTAGGCTTAATCTTGAAAGATAACTCCCTCTGGTTCAAGGATGCCGTTATTTATGAAATCTCCGTTCGAGCTTTTGCTGATAGTAATGGGGACGGTATTGGAGATTTCCGCGGCCTCACTGAAAGACTAGATTATCTGCAAGAGTTAGGAGTTACCGCGCTCTGGATCTTGCCATTCTTCCCTTCGCCACTGCGAGACGATGGCTATGATATTGCTGATTACACCAGTATTAATCCGATCTACGGCACCCTGGAAGATTTCAAAGAACTTTTAGATGCTGCTCATCAGCGAGATATTCGCATCATTATCGAGCTGATTATTAATCATACTTCCGATCAGCATCCCTGGTTTCAACGTGCCCGTCGAGCACCAAAAGGAAGCCCCGAAAGAGACTTTTATGTATGGAGTGATACTCCCGAAAAGTATTCAGAAGCCCGAATTATTTTTCAGGATTTCGAATCATCGAATTGGGCCTGGGATCCTATTGCGAAAGCCTATTACTGGCACCGTTTCTATTCTCACCAACCCGACTTAAATTATGATAATTTAGCGGTTCACCAGGCTGTGTTTGACACTCTGGACTTCTGGTTGGATTTGGGGGTGGATGGCTTACGAATGGATGCGGTGCCCTACCTCTATGAACGAGAGGGTACAAACTGTGAAAACCTGCCAGAAACCCATGCGTTTCTGAAGAAACTTCGCAAGCATGTTGATGAGAAATTTCCCAGCCGGATGCTATTGGCGGAAGCCAATCAATGGCCAGAAGATGCCGCTTATTACTACGGTAATGGCGATGAGTGCCATATGAATTTCCATTTTCCGTTGATGCCACGGTTATTCATGGCATTGCGGATGGAAGATAACTTCCCAATCGTGGATATTTTGCAGCAAACGCCTGAAATTCCTGATAATTGTCAGTGGGGTTTGTTTCTGCGAAATCACGACGAATTAACGCTAGAAATGGTCACCGATGAAGATCGGGATTACATGTATCGCGTCTATGCCCAGGATCCCGAGATGCGGTTGAACCAGGGGATTCGTCGAAGACTCGCACCTTTGCTAGGGAACGATCGCCGTCAAATCGAATTGTTGAACAGTTTGCTGCTCTCATTACCCGGAACCCCCGTGTTGTATTACGGGGATGAGATTGGCATGGGCGACAACATTTATTTGGGCGATCGCAACGGTGTTCGCACTCCCATGCAATGGACTCCTGACCGCAACGCAGGCTTTAGCCGTGCGAATCCTCATCGTCTTTTCCTGCCCTTAATTGTGGAGTCGGAGTATCACTACAACACCGTCAATGTCGAGGCTCAGCGGGCTAATCCAAACTCGCTTTTGAATTCCATGAAACGCTTGCTTGCGACGCGCAAACGTCTTCAAGCATTTACCCGAGGCGATTTTCAGCTATTACATTCAGACAACCGTAAAGTCTTTGCCTTTACGCGAACCTTTGAAGACGAACAAATCCTTGTAGTCGCTAATCTTTCGCGATTTGTTCAAACTGCAGAACTGGATCTAACGGCTTTTCAAGGGCGAATTCCCATCGAAGTATTTGGGCGAACAGAGTTTCCGCCCATTCACGACGCGCCTTACTTCCTGAGTGTTGGTCCTTATGCAATTTACTGGTTCACGTTGAAGCTGACACCGGCCGCATTAACCGCCAAACCCCAAACAGAAATTCCTACCTGGGTAATCGCAGGCCAGTGGCAATCGGTATTCTTGAAAGCGGACTTGAAGAATCGCTTAGAAACATACTTACCCGAATATTTGTCTGGTTTTCGCTGGTTTAATACGGCAAATCAGGCCGTGCAAGCTGCCCATATCAACGAGGCGATCGCCCTTCCCTATAAGGATAGTGCGGCCTATATGGTCTCATTACAGATTGACTATATCAAGGGCGATTCAAAAACTTATTTGCTGTTTTTGGGATACGCCGAGGATGAACAGGCAATTCATTTATTAGCGGAAAGCCCAGAGTCGGTTGTTGCAAGGTTGCGAACTTCCGATAGTGAAGGAGTTGCCGTGTTGTTCAATGCGATCGCCGACAAACTCTTCCTCACATCCTTACTCAGCAGCATTACCCAAAATCACACCTTTAAGGGAATGGCTGGAGGCCTGACCGCAAAGGCCACAGAATTACTTGAACCGTTAAGTCAAGGTCATGAAAATGGAGATGCATTTCTCCTTAAAGGAGAGCATTGCAATACCTCCATAATTTACTGCGACTCTGTTGGAGGCAGTGCTTCCTCTTACTTAATTTTGAAATTATTCCGCAAGGTCGAGGAAGGCATTAATCCAGATTTGGAGATTCGCCGCTTCCTGGACAAACACAATTTTGAAAACATCACATCTATTGCTGGCTATCTAGAGTACCGTCGACCCAGCGGCCCGGTATCAACCATCGGTATTTTGCAACAGTATATTCCTGATGCACGGAATACTTGGGACTATACTCTAGACAGCCTACGCGATTACTTTGAACAGATTATTGTACATCAAGCCGATCTTGATATCTTTCCTATTTTGCCGACGAATCTCCTGGAATTACAAGCGATATTTGAGCGAGACCCGGCTGAAATCATTGCGGAATTTCCGGCATCTCGAATAATTGGTGCTTATCTAGCAAATGTCCAATTATTAGGGCAACGGACGGCAGAGTTGCATGTTGCACTGGCATCTGATGTTAATGATCCAGACTTTGCGCCTGAGCCATTCAGCGGATTTTATCAACGCTCTATTTATCAGTATTCTCGGAATCTAGTCGGCCAGGTTTTTTGGCAACTTAAGGAACAATTACCCGCACTACCTGAGCATGGTCAGACCTTAGCTCAAAAGATTTTGGGGCAGCACCAGAACTACCTGGATCGCTTTCGGCTAATCCTCGATCAAAAGATTAGTGCGATGCGAACCCGTTATCACGGTGAATATCATTTAGGTCAGGTTCTCTACACAGGAAAAGACTTTTTTATTATTGATTTCGAGGGAGACCCAAGCCGAAATGTGAGTGAGCGGCGTATGAAGCGATCGCCCCTCCGAGACGTCGCGAGTATGCTGCAATCCTTCTATTATGCTGCTAGCGTCGCGTTCCAAAGTGAGTTAGAAAGTGGCATCATTCATTCCGAGCAATCTGCTCAAATGCAGCAGTGGGTACAATTCTGGATTTCGTGGGTTAGTGCTGCATTTCTCCATTCCTATCTGACAACAGCTCGTAATGGAACATTCTTGCCAAAGACTCAGCAGGAGTTGAAAGCTTTGTTGGATAACTATCTCTTGGAGAAAGCAATTTATGATCTGGGATATGAACTGAATCGCCCTTCGGAAAGTACAACAATCCTGTTGCAACGAATTCTAGAACTCTAGTACTTCATGATGTAAATCAACTTAGGAGATTTACAGTAATGAAATTACCCCCAGAATGTTGGTGCTTTGCCCGCGAAGCGGGCAAAGCACCAACATTCTGGGTAAATTCTTATGCAGAAACCTCCTTACGTTTAGTGGTCTGGGGGTAAAGCCCTCACACCACTAAACACGGGTAAACTTAAGCTGCCGAGTACTACTGTGTATTTTGAATCTGGCTGGAGGAGGTGTCTTTTCGTGCGCTTCGTGCACAAAAAAAATCTTTAAAACCTCGGGCATAGACCTAAAGGTACAGGTCGCAACCTTCATCTTAATGGGTCATTCGATAAGTCTTAGATACATATAAAGAAGTAGTCAGAACTTCTAATAGAAATCTTATTACAACTGTAGACGGATAGGCATTTCGAGCGGGGATCGCTATTGTTCTAGGGTAGGTTTTCCGTGATGTTAGAAGCGCTCTAGTTAATGTGAATGCTACCTAGAAGCATTCGCTCTTTAGCTCTTTATCTACCTCGTTGTATTACTTTTAACACTTCAAATTCTTGCCGGAAAGTATCCCTATGTATGTACCTCTGTGGCCTGGTAATGTCTATCCTTTAGGGGCCTATTGGGATGGTAAAGGAACAAATTTTGCTCTTTTTTCTGAAAATGCTACTGGAGTTGAATTGTGCTTGTTTGATCGGAATGATCAAGAAACTCGAATTCACCTAACAGAAGTTAATACATTTGTTTGGCATGGTTATTTGCCAGGAATAGGGCCTGGGCAACGTTATGGCTATCGGGTTCATGGCCCTTATGATCCCGCTAGAGGCTTCCGTTTTAATCCCAATAAACTTTTAATTGATCCCTATGCTAAAGCCATTGATGGGGATGTAAAAAATGGGCCAGAAATTTTTGGATATGATTGGAACCATCCAGATAGAGACCTATCTTTCTCTGACTTAGATAGCGCTCCTCTTGTTCCCAAATCGGTTGTTGTTGATCAATCATTTGATTGGGAAGGCGATAAACTTTTGCGTACTCCCTGGCATGAAACAATTATCTACGAAGTTCATGTCAAAGGTTTTACAAAGCTGCATCCAGATATTCCTGAAGAACTACGGGGAACTTATGCAGGCATGGCCCATCCGGCTACGATTGAACACCTGCAAAAGTTGGGAGTTAGTGCTGTTGAATTACTACCCATTCACCACTTCTTATCCTACCCAGGTCACCTAGCAGATAAGGGATTGAAAAATTACTGGGGCTACGATTCCCTTAACTTTTTCTCGCCTCATGCAGCCTATAGTGCAAGTGGCACGTTAGGGGAGCAGGTAACAGAATTTAAGGAGATGGTTAAGGCCCTGCATCGTGCAGGTATCGAAGTCATTCTCGACGTTGTTTACAACCATACAGGGGAAGGAAATCATAACGGCCCGACCCTTTCATTCCGGGGTATTGATAACAGCCATTATTACCGTCTGGTGCCAGGTGATGAGCGCTATTACATGGACTTTACCGGCTGTGGTAATTCCTTCTATATGCGCCATCCTCAGGTGTTGAAACTCATTACCGACAGCTTGCGGTATTGGGTGACGGAAATGCATGTGGATGGTTTCCGCTTTGACCTGGCATCTGCCCTTGCTCGAGAGTTGTACGAAGTCAATAGTCTGGCTGCCTTCTTTGACATCATCCATCAAGACCCAATATTGGCCGATGTGAAACTGATTGCCGAGCCGTGGGATGTGGGAGATGGTGGTTATCAAGTTGGAAACTTCCCGGTTCTTTGGTCTGAATGGAATGGTAAATATCGTGATACCGTACGAGACTTTTGGCGCGGTGAAGATGAAACATTGGGAGAATTTGCCTATCGTTTGACGGGCAGCCCTGACCTCTATTTCCAACAGAATGGTCGGCGTCCCAATGCCAGCATTAACTTCATTACGGCCCACGATGGTTTCACGTTGAATGATTTGGTTAGTTATAACCAAAAGTACAACGAAGCCAATGGTGAAAATAGCCAGGATGGAGAGGATCATAATCGTTCCTGGAACTGTGGGGTTGAAGGGGAAACGGATGACCTGGAAGTGCTGCAACTGCGGGAACGACAGCGGCGGAATTTTCTCACAACGTTGATGTTGTCGCAGGGGATTCCTATGTTGCTGGGAGGCGATGAGCTAGGGCGATCGCAAAAGGGCAACAACAATGGTTACTGCCAGGACAATGAAGTTTCCTGGTTCAATTGGGAGTTAGCAACCGGCAATGAAGAATTAGTTAACTTCTGTCGTGAACTCATTCACTTCCGCCGTCAGCATCCTGTTTTTCGCCGCCGCAAATGGTTCCAGGGACAAGCGATTCGTGGAGTATCCGATATTGGTTGGTATGACCCTGATGGAACCGAGCACACCGAAGAGGAATGGCAGGAAGGATATACCAAGATCATTGCCGTTTTTCTGAATGGCGATCGCATTCCTAGCCCTGGCCCACAGGGACAAAAAATTAGGGACGACAGCTTTTTGCTGCTGTTCAATGCTTACTGGGAGACGATCGAATTTACCCTTCCCCATGCCATGCCGGATAAACATTGGCAGATGGTTATTGATACAAAAGAGCCTCGTTTCATCCGAGAAGAGCGAATTTTCAGTGCCGATCAAGCGGTTCCTCTAACGGGGCGATCGATTGTTGTTTTGCAGCAGTTAATTTAGGTGATTGGCTAAGCCATCTCAACGGAAATCACCCCTATATCTCATTCACCAAGGAACACTATTCACCATGCAAGTTGGAGCTAATTATTTAGGTCAAGGCCAGTGCGAATTTACCCTTTGGGGGCCCAATTTAGACTCCGTTGCGGTGCAACTGGTTTCTGACAATAATCGCTTGATTCCCATGGAGCGGCAGGAGGGAGGATATTGGAAGGCGATCGCCTCCATCCAACCGGGCACCAACTATTTCTATCAACTCAATGGTGGAGATGGAAGACCCGACCCGGCATCCCACTACCAGCCCGAAGGCGTCCATGGCCCTTCCCAGGTTGTTGATCACCAATTTGATTGGACAGATCAGAACTGGAAAGGTGTTCCTCTGGAATCCATGATTGTCTACGAACTTCATGTGGGCACTTTCACGCCCGAAGGCACCTTCGAAGCCATTATCCCCCGGCTCAAAGACCTGAAGGAACTGGGTGTAACGGCGATCGAAATCATGCCCATTTCCCAGTTTCCGGGCGACCATCCCCCCAATGAAGCGAACCAGGGGCATGACTACCGCAACTGGGGCTATGACGGTACCTATCTGTATTCGTCCCAAAATTCCTATGGTGGCCCTGAAGGGCTGAAACGCCTGGTTGATGCCTGCCACCAGGAAGGAATTGCGTTGATTCTGGATGTGGTTTACAACCACTTTGGTCCTGAAGGAAATTACATCAGTTTGTATGGGCCTTACTTTACTGAAGTCTACCTAACGCCCTGGGGAAGTGCGGTTAATTTCGACGACAAACATAGTCCGGATGTTCGTAATTTCTTCATTCAGAATGCATTGCATTGGTTGCGGCATTATCACATTGACGGGCTGCGGTTAGATGCCGTTCATGCCATCTACGATTTGGGCGCATTTCATATTCTGGAGGAGCTTTCTGAGAATGTTGCAGCGCTTTCAAAAGAGATGGGGCGTGAGCTGTACTTAATCGCTGAGAGTGATTTAAACGACCCTCAAATTGTCCGCCCCGCTGATGCAGGGGGATATGGAATGCATGCCCAGTGGAGCGATGATTTGCACCACTCGTTGTATTCATTGCTGACGGGCGATCGCTCCGGTTACTACCAGGACTACGGCAAGTGCGAACATCTAGCAAAAGCTATTCAGAACAACTTCGTTTATGACTGGCAATATTCGCCATTCCGCCAACGAAATCATGGGCGATCGTCCAGGGGTTGCTCACCCTCACAATTTATAGTTTGTATTCAGAACCATGACCAGGTTGGGAACCAGATGATGGGCGATCGCCTATCCAAGCTCGTTTCCTACGAAGCTTTAAAGCTGGCAGCCGGAACGATTCTTCTATCTCCCTATACTCCCATGCTCTTCATGGGCGAGGAATATGGTGAGGAACTGCCCTTTACCTATTTCGTGAGCCATTCCGACCCAGACCTCATCAAAGCTGTTCGGGAAGGCCGAAAGCGGGAGTTTGCTGACTTTCATGCCGAAGGAGAACCGCTAGATCCAGAAGCGGTAGAAACTTATCTTCTATGCAAACTAAATTGGGAAAAACGCAAGGAGGGTAAGCATCAAACCCTGTGGTCTTTCTATCAACATCTGATTCAGCTTCGTAACTCTCTTCCGCCGCTTCTCCAACGCGATTTTGACAGTATTGAAGCGGGCTGTGATGAAGACAAGAAACTGGTCTGGTGGCGTCGTTGGAATGGAACTCGCCAGCTCGTTGCTTTACTGAACTTCAATCAGGAAGCCATTACCTTTGAGCCCTTGCTAACTGTCTTGAGGGGACACAAAATTTTGGATTCAGCCGAGCAGAAATGGGCAGGCCCGGGATCGTCGGCTCCTGAGCAGTTGGAGCCTGGAAAACAAGCTAATTTACCCCCTCTGAGTTTTGTGTTGTACGAGTCCGAGAAGGTTTAAAGCAACTACCCATTCCTATACTCTCTAACCTCCTATGCGTATTCCTACAGCCACTTATCGCATTCAATTCAACTCTGAATTTACCTTTGAAGACGCTCAAAAAATTGTTGATTATCTGGCGGATTTGGGTATTTCGGATCTCTATGCTTCCCCTATCTTTCAGTCGACAAAAGGCAGTACCCATGGCTATGACGTAACCAATCCAACTCAACTGAATCCTGAGCTAGGAACTTCAGAGGATTTCGATACGTTGGTTGGGCAACTGCAGCAACATGAGATGGGTTGGTTGCAGGATATTGTTCCCAATCACATGGCCTACAACAGCCAGAACCAGTGGTTGATGGACGTACTGGAAAATGGCCCAAGTTCCCGTTATGTTGAGTACTTCGACATTGCCTGGAATTCTCCATTTGAGGCGACGCAGGAACCGATTCTGGTTCCTTTGTTAGGGAATTTCTATGGGGATTGTTTGGAGAATGGCGAAATTCAACTGCAATATGACGAGAATGGGTTAAGTGCTAATTACTATAGCCTCAAGATCCCACTCAGGCTGGAGTCCTATAGTATTTTCTTGACCCAAAACCTGGGGCATTTAGTGAGGGTTCTAGGCAGAAAGCATCCCTACTTTATCCGGCTGTTAGGGATACTTTACCTACTTAAAAACCTTTCCTCAGACGACATTGTAGGTAAGCAGCGAGAAGACCAGGCTGACTTTGTCAAAGGAATGCTCTGGGAGCTGTATAACGACTGTTCAGAAATTAGAGAATTTCTGGATAACAATCTAGAAACTTTTAACGGCGAGGTTGGTAAACCAGAAAGCTTTAATTTACTGGATGCTCTCCTGACGGATCAGTTCTTCCGCCTATCCTATTGGAAGGTAGGAGCTGAAGAAATTAATTACCGTCGATTCTTCACGGTTAATGAATTGATTTCAGTCAAAGTTGAAGAGTTAAAGGTTTTCAATCAAACCCATGATTTAATCGCCAAGTTAGTTCAAGAAGGGAAGTTTACAGGTTTACGTATTGACCATATTGATGGGCTGTATAACCCGACGCAGTATTTAGAACGCCTGCGAGAGAAGATAGGCGATGTCTACATTTCAGTTGAGAAGATTCTGCAGCCGGGCGAGAGCCTCCCTTCAGTTTGGCCGATTGAAGGAACCTCTGGTTACGACTATCTAACCTTTGTGAACAGTATCTTCTGCAAAGCAGACAATGAAGAGAAATTTAATCAAATTTACTCTGAATTAACGGGCTTTAATTCCACCTTTGAAGACTTAGCGATTCAGAAAAAGCATCTCATCATCGATAAGAACCTGGCGGGGGATATTGATAACCTGGCCCAGTTGATGAAAAAGATTGCGGGTAAATATCGCTATGGCAACGACTTCACGGTGAATGGTTTGAAGCGTGCCCTAGCTGAAGTGTTGTCACGCTTCCCCATTTACCGGACATATACGACGGCGGATGGGGTGTTGGAGAGCGATCGCCCCTACATCCAAGACGTCATCCAGGCGGCTAAAGACAATGCTTCGATGCTGATTAATGAGCTGAATTTCATTGAGAAGCTGATGGAGTTGCGCTTCGAAGATACGCTGACCCAGGCCGAAAAAGATCAATGGCTTTATCTGGTGATGCGGATTCAGCAGTATACCGGGCCATTGATGGCAAAGGGTGTGGAAGACACGGCGCTGTATATCTACAACCGTCTCATTTCCCTCAACGAGGTGGGCGGTAACCCGGAGCGCTTTGGCATTTCCCTGGCCGAATTCCATGAATTTAACAGGGTGCGCCAGGAGAAGTGGGCCAACGCTCAGAGTACCACTTCGACCCACGACACGAAGCGCGGGGAAGACACACGAGCCCGCATTCATGTGCTTTCTGAGATGCCCGACGAATGGCTTCAGCAGGTGCGCCGCTGGAGTGACATCAATCGTCGCCATAAGAAGAAACTGCGGGGTGCGTTCATGCCCGATCGCAACGACGAATATGCTTTCTATCAAACGCTTGTCGGCGCGTTTCCTTTCAACGAACGTGAGTATGGAAGTTTTAGCGATCGCGTCAAAGATTACATGCTCAAAGCCATTCGCGAGTCCAAAGTTTACACCGCATGGCTGCGACAGAATAGCGCTTACGAAGAAGCCTGTATCAACTTCGTGCAGGCTGTTTTGGAGAATCCCGAACAGAACGAGTTTCTCAAGGAATTCATTCCGTTTCAGAAGCGTGTTGCGTACTACGGCATCTTCAATTCACTATCCCAAGCCCTGATTAAACTGACGTCTCCCGGCATCCCTGACATTTATCAGGGTACTGAACTGTGGGATTTGAGCCTGGTTGATCCAGATAATCGCCGTCCCGTTGATTTTGAACAGCGACAGGCGTTTCTCACAGAGGTTCAAGAGCGTCTGCAATCTGATCCGTTGCCGTTCATCGAAGAACTGTTGGCTAACAAAGAGGATGGTCGAATCAAGCTGTTTCTCGTTGCTCAGACGTTGAAGGCGCGTAAGGAGCACCTTCCTGTATTCCAGAAGGGTTCCTATCAAGCATTAGAGGCAAGTGGCAAGTTTCAAGACCACATTATTGCCTTCATGAAACAGCATGGGAATACCACTCTTCTAGTCGTTGTGCCCCGTTTTCTTACGGGAGTCATTCAACTTGATGAATTGCCCCTGGGTGAGCCCGCCTGGGCCGATACGCACCTGAAATTACCGTCTCAAGCGCCATCCCGTTGGACCAATTTGATGACGAATCAAACTGTAGAAATGGATGGTAGTGAGCTGGCGATCGCCCAAACCTTCCAGCACTTCCCGGTGGCCCTTCTGGTTCACTCGGGTACCTAACACAAGGAGGGTTCTCCCATGCCAAAAATTGGTTATCACGCATCCCACGAACAATTTAAGCCCAGTGAGTTGCTCACCTATGTGCAACGGGCCGAACAGGCGGGCTTTACGGCCTCCCTCTCCTCTGATCACTTCCATCCCTGGAGTGAGCGACAGGGGCAGAGCGGCTTTGCCTGGGCCTGGCTGGGGGCGGCGATGCAGGCGACTCAACTTCCTTTCCGTGTGGTGTGTGCGCCTGGGCAACGCTACCATCCCGCCATTATTGCCCAGGCATCGGCAACGCTGGCAGAAATGTTTCCGGGGCGCTTTTGGCTGACGGTGGGGAGTGGTCAGTTGATGAATGAGGGAATTACCGGGCAAAAGTGGCCGGTGAAGGGCGATCGCAATGCCCGCCTCAAAGAGTGCGTAGACATCATTCGCGCCCTTTGGGCAGGTGAAACCGTTACTCATCACGGCATTATCACTATCGAAGAGGCAAAACTCTACACCCGTCCAGAAACGCCACCGTTGCTCATTGGGGCTGCTGTTACAGCAAAAACCGCTGAATGGCTCGGCAGTTGGGCCGATGGATTAATCACCATTTCCCAGCCTCCCGAAAAACTGCAGCAGGTGGTGGATGCCTTTCGACGGGGCGGTGGCGAAGGCAAACCCATGATTCTCAAAGTGCAGCTTTCCTACGATCGCGACGAAGCGACGGCTCGCGAGGGAGCCTACGATCAGTGGCGCAACAATATTTTTGACAGTCACTTACTGACCGAGTTGCAAACCCCGGCCATGTTTGATGCTGCCGGAAAGTTTGTCCAGCCTGACGAATTAGACGAATCTGTCCGAATCTCCGCAGAGCCTCAGCAGCATGTGGAGTGGTTACAGCGGGATTTGGAGATGGGTTTCGACGAACTGATACTTCACAACGTGAATCGCAATCAGTCGCTATTTATCGACGTGTTTGGTGAACAGGTCGTCCCCTTTCTCAAGCAGACAAAAATCCCCGCACAGGTATAAGCTATGACCGCAAAACCTACTACCTTGAAAATGCGCCGCAGTGGAATTCTGCTGCATCCCACATCCTTCCCCGGACGTTTTGGCATTGGCGATCTTGGCACTGAAGCCTATCGATTTATCGATTTCCTGGCTGAGACGGGACAGCAACTCTGGCAAATTCTTCCCTTGGGGCCAACAGGGTCGGGGAATTCCCCCTACATGTGTTACTCTGCGATGGCCGGAAATCCTCTGCTGATCAGCCCTGAGCGGCTGCAACAGGATGGTTTACTAAGCGATCATGATTTTGAGGGATTGCCGGAATTCGACCTCGATCGCGTGCGTTACGACGCTGTTATCCAGAGCAAACTAGCGCTGCTCAGAAAAGCCAGCGACAACTTCAAACACCACGCAACCCCAGAACAAAAAGATAAATTCCACCAATTCTGTGAGAGCAAGGCTTACTGGCTGGACGATTTTGCCTTGTTCATAGCACTCAAAAATGAGCACAATGGCACAGCCTGGCACACCTGGGACCATGCGATCGCCAGCCGCCATCCTGAGGCATTAGAAGCCGCGAAAGAGCGCTTATCTGACGGAGTTTTCTTTGAAAAATTCCTCCAGTTCGAGTTCTTCCGTCAGTGGTCTGATGTCAGAAACTACGCCAATTCAAGGGGCGTTCAAATCATTGGAGACATCCCCATTTATGTGGCCCAGGATAGCGCTGACGTCTGGGGACATCCCCAAAATTTCCATCTAGATGAGGAAACCAATGAACCTGCGCTAATGGCCGGAGCGCCACCCGATTACTTTAGCGAAACAGGCCAGTTGTGGGGCAATCCCATTTACAACTGGGAGTACATGCAGCAATCCAATTTCAAATGGTGGATTCAGCGCTTCCACGCCATGTTGGATTATGTGGACTTAATTCGCGTGGATCACTTCATTGGGTTTGAGTCTTTCTGGGCCATTCCCAAAGGATCTAGCGATGCCAGAAGTGGACAATGGACCAAGGCTCCCGGAGACGCCTTATTCACCACACTTCAGCAAGAGTTAGGTGTGCTACCCATCCTGGCCGAAGATTTAGGAAGCGTCACCCCCGAAGTGGAAGCCCTGCGCGATAAGTTTGAATTCCCTGGCATGAAAATTTTGCAGTTTGCCTTCGGGGATAGTCCCAAAAATCCTTACTTGCCATTCAACTACGATCGCAACTTCCTGGTCTACACGGGCACCCACGACAACGACACCACCATCGGTTGGTACACCACCCTCAGCGACAAAGAACGCCAGGATGTGCTGACCTACCTGGGCTGTGCCAGTCAGGACGGCATTCATTGGGACATGATTCGTCTGGCTTTCAGCTCGATCGCCAACTTCGCCATCGTTCCTCTGCAAGACGTCCTTGGTTTGGGAACCGAAGCCCGCATGAACTTTCCTGGCAAACAGGACGGCAACTGGGAATGGCGGTATCGGGAGCATGATTTGAGTCAGGATGTACGCGATCGCCTCAAACACATTACCCACTTTTTCGATCGCGCTCCCTCCCATCACCACCACTAAAACTGTTGTGAGGAGTGTGGCGATCGCTCTCCTCACAGGGTTTTGAGCTTACACAAGACTTACGTATTTTTGTTTGTGGTGTGCGAAGCACACCACAAACATTCCTGTTGCAATCTAATGATCAGATGAGCTTGTTGAATCTGGCGAATGAGACATCACGCGATCGCGCCCCAGAGCTTTGGCGCGATACAACTGTTGGTCAGTGCTCTCAATGAGCGCAGAAGGTGAAGACCCGGGTGCAGGAAACCCAGTGGCCACACCCAGACTCAAGGTTACATAGGGGCTGGCTGGGGAATTGGCGTGGGGAATTTGCAGAGATTTAACGGCTTGGCGAATGGTTTCTGCAAGATGGATGGCTCCCTCAAGCTCGGTATTGGGTAAAACGACAATAAATTCCTCACCGCCATAACGGGCGGCTAAATCGTGCGATCGCTGAACCTGGCTACTCAAAACTCTGGCAATCCGCTGCAAGCAATGGTCACCAGCCAGATGACCGTAGAAATCGTTATAGCGCTTGAAATAATCCACATCCAGAAGAATCAGCGACAGCGGTAATTGCTCCCGTATCGAACGCTGCCACTCCTGCACCAGGTGTTGATCAACGTGGCGACGATTAGCCATTCCCGTTAGACCATCAACTATTGTCAGCCGATGTAGTTCCTGATTGGCTTGCTGCAATGCGACTTCTGCCTGTTTGCGATCGCTGATCTCTGCCATCAACTGTTCATTGAGAGAGTTCAACCGGGCAGTTCGTTCCTTCACCTTTTGGTCTAACTCTGCATTAAATGCCATCAAGAGCTGTTTCTGCTCTTCTAAGCTTATGAATAATGAATTGACGGCTCTGGACAGCTTGGCGACTTCATCTCTACCGGAGAAAACAGGAATCCGCGCGGTTGTATCTCCCTGGCGAATGCTATCCGCTGCCGCCGCAATTTGCAGTACCGGGTTTATCAACCATCCTGCAATCCACCAGACCAGGGCACCGCTAGTGACACCAAGCGCAATTCCCCAGATGATAATTTGTTCTTGCAACGCTACAGCTTCGGCAAAAGCTTCCTTTGCAGACTGGCGTACCAGAACTATCCAGCCCAAACCTGGATACTGGTCACACCCTTTAGTCGCGGCAAATCCTGTTAGGTAAGAAGTGCCATCGAACCATTGCTCGACTAGAGAACCGCTCTTCCCTTGCTGCGCTGACTGCACACTGATCAACGGCTGAGAGCCAAGAGTGGGTGAAGGTGGACCTGTCAGGGGTTCGTCACTATCAGGGGCACTGGCCGGGGCCAGCAACATCTCTCCAGATTTAGAGAGAACCATCACGTCGACGTTGTAATGATCGTGCAGGGGATTCAACAAATCATCCCGTACATGTTTTGCCCACTCCCAATAAAGATGGGCCCCCAGTACCCCTTCAAATTTGTTTGGATCTTGTGCATTAAATACAGGGGTGGCAATATCTACAAAACGAGTGGGTTCGGCACTGGAGTTGGGGTTAGGAAGGAGCTGAGCCAACAACTTGGCATCATGAACATCTTCAACAACCGCCCCCCATCTGCCTCGAATGAACCAGGGACGCTGTGAAACATTTTTTCCTTCTAATACGCGGTTTGTGCTGGCCAGAACGATACCATCAGAATTCGTTAAACCAATCCAGGCATAGTCTTTGTAGGCGTTCTGTAGGGTCTGGAGGAGCGATCGCTTACTCTCAGGAGATTGACGAGAATCTTGAATAGCGTTCAGTGTCGCGAGAGTTTGAATTTCCTGGTAGTAAACAAACATCCCCCGGTCCAAATTCCTGGCCATCTGATAAGCCAGCTCTTCCATAAATTGACCATTACCGGCTTTAATTTGAGCTTTACTGGTATTGCCAACAATCCATGACAACAACAGAGAAAAGCAGAGAATTGTTGTGGCAATAATTAATCCCAATCGCTGCTTAAAATTCTGCCGTGGATTGAGCCTTCTAATCCATTTTCCAAATACCATACATCACACAGCTATCTAACCTTGAGTTGAATAGCATCAAGCCAGCATTCTAATGAGAGGATTATTTTTTCAAGCTTCAATTGTATCCTGCACGATCCACCCAGACTGTGAGTTTTAATAATCTCGAATCTTGAACCAAACAACAGGCGAAATATTTGTCTGGGCTAGGTCTGTAAACCAGTTTTTGACCAATACATAATAGTTTCTCTATCTATCGGTATTTTCAAATCTTATGCCAAAATTTAGAATCCTCTTTTCACGGCTGCAAAGCGTCAGTAAAAAGAGGATTCTAAGGCTTGTTTTAAAAGCCATTTTTTTGTGCGCTTTGTATAGAAGAAATAGCCCTTTCAGCCGATCTTTCTGTACTGACTCAAGCTGTAAAGGTTGCCACAATCTAAAAAAATATTGTTGGATGCCCCCTTGTTTTTTCGTGCGCTAAGCGCACGAAAAAACAATTTCAGTGGATTAGCCCACACTCTGCTGAATGGCTTGAACTAAACCACTGCCCACATCTCGTGAAGGGCCAGGAAGCCGCTTAGCACCCTGTATCAGCCTTGCCCATAGCTCATTACCCTGGGCTCCCGTTGCCTGGGCATAGAGGGCTGCAACGCCTGCTACGTGGGGAGTTGCCATGCTGGTACCGCTAATGATGCTGTACCGGGTCGGCATGGGCCAGGACGAGTAAATATCCACCCCTGGTGCTGCCACATCAACTTGTCCACCCCGGGGATTTAAACCGCCATTGGAGAAGGGGGCGATCGCTAACCTCGAATCTACAGCCGCCACCGCCATAATGGAGGGGCAGTTCGCCGGATGGCTGACGGGTTGCACTAAGCCATACTGACGAAAACTATCATTCCCGGCGGCGGCTATAATCAGCGTGCCCCGGCGCAGGCTACGTTTACCGACCTGCTCGTATACACGGGAGAAGTTTTGTCCGGGTTGAATAGGGGCACCCAGGGACATGGAGATGATCTGACAATCGCTGGCGACCGCCCAGTTAATTCCCGCCAGAATGCCGCCATCAACCCCGCCGCCATCATCGCTCAGCACTTTGCCTGCGAAAATTTCGGCTTCGTAGGCCACACCATAACGAGGATAGGTTGGCAACTTCGAGCCACAGGCCGTTCCAATGCAATGGGTGCCGTGGCCGTTGCCATCCTGCACCTCTTCTCCCTCAACGAAAGATTTGCTGGTGATCTTGCGTCCAGCGAAGTCAGGATGGCTTAAATCGAGCCCTGTATCTAGCACAGCAACACGAATTCCGGCACCACTGTAGGGCGATGTATTGACATGGGTTGCCATTAAACCCCAGGTGAGTTCATCTGTAGCGGCTCCTACCCCGGGTGGCGCGCCGACTAAACTACTGTTGACGTCTCCATTCGTGAGGTGGTCAATGAGTTGTTGGATGGCATCCCGATAACCCCTCAGATAATCCAGAGAAACATTCACGCTGTCGCTTACTGCCGGTGGGGGCGTAGGGATCGTGGGCCGAAACTGCTCAGCATCGGGCAACGCATAAACGACTCGCTCGGGCTCCATGATCATGGGAGGGTTGGGGCTGGCGGCGACAGTGCTGAGCGATCGCACCTGATCACTATCCAGAGCCACCACTGCGACCCCTAATTCGTCAAACACGACCGACGTGGATTCCTCCACCTCGTCAATAATGACGGCATGGTCTTCAAAATCACCGGAGTGGGCAAATGCGGTGACGCCCGCATTATTGCCAAGGGCCTGGATGCCAGCACCAATATCTTCATCATCCAGCAGCACCAGATACCGACCCGTGGTCTGTGGGCCAGTTGGGATCCGGGGGAAGCTAGTCATAGACGGGACTTTTCCTTGATTGCATTCATCCTGAGTCTACGGCTGTATTTGAAGGATTTCCGCAAAATCTAAGGATTTCATCCGATGGGCAGACTTTAATTCCCTCAAGACTTACGCAGCCAGCCCTGCCCTTACGCAAGGAGGGGGAATGCAACGCACTCCCCCCTCTGAGTCATGGTAATAACGGAAGCTATGGCGTTATTTAACTCCCTCGGTCTGCAATTCAGAAATCAACTGCTCTAGATGGCCGCTCTCTGCCTGGTACACTTCGTTGCAGAAATGACAGGTCGCTTCAGCCCCGTTGTCTTTCTCGATCATGTCTCGCAGTTCGTCTTCCCCTAGCAGCTTCAGTGCTCCCAGCATCCGGTCGAACGAACAACCGCAGTGGAACCGCAACAGTTGCGTTTCTGGGAAAATATTGAGATCCATATCTCCCAGCAGATCGGTCAAAATCTGGGGCAACGATTTCCCAGCCTGGAGCAGCGGAGTAAAGCCTGCCAGGGTACTCAGACGAGATTCGAGAGTTTGAATCAACGATTCGCCCCGAGCTGCCTTGGGAAGAATTTGCACCAACAGGCCTCCGGCGGCTGTCACACCCTCAGGTTCAACAAAAACACCCACCATCAAAGCTGAAGGTGTTTGCTCAGACGTGACCAGGTAATAGGCCACATCCTCACCAATCTCCCCCGAAACCAGTTCTACCGTGCTGGAGTAAGGGTAGCCGTAACCAATATCTCGTAATACATGGAGTCGTCCTTCCCGGCCGATCGCTCCACCCACATCCAATTTCCCTTGAGGGTTAGGAGGCAGTTCCACAGAGGGATTTTGCACATAGCCCCGCACGGTTCCATCCAATCCCGCATCTGCAAAAACAATCCCCATTGGACCGTTCCCCCGAAAGTGTAAGTTCACCCGGGAGCCTTCCTTTTTCATGCTGGAAGCAAGAAGCAAGCCTGAACACATTGCCCTACCGAGGGCAGCGGTGGCGACATAGGAGAGTGAGTGACGTTGACGAGCTTCTTCCGTGAGGCGTGTCGTCACAGCACCGACCACCCGGATTCCCCCACCTGCCGCCGTTGCGCGAATCAATTGATCGGCCATAACCTAAACAGTTCTTCATAAATCCTCACTCCATTCTATATATTGCAGTTCCTGCTTGGGTGAAGTCAGCTCAAACCAATAACCAGCCCCATCTGTATGTTTTTTGTGGGTCTTAATCTTGCAATACTCTGGACCGTTTTTCTGAAACCCTTAATTTTTGCGTGCGCTTTGCGCATACAAAAATTAAGGGTTTCAGAAAAACGGTCCGAATTAATGATTCTGTATGAAGTAGGTAGCTAGCCGACCTCTGCGAGAAAAGCTGGGCAGCCACGGTATCGAAGCTCTTGTAAAATCCCTGCAAAACAACCTGTGATCTAAGTCACAAAAACTACACTGCAAGATAAAATCATTGTGAAATTTACTAGGCTCAAGCCTTAGGTTGCAAGGGAGAACGGGATAGGTTAGGGAATGGTTGACCCCTGAGCCGGTTGGGCAGATTAGGTCATAGTCCGCTCGAAAAGCCCGGTGGCTTGGCAACTCTGGCATTTGACCCGGATCGAGTATTTGGCTGAACGGAATTTTTTCCAGGAGTGCCGTGCTCTACAGAGTCCTTGAATTTCTCACTTCTCTGAATTTTTCGGATGTATTTCTCTGGCCTGCGGTTCTCTAACATACACTGACTACACAGGGCTTCTGGATGACTGGCTTAATGTTTGACCTACGCAGGGAAAATATGCTCAGCGTTCCCGCATTGACGCACGATCGCATTCTGGCGGCGATTGATGTGGGGACGAACTCGATCCACATGGTGATTGTCCACATTCAACCGTCCCTGCCTACCTTTACGGTGATTTCTAAAGAGAAGGCAACTGTACGCTTGGGCGATCGCGACCCTAAAACTGGCTGCCTCACCCCCGTTGCGATGGATCGTGCGACCCAGGCGCTCCGTCGCTGCCAGGAACTAGCCAATCGTCTTCATGCCGAGGATATTGTCGCTGTTGCGACGAGTGCTGTCCGAGAAGCCCCGAACGGTCGTGACTTCTTGCAACAAATCGAAGAAGAGTTGGGGCTCACCATTAACCTCATCGCTGGGCAGGAAGAAGCCCGACGCATCTACCTGGGCGTGCTCTCGGGGATGTCCTTCAACAACCAGCCTCACGCCATCATCGACATTGGCGGTGGCTCAACGGAGCTGATTTTGGGCGATGGACACGAACCCCGCAGCCTGAGCAGCACGAAAATTGGAGCCGTTCGTCTAACCGCCGAATTTGTTACTACAGACCCCATCAGTTCTACTGAGTTTGGTTACCTTCAAGCTTATGTGCGTGGGATGCTGGAGCGGCCCGTTGAGGAGTTATTAGCTCAATTGCAACCGGGAGAAACCTGCCAACTAGTTGGCACATCGGGCACCATTGAAGCGGTTGCGATGCTCCATGCCCGTGAGAAGCTGGGCATGATTCCCGACCCCATGCATGGCTACAGCCTCACCCTGGAAGATCTACGGGAGTTAGTCAATCGCCTGCGCCGTATGCCCTATGCTGAGCGCACGAAACTTCCGGGCATGAACGAGCGCCGTGCTGAAATCATTGTTGCAGGAGCGGTCATTCTGCAAGAAGCGATGACCCTGCTGGGCATGAACTCCATCTTTATCTGTGAACGGGCGCTGCGGGAAGGGGTGGTCGTCGACTGGATGTTGACCCACGGCCTGATTGAAGATCGGCTACGCTTTCAAAGCTCGATTCGAGAACGCAGTGTACTGCGTACCGCCCAGAAGTTTGAAACCAAGATGCCTTACTCCGAGTGCATCGCCCGCCATGCCATCAACCTGTTCGACCAGACCCAGGGAGTCTTGCACCCCTGGGGTGTTGAAGAACGGGATCTGCTCTGGGCAGCGGCCATGCTTCATAACTGCGGCCACTTTGTCAGCCACTCATCCCACCATAAGCATTCCTATTACTTAATCCGCAACAGCGATTTGCTGGGGTTCACCGAGGTCGAAATTGAGACGATCGCAAACCTGGCCCGCTACCATCGCAAGAGTTGTCCTAAGAAGAAACACGAGAGCTATCGTAATATCAGCAGCAAGAAGTACCGACGGGTTGTAGATCAGCTCAGCCCGCTGCTACGGCTGGCGGTCGCAATGGATCGACGGCAGATTGGAGCGATCGCTCAATTCACCTGTGAGCCCCGTCCCGAAGCCGGAGAACTGCGGCTGCACCTCTACCCCCGTCATGCAGGGGATGACTGTGCCCTGGAACTGTGGAGCCTCGATTATAAGAAGGGATGCTTTGAAGAGGTGTACGGCTTAAAACTGGTTCCTATTCTTCACCCGGATGCAAAGGGTTAACGTCACGCGCTCATTAATGTAACAAAACGGAAACATAACAAAACCGAGGAATCCGATTTTCGATGGCAACTCAGTCGTGGAATCGGGTTCTTCCATTTTGCTGGGGTGGAGGGCGATCGCATAACAACCGCAGCAACAATTGCAACCTGGAAATCAGCGATCCCCGTTGCGAGATCAACCGTTTGTTGATACTTTAGTGGCTTGTTTTACAAGAAGTGTCTAAAAGCTCAAATTTTTTGAATATCGCTGGTTTTTAAGCATATATCTCACCCGCAGAACGAATCTCTTTGATTGGCACCTGGAGCGACAAGTACCTCCGATTTAAGCCTGGACGGTTTTGTGGGCCACTGACGGACAACCGCTGAGACATCATGCATCGCCGTATCCCCCAACGCTTTACGATTTTCATCGCTTGTACAGGTAAGACCCCGCTGACTATCTCCATTCACCCCCTGATTTTGGTAGCGATTCTATTGGGCTCTATTTCCTTCCCGGTGGTGTCGGTTGCCAAAGCCTTTCAGACGATGACCAACCGCAACTCGCAGTTGACTCACGAGAACCGCAACCTGAATAAGCAGGCTCAGGAAATTCTGGAAGGCATGGAGCAATTGGAATCCGAAATTGACGCCCTGCAACGGCGGGCTGGGATGCCCGAAACTGGCTCGGAGAACCAATCCCGGCTACCTCAGGGGGGCGTACCCTTGGCTGTAGAAGGCAAATTCTTTTTATCTGTTGCTGAGGAACAGTTACCTCAGCTGATGGAGGATCTAGAGGGAACTCAACCGGCTCTGGAAGCTACTCTAAAACGAGAAAATGCAAGGCCTCAGGGCCTTCCGCTCAAGGCCAGTTATCGGGAGACTTCAGGTTTTGGGTTTCGGCGTAATCCCTTCGGTGGTGGCTCAGAGTTCCATGGTGGTCTTGATTTTGTGGCCGCTTTCCGCAGTCCGATTTATCCTACGGCTCCTGGGAAAGTGATTCGAGCAGAAATGTCTCGTGGGTACGGCTATCATGTGGTCATTGACCATGGTTATGGATATAAAACCCTCTATGGTCATATGTCAGGGCTAGCCGTAACTTCGGGTATGACGGTCGATCGCGATCGCATCATTGGCTATCTGGGCAATACAGGCCGCTCGACAGGTCCGCATCTACACTACGAGGTTTTCCGGAATGATCAGCCGGTGGATCCCAAGTATTATTTGGACTGAGCGATCGCATTTCACCTATTCATCGCTAGGGAGCGAGGTATGTTCGGCCGAAAGCAAAGCAACAATTCACTCACCTATCTGAGCGAGAAAAGTGAGTTTCAAGGGGCATTGCATATTGAAGGAAATCTACGGGTTGATGGCGTCATCCATGGCACCGTAGAAGTTCGAGGCGACATGGAAGTATCACATACAGGTTTGGTGGAAGGGCCAGAAATTCATACCCGTAACCTGATCATTCATGGGGTTGTTAAATCCCGTATTGTTGCAGAAGGTCGCCTCAGCCTGAGCCGCACCGCTCGTTTAGAGGGGGATGTTACTGCCCACTCCATTGATATTGAAGCGGGTGCCTTCTATCTAGGCCATATGACGACCTCTGATACTGAGGATAAGGTGCTCCCTGGCACTGGCAAGTATCCCGAATTAATCGGCGGCGAGCCGCAGTAAAATTTTCGCTTAGCCATCGTTGAGTGAGTGCTAGGCCAGAGTAGCGGCGTTACAGGTAACGCCGCTACTCTGCTCTGCCATTCATTTCAGAAACGAACGTTACCTGACAGGATAAGTCGAAGCACTATTGGGTGCTTCGACTTCTCCTGAACTGCTGTTGACGAAGGCTAGATCCTGAAAAACACCGACTCAAATTGCATGGTTTGTTTAGGGGAAATAAAGTGCTTTTCTCGAACCGTAAATCTGCCATAAACCGGGGGGGATAGAGTAGTGCCGTTGGTGAAAGGAACAGGTTAGGATTCTGACAGGCGATCGCACAGGCATTCTGTCGTTTGCCATGTCAACATTTATGGAACTTACGGTTCATGGGTAGCACTTTTGGGCATTTATTTCGCATTACGACCTTTGGCGAGTCCCACGGTGGGGGCGTCGGTGTTGTGATTGATGGGTGCCCTCCTCGTTTGCCCATCACACCTGAAGAAATTCAGTTTGAGCTGGATCGGCGGCGACCGGGCCAAAGTAAAATCACGACTCCCCGTAAAGAAGCTGATCAGTGCGAAATTCTCTCCGGGGTGCTCGACGGGCAAACCC
Organism: Leptolyngbya sp. PL-A3; assembly: GCF_039962325.1. Lineage (NCBI taxonomy): Bacteria > Bacillati > Cyanobacteriota > Cyanophyceae > Leptolyngbyales > Leptolyngbyaceae > Leptolyngbya > Leptolyngbya sp. PL-A3. The sequence continues at coordinate 319,752 of NZ_JAMPLB010000001.1, forward strand.
TGGGTACACCCATCGCTATCCTGGTGCGCAACAAAGACCAACGCTCTCAGGATTACGACGAGATGTCGGTGAAGTACCGCCCTTCCCATGCAGACGCGACCTATGACGCGAAGTATGGGATTCGCGCCTGGCAGGGGGGTGGGCGCTCTTCGGCACGGGAAACCATTGGGCGTGTAGCCGCAGGGGCGATCGCCAAAAAAATCCTGCAACAAGTTGCCGGGGTGGAAATCGTCGGCTATGTGAAGCGTATTAAGGATCTGGAAGGGGTCATTGATCCGGAGACCGTCACCCTGGGCCAGGTGGAAAGCAACATCGTTCGTTGTCCTGATAGCGAAGCGGCCCAACGCATGCTGGATCTGGTGGAGAAGTACCGCGACCAGGGGGATTCCCTGGGCGGAGTGGTGGAATGTGTAGCGCGTCGCGTTCCCAGAGGTTTGGGGGAACCTGTGTTTGACAAGCTGGAAGCCGATCTGGCAAAGGCGATGATGTCGCTCCCTGCTACCAAGGGTTTTGAAATTGGCTCTGGTTTTGCAGGTACCCTGATGAGCGGGAGCGAACATAATGATGCCTTCATTACGGATGCCGAGGGAAATGTGCGAACGGAAACCAACCGTTCCGGCGGCGTGCAGGGAGGCATTTCTAACGGCGAAAACATCATTATTCGCATTGCCTTTAAACCCACGGCTACCATCCGCAAAGAGCAGCGGACGGTGACCAAGGAAGGTGAGGAAACCCTGCTGGTTGGAAAAGGCCGGCATGACCCCTGCGTGCTGCCCCGTGCGGTGCCCATGGTGGAGGCGATGATGGCCCTCGTGCTATGTGACCATCTCATGCGGCAACATGGACAGTGTGAACTGTTCTAGAGCTTGTTTATGACTGCTGATCTGTCCCCCGATCGCCCTACGGATTTTGCCCAAACCCTCGACCAGGCTGTGCAGATTTTCCGCACAGGACAGGGTAGCCGACCGGGGGCGGTCGCCATGGTTGAAGCCCTCCTCCAGGCCGAAACGACCGCCAAACGTGACCACATCACCTATCCCTTCTCAGCTCTAGAGGGACAGTGGCGGCTTTGTTTCACGACAGGGGTTCAGAAGCGCAAGGGGGGCGGCGTGCGGCTGACCCGAGGTTTTTATATGCCAGGGTTTACGCCTGCCTACATCAGCTTTTATCCGGAGGGCGAGACGCTGTTGGGGGAAATTCGCAATCAGATTTCCCTGGCAGGTTTATCGCTTACCCTTACTGGGCCTTGCCGCTACCCTGGCAAGAAAAATTTGCTGGTGTTTGATTTTACGCAGATGGAGATAAGGGTGGGCGATCGCTCCCTCTATCAAGGCGGTATTCGTGGAGGCTCAACCAAAGCTCAGGAATTTGCTCAGAAACCCGTTGCCAAGCTGCCCTTCTTTGCCTTCTTTCGCATCACTGAGGACTACATCGCAGCTCGAGGGCGAGGCGGTGGCTTAGCCGTTTGGGTTCGAGCTCAGGCTTAAAAAAGAAGTGTGTTGCTCTGCAACACACTTCTTTTTTAGGCTCACTACCACCAGCGAACTTGTAAAGCACTCCGTTCAGGTTCGGTGGGATCTATGCTAGTTTCCCAATCAGTAGGTTTGTAGGTGCCGAAGATTCGATCCCACCAATCAACCCCTAATCCAAAATTGTGATGCCATTGTCCGTAGGTGTGATGGACATAGTGAACGGGCATCGGCATCCAGAAGCACTTAGTGGGATTGTCATGCTGAAGCTGGTGAGCGTAGGCCGAAAAGATCGCGTATGTTACCGCTCCGAGGAAAAAAGCTAAGGAAACTTTCCAGGAAAATAGCAGGAGAATGAGTGGAATTGGCACCACGACTTTCATGTATTCCAGAAATTCTTTAAAGACCCCCTGGCCTGTATTTTCGGCATGGTGGTCGACATGGAATTGGCATTTGTCGGGCCGCACATGCATCAAACGATGTAACCAATACTCTACCAGGCTGCTGAACAAGAACGTTCCCACAAATACCAGGCCCAGACCCAACATTCCTCCGATACCCATTCTGTCTCTGACACCTCACATCACTCTATTCAGATCTTGCACTAAAACCTGGATTTTGCCGCCACTAAGCTGTCGCAGAATCCAGGTTTATTTTCTACAGGGCTTACGCCTTCTGTGGAGTGTGCAAAACACATCGCACAAGAAGGCGTTAGTCCTATTTCAACCGGGTGGGGGCTATAGATCAACTTCCGGCTTGGAAGTAAACTTCCTCGTAAGGTTGCAACAGCACCCAGCCATTACCCTGAAACTTGAGTTGGATGGACTCACCGCTGCCGCGTCCAAACAAAGTGCCCACGGTAAAATTGGTCGCTAGTTCTGGGGAGAGTGAACCCGACCAGGCAACCGTAGCGTTGGGGTCGCAAAACACGGGCATGTTGGGTTTGACGGGTAGGGCTAAAGGTTCGTGGTGGGTGGTGATGGCGACCATGCCGCTACCCGATAGGCGGATGTTGAAAAGCCCTCCGGCCATCATCCCCGCCACTCGGCGCATGAGTTTAATGTCCCATTTAATCGAGTCTTCCATCGCCAGAATGTCGTTGCCATTGACAAAAATCGTTTCGTTGTTAAGGTTCAAGATGTGAATCCGCTTGCCGTGATCGGCCAGGTAAACGCGGCCTGCTCCATCCATTTTCATGAGGGACATGCCTTCGCCGGAAACCATCTTTTTCATCAGGTTTTCTAAACCATGTTCGAGGATACCTTCTCGCTTAAAGTTGATATTCCCCAGGTATCCAATCATGGCCCCAACTTTAGCCCAAACTCTTCCATTGAGCTTCACTTCTAATAAGTGAGGGCTTTCTAACTCAAAGGTGTCCTGGCCATGTTCCTTTTGAGATGTAGCTTGTAGAAACTCATTCAGTGAGTAGCGAGACATCGTATTTTGTAATTGTTTAGTGTCATGGGATGTTGCTTAACCCCTTCACGTCATATGCTTCAAAGTGCGAGGCTTAAATTCCGGATTAGGTGTGATGGCCTATCCCTTGCCCAGCTCCAGCCCCAAAATATTGAGCCGCCCGTTTCGCAGGCGGCTCAATATTTTGGGGTTTCACCCACCTACTTTAACCTCAGTTCGGGTTAAGGGCTTTTTCGAGTGCCGCGCTTCGCGCGGCACTCGAAAAAGCCCATTATTGCGTGCGCGTCGCGCACGCAATAATGGGCGGTTCGGCTTATCCCGAACTGACGTTACTTTAGCCACGCATGCCCATCTGGACACGCCAGAGAGATGCGTAGAGACCATCTCGTTCGAGCAGTTCCTCGTGAGTGCCCCGTTCTACCAGTTGGCCTTGCTCCATGACATAAATGCAGTGGGCATTACGAATGGTAGAGAGGCGGTGGGCGATCGCCACTGTCGTTCGGTTCTGCGTAATGCGCTCCAGGGAATGCTGAATGGCTGCTTCCGTTTCGTTATCAACCGCTGAGGTCGCCTCATCGAGAATCAGAATGGGAGGATTCTTGAGAACGGCGCGGGCGATCGCAATCCGCTGTCGTTGCCCACCTGAGAGCTTCTGACCGCGCTCCCCCACAATAGTGTCGTAGCCCTGGGGCAACTGCTCAATAAAATCGTGGGCTTCGGCAATCTTGGCAGCTTCCACCACTTCACGGAATGTTGCGTCAGGGGTGCCGTAGGTGATGTTTTCCCAAACAGTACCGTGGAACAGGAACACATCCTGACTCACCAACCCCATTGCCTTTCGCAAATCTCGTTGCTGCAAATCGCGGATGTCATGACCATCGAGGGTAATCTCGCCCGACTCAATTTCATAGAGCCGCAGCAGCAACTTCACCAAAGTGCTCTTACCCGAACCCGTGGAACCAACGATCGCTGTCGTTTTCCCAGCAGGCATATGCAGAGTCAGGTTTTCAATGATAGGAGTGCGATCGCGATACGCAAACGTCACATCCTTCAACCAGATATCACCTTGAACACGATTGGTAGGTAGTGGTGTACGACCAGAGTGAATGGCAAGAGGCGTATCTAACAAATCCAATACCCGATTTGTAGACGCCATTGCCCGTTGATATTGATCCAAAGTTTCACCCAGACGCGTTAACGGCCAAAGTAATCGCTGAATCAGGTAAACCATGACGCTGTAGTTACCAACGGAAAGATTGCCGTTAACAACCGCTAATCCACCAAAGAACAACGTTGCTGTGAAACCTAACAGAATGAGAATGCGAATCAGCGGAACAAAGGCAGAACTCAGAGCGATCGCATGCTGGTTACTCTTGCTATACCCATCACTTTCCCGGCGAATGCGTTCAATTTCATAGGCTTCAGTGGTGAAGCTTTTGATGGTCATAATGCCGCCCAGGTTGTTAGACAGGCGGCTATTGAGCAAGCTAGCTTTCTCTCGCACGTCAGCATAGCGGGGAGCCAGGAGTTTTTGAAAGGCGATCGCTCCCCACAAAATAAAGGGCATGGGCAACATCGCCAATCCTGCCACGCCCGGAGCCAGGTAAAAGAAGATGCCACCAATGATCACCACGGTGGCGCTCACCTGCAAAACCTCATTCGCCCCATAATCCAAAAACCGCTCCAACTGATTAATGTCATCGTTGAGAATCGACATTAACCGCCCTGTGCTGCGGCTCTCAAAGTATTCCAACTCCAACTCTTGGATGTGAGCGTAAGCATCCAACCGCAAGTCGTGCTGAATATGCTGGGCCAGATTACGCCACAATCGCGCATAGGCATACTCAAACAGCGACTCTAAACTCCAGATGACAAAGCTGACGAGGACGATCGCCACCAACTGGCTCCGTACGCTCTCCAACCCAAACTGCGTCAACCAGGAATCTTGCTGCTGTACCACCACATCCACAGCCATACCAATCAATAGCGGTGGAGCCAAATCAAAAATCTTGTTCAAAATAGAACAGACGGTGGCTTGCCAGAAGCGACGACGATAAGCCTGGGCGTAGCCAAAGAGGCGACGGAGTGGGTGCGGACGATGCACGATTCGAAATACCTAGACTAAACAATATTCCGACTATAGCGGAAAGGCTATAGATCGTGGGCTGGGGAATAAATGCAAGTCATCTATGACAATACTCTGGAGAGTTTTTCTAAAGCCCTTGATTTGGTGTGCGCTTCGCGCACACCAAATCAAGGGCTTTAGAAAAACTCTCCGAACTAAGGCTGTGAGAAAAAGCTCGGCACAAAGTGCCGAGCTTTTTCTCACAGATGACTTGCTAACGTTGCGACTTAGAAGCCCCACTTCCGTTTGGGGCCGACGTCCAGGTGCAGAATGTGGCGACGGTTGCCTGGGTAGATGCCCAAACCACCGGGCCACCATGAGACAAACTGTCTCGCTAGGTCAGCTCCCATAAAACCCTGTACAACAATATCAACGCCCTTTCCTTCCAGGTGCTGGCTGCGTTTTGCGCCCCCAGCTCTTGCATTCCAGGGGTTGGGACGATACCAGGAAGTTACTCGGAACGGTTTACCAATTTGGTTGCGTGCCTTCTGAAGTTGAGTCGCCAGTGCGACCATATTGTTAGCGTGTTGAGCGCTTTGGGGAACGCGAACCCCACCGTGGGTTGCATCACCCCACGTGAAACTGCCACCGGAAATAATGGGTTGATCCGTATAGACCGTTCCTTTACCAGGAACTGAAATAGCTTTGCCCTTGTATTGTGTTGAAGATGACGTTGTGGTCTTGGCTGGCGCTGGAGAATCGGCCGGTGCATTGGGAACGGGGTACACAACAGTGTCATCAAATTTGACTTGGGCATGCTGTTCATAGGCATACCAGGTACTTAAACCTCGGATGTACTGCTCCTGGTTATTAATGGCAAACCGAATATGGTTATTGAACTCACCCTTTGCATCTGCATAGGCATAAGAATGTAGCTCAAAGGTCATTCCTTTCGTAGCTTTATACATTTCCTCTTCAGCGAGTTCAGAAGATGCTACGGGCCGGCGCTTCAGTATCGTATCCTGAGTGATTTCCAATATCTGCGCAGCCGTTTGTTCTTCCATGGGATAAACGACTTGCCCATCAAATTCAACCTCGGCAAATCGGTTGAAAATAAACCAGGTGTTAAACCCTTTAAGGTTTCCGTCTTTGAGTGTGAATTTGATGTGTTCGTCGAAATCACCGAAGGAGTCGGCATAAGCATACGATTGAATTTCGTATTGGGTAAGTTGGTTAATCGGGAATTTATCCGCCTCGGGAAGTTCACCAACATAGACAGGACGGCGCTTGAGAACAGCGCGCTGGTCGGTAATCTTCAGGATGTGTGCCATGGAGAGATGCTCCGTGATTGAACGAGATAGTTGTTTATTGAATCAAGAGTCGAACTTAGAATTCCCTGAAGCAAAGGAAGTTCATGTGCCGACCTTGACGTTTAGATTTGCAACACTCCGGCTTGCTAAAAACCTTTTAGGTAATGTCAGTTTGAAAAGACCTTTATGTAAGTTTGAGTTGTACTCAAAAATGGTTTTTTCGAGGGCTACCTATACCCCTTTCCAATCTGATGAGCTACGAGAAGGATGTGGGATTTTATCCCAGTCGCTCTCTCGTACCTCGCCAAATTGGAGACCGTCATACGATACATGGCCCTCGAAAAGACCCTGATTTGAACCCAGGTTTAACAAACGCCAGAGCATGAAACTTTTGGCTAAGAATGAATATCGTTCAGCGTACCTCTGCCAAAAGAAAGAATCCAGTGAAAAATAATAATCTTACAAATCTGTAACCGTTCCTAAGTCTGGTGATGTATGCGGGATCGGCGTGTGACAGAGCCCTGTATAGCTTTTGTCGCGTTAGTTAGGACATTCGGAGCGAGTGGGAGCCCGCTCTGGATGTCCTAACTAACGCGGCACTAGTAGGCTGCGGCCTAAGTTCGCAACCTATGTTTTTGTGTAGGGTGCGAAGCACCCTACACAAAAACATAGGTGATGGATTTCCGCCTCAGCGTACTAGCAATCGTAACCGCTTGTTAGCAAAGCCAAAAAAAGAGAGCGTGGGGATATGTCCCCACGCTCTTCTCATAGCACTGTCAAAACTCTACTGAGCAGGATTTGCCGGAGCATCAGGAGCCGGAGCTGTTAGAGGCGCGGAAGTTGCCGGAGCGCCGGGTGCCGCTTCTACCGGGGACAACCACTGGGCACTCAGCACCACGGTTAGGGCCAAAAACAGAGCTGTCAGAGTCCAGGTCATACGGTTCAGGGTTAACTCAGCACTCTTCGTGCTAGTAAACAGTTGAGCTTGGCCGCCCAATCCGCCTAGACCATCACCCTTGGGGCTGTGTAGCAATACCAGGACGATCAGACCAAAGGCGGTAAGACCCCAGAGAATATGAGCGATCGTTTCGAGTGTCATAGATAAACCAGCGGAGATGTCATGGGAGCGGCGAACGTCCCTTAATTATTGTACTAAAAGGCTTTGTCCCAAGAGGGTTGTTTTTGTGCGCATTGCGCACAAAAACAACTTTATAGGGAAACTCGTACCGGCGTGCGGTTTGCTCGGGTTTCGATTTCAGCGGTATCGATCAGGGAGGTACCCGTCATTTCAGTGGGTTGGGAAATTTGCAGAATTTGCAAAATAGTTGGTGCGATATCGGCTAGGGTACCGCCTGCCCGTAAACGAACCTCGGCCCCATGGCCGGGGATCTTACGCTTTTCTCCTTCTACCAGAATGAATGGCACGGGATTGGTGGTGTGGGCTGTCCAAGGGTTGCCTTGGTCATCCCACATCATTTCAGCATTGCCGTGATCAGCGGTGATCAGGGTGGTGCCTCCGGCCTTAACGATACTTTCGAGGAGACGACCAACGCAGCGATCGACGGTTTCAATAGCCTTTACCGTGGCCTCAATTTTGCCCGTATGGCCAACCATATCCGGGTTAGCGTAGTTGATCACGATCAGGGAATAGATGCCCTTTTCGACAGCGGCGATCGCCACTTCCGTTACCTTATCGGCTGACATCGGTGGGGTGCGATCGTAAGTCGCCACCATAGGGCTGGGAACCAGTTCTCGATCTTCTCCTGCAAAAGGCTCTTCAATACCGCCATTGAAGAAGTAGGTGACGTGAGCATACTTCTCGGTTTCTGCCAGACGCAGTTGCCGCAGCCCCTGTTGAGAAACAATTTCACCCAAAATGTTGGTGAGATCTTGGGGCTCGAAGGCTACCAGCACCGGAAATTCGGGATCGTATTGAGTAAAGGTCGCAAAGGCAAGGGGCGTGATGAATTCTCGCTCAAAGCCGTTGAAATTGCGATCGACGAACACTTGGGTCAGTTGGCGAGCGCGGTCGGGACGGAAATTGAAGAAAATAACACCATCACCAGCGCTAACAGCACCCGGAGCAACCCGAGTGGGTTCAACAAACTCGTCAGTAATCTCTGCCTCATAGGAGGCCTTAAGAATTTCCAGGGCAGAACGACCATCGCCGTCACCGTCCTGGGTGATCACTTTGTAGGCTTTCTCTGTACGATCCCAGCGGCGATCGCGATCCATGGTGTAATAACGACCGCTGATTGTCACAATGCGACCAATGCCGATTTTGACAATCATGTCCTCAATCTGCTGTACCGCCGCCAAGCCATCTGTGGGCTTCGTATCGCGCCCATCCGTGATGACGTGGAGGCACACATCGTTAATCTGCTGTTCTTTCGCCAGTTTGAGCAAACCTGCCAAGTGGCTCAGGTGGGAGTGTACCCCCCCATCGGAGCAAAGGCCAACGAAGTGGAGCTTTCCGCCACTTTGCCGGACTTCCTGGCACACCTTTAATAAGGCTGAATTGCCCAAAATTGAGCCATCTTCAACAGCATCGGAGATCCGCACCAACTCCTGGGGCACAATACGGCCTGCACCAATATTTAGGTGGCCCACCTCAGAATTGCCCATTTGCCCATCGGGTAGCCCAACATTCTTCCCGGAGGTATGAATCAGCGTACTGGGATAGGCTTCCCACAGGCTATTCATTACTGGCGTGTTAGCGGCGGCGATCGCATTGCCGTCCGTTTCTTCGCGGTATCCCCACCCGTCTAGAATTATCAGAACAACTGGAGAGACAGGCATCTGTGCCATCTAGATAGCCCTTGGTTTATCGGTAAGAATTTTCTCAGCAATCATATCATCCACTTTCGCACTTCCGCCTGGGTCGTCATGCCTATGACAACCGCCTTTTCCGAAAGATTTAAGAATTTCGGGTAAATCTTGCCAAATCTTGTTTTGGGAAAAGGAGACCGATAGCTTGAGTTGCTGTAGATATATCAGCATGTCCTATTTTGAAAGGCTTGATTTTGGTCATGCTATATGCATGCAAAATTAAGCCTTTCAAGAAAACGCCAGATGATTCAGTGGTGTCACAAGCTAAAAGGACCCATGAAAACGCCATGCTAGCGCATCAAAATCCTTTTTGTGGACTAGCATGTCAAGAAGTTTTTGAGGGGTTTATAGCCCCTTAAAAACTTCTTAAATTTAATGTTTAAGTGCGGGATTACCCCACACTTAAACATTGACGGACCACAAGTAACTCACGAAAAGGATTTTGACACCAGGTTTTAGTTTTTCTGTATAAATACATCCTGGTAATACTCTGCATACTGTGAAATGTATAAATATTGCAGCAGAGGAGGGTAGGCCCTAACAATTGCTTCCCCTCTCTTTGCCCTAGCGAAAGTGACTGTAGATCGCTCAGGTAGGGAAATCTCTCCCTTTTGAGTCTTGTAACCGTACTTCGTAGGTCATTCACCTTTGGTAGGGTTGAATGAAAGGGCATGCACTAGACTTAAGAGATAACGGGCTTTACAGGCTGCGGCCCAGGCAGCCTGAGCGACTGTGCAGGAGGAGATGAACTCGATGGCCGCAACGGATTTTAGGGATTATTACGGGATTTTAGGCGTGAGTAAAGGTGCCAGCGCCGATGAAATCAAGCGGGCTTATCGAAAGCTGGCCCGTCAGTATCACCCCGATATGAATCCTGGGAATAAAACCGCCGAGGCCCGGTTCAAGGAGGTCAGCGAAGCCTACGAGGTACTATCTGACACTGAAAAACGCCAGAAGTACGACCAGTTCGGCCAATATTGGAAGCAGGCTGGCAGTTGGCCGGGTGGCGGTGGAGCCGGGCAACCAGATTTTGGTGGGTTTGATTTTGGTCAATACCGCAACTTCGACGACTTTATTAATGAACTGCTGGGGCGCTTTTCTACAACACCAGGGGGAGGGCGTAGTTATGGTCCAGGCCCTGGTGGATTTGGGGTAGATGATGCCTTCGGTGGCCGCACCAGTACGAGTGGAGCTGACCTGGAATCCAATTTTGCCTTATCCCTTTCAGAAGCCTTTCATGGCGTCCAGAAACGCCTGAGTGTTGGCAATGAGGTGATCGATGTACGAATTCCTGCTGGGGCAAAACCGGGGAGCAAAATTCGTATTCGTGGCAAAGGGCAACCCAGCCCCTACGGCGGGTCACGGGGTGACCTGTATCTAAAAATCGAAATTCGACCCCACGCCTTTTTTAAGTTTGATGGGGATAACCTGACGTGTGATGTGCCGATCGCCCCGGATGAAGCCGTGCTTGGGGCTGCTATCGAAGTTCCGACTCCCGATGGTATGGTCACCGTGAATGTGCCATCGGGAGTTCGTTCAGGTCAGTCTCTGCGGCTGCGTGGGAAGGGCTGGGTGACCCCGAAGGGCGATCGCAGCGACCTACTCGCCAAGGTCGTCATTATCCCTCCCAAAGATATCAGCGCTACGGAACGGGAGCTTTACGAAAAGATTCGCGCTAACCGCACCACTGATCCCCGCCAGGACCTACGGCAAGTCAAGCTTTAATTCCTATACGGATTTTGGGTGATTTCTGTAGAGGCGAGTTTTGACGTTACCTTAACGACCTATTCAGGAACTTCCACGCAAACCCGCTGTGGCGATCGCTATCAATCGCCACAGCAGGTTTCGCTATTCAGCCAACAGCATGACCGTGAGTTAACCTCAGTTCGGGTTAAGGGTTTTTTCGAGTGCCGCGCTTCGCGCGGCACTCGAAAAAACCCATTATTGCGTGCGCGTCGCGCACGCAATAATGGGCGGTTCGGCTTATCCCGAACTGACGTTGAGTTAGTTGCTAAACCTGTCCTATTGAAACATGGGTAATAATTTTGTGGGGTGTGCAAGGTACAGCAGGCTTGTGTAAGTCTTGTACCTCAGTACGGAACAAACAATAAAACTACCTCTAAAACTCAGAGTTCTTTGTTGTGAGGGTGTCGCCCCCACAACAAAGAACTCTGAGTTTTAGAGGTTTTGATCTGTACTATCAAAAACGGATAAATTAATGCTCAGCAATGGGTTCGAGTAGCCGAACTCCACCAGGGTCTACAGCTTGTAGCAACTCGTTAACGGTTCTTTCCCATACGGGCACGATCCAATCCGAGGCAATTTCTGCTAGCGGTACGAGAACAAAAGCCCGCTCGTGCATTCGAGGGTGGGGAATTTGCAGGTCAGGGCTATCTACAACCGAACCGTCGTAGAGCAACAAATCCAGGTCGAGCAACCGGGGACCCCAACGCTCATGACGTACTCGGCCAAATTGTGCTTCGATTTCTAGCAGGGTTTCCAGTAGAGCTTCCGGGGAAAGATACGTGGAGACGAGCACACAGGCATTGAGGTAATCGGGTTGTGGCGGCCCCAGGGGGGCGGTGCGATAGAAACTAGATATTTGATTGACCTGGATACCGGGGATCTCATCAAGAACAGCGATCGCGCTTTGCAGGATAGTGTGGGAATCACCCAAATTACTGCCGAGGGCGATCGCAGCCCGGTGAAGGGAAACGGGCGATCGCCCCACCGACGGGGGGTCAAGCTCTAGCATAAGGTTTCCTGTATCTATTCCACTTAAAGAACCGTGATGAGGAGTGCATCACGTCGCGCTGCACTCCTCATCACGGTTCTTCGACTGCATTCTATGTTACCAGGTCGGATCTACAAACAAATTGATGGCTAATTCACTTTCGCTGGGAGGTACTGCACTGATGCACGAGCAGATGATCTGGCCATCGGGCAGTTCTACCTCGCAGGCATGGCAAGAACCCATCAGGCAACCCGTTGGGATGGAGATCCCGGCACGACTGGCCACCTGTAGAAGGGGTTCGCCTACTTCAGCCTCGACAACCACATTATCGGGAAGAAAACGAATATGAACACTCATAACGAAAATCTGAAAAATTCCTAAATCAAGAAATAACGGAATTGCCGTTTGCTGAGCGGCCCAAAGCCAGTCAACAACCCCCCAATAGGCTACTTTCACCCGTGCCAATAGGGGGAATCTACCTCTCTACTCAATGCTACGATGCAAAGCGAGATACAGCAAAACACACTAAATTCAATACCTGGGCAAAAGATAGTGCTTTAATGTCCAAATAATTTTTTGAATTCAGCGTGTTTGTATGACTCAAGGATAAACGGGTACGTTGCACCGAAAGGGTTAGGGATATTAAGCGCACGTTCAAGTGCGCTTATTTTGTTTCTAGAGGTTGTAAAGCCCCGTTGTGAGGCAGTGGCGCTTAGCACGACTCGCTCACAACGGGGCTTTACGTCGCAGTGATTAGGAGTTGAGCCAACTTGTAATCACTGCAGGATTAATGTAGGCTTCGACCACATCTGCCAAAGAATCGAGCATCATTTCTCGCTGTTCACGGTAGTTGGAGATCCCCGTGGGCAGGGACTTTAAGCCACGCTGCTGACGAAGTCGATTCAGCCAGGCCCGACGCCAAGCCCCGTTGTCAAAAATGCCATGCAGGTAAGTGCCCCAAAGAGATTGGGTGGAATCGACGGTGCCTAGAGGTTTGTCATCAAATAGAGGGAAGTATTGCGTTCCTTCTGCTCCTTCCTCTTCTGCCAGGTGGCTGCGGCCCTGATGAATTTCGTAGCCTGCTACAGGAAGCCCGGTTTGAGGATAGTTGGAGGTAACCTGCCGTTGTCGGGAAACCTTTTGCCCTGTAATCACGGTCTTTAGGGGGAATAAATCCAACCCCTTGTAACGACCCTCATGGCCTTCAACCCCTTCGGGATCGGCCAGCACTTTGCCCATCATCTGGAAGCCACCACAGATACCCATGACGGTCCCACCTGAGGCCGCATAGCTTTGAATTTCTTCGGCCATGCCGGTTTTCTGGAGGGCTAACAGGTCGGCAATCGTGGTCTTCGATCCCGGTAAGATGACCGCATCGGGATAACCCAGAGATTCTTTTAAGCCGACATAGCGCACATTGACGCTAGGTTCGGAATCCAGGGGGTCAAAATCTGTGAAGTTGGAAATTCGAGGGAGGCGGACAACGGCAATGTTGATTTCTCCAGTGCTCTTAGACGATGGGCGATCGAGCAGGGATAGGGAATCTTCTGCTGGAAACACGGTATCCATCCACGGAATGACACCGATGACAGGAATACCTGTGCGGTTCTCCAGCCATTCGATACCGGGTTGGAGGAGCGATCGCTGCCCCCTAAATTTATTGATCACAATCCCCTTCACCAGTGCCCGCTCCTCGGGCTCCAGCAGTTCCAGGGTGCCTACTATTTGGGCGAAAGCTCCCCCCCGGTCAATATCCACTACCAGGATGGTGGGTGCATTCAAGTAACGAGCGATCCGCATATTAGTCAGGTCGCGGTGCTTGATGTTGACCTCTACTGGGCTACCGGCCCCCTCACAGACCAGCAGGTCAAACTCTTCGCTTAGTCGTTTGAGCGATTCTTCAATGGCTTGCCATCCCGGTTCAAAAAGCTGCTCGTAGTACTCAGCGGCTCCAATGCGGCCCACAGGTTTGCCCTTGAGAATCACCTGGGACGTCATATCGCCTTGAGGCTTTAACAGAATTGGGTTCATCTCAACCCGGGGCGTGATCCCTGCCGCCCAAGCTTGCACCGCTTGAGCATGACCAATTTCGCCACCATTGTTGGTCACGTAGGCATTCAGGGCCATGTTTTGCCCCTTAAAGGGGGCCACTTGCCAGCCCTGCCGGCTCAAAATGCGGCATAGAGCCGTTGTTACCATGGACTTCCCGGCATGGGATGTCGTCCCAACGACCATGATGGCTTTCATCCAAAACCTCCAGAAACCCAAGAATAATCAGCCACGGTAGATGGAATCACAAAGCAAGAACTCTTTGGCTGGCGCTGCTTCATTGTATTCCAGGTATTGGCACCCAACGCAGGATGAAATTCCGCAGCCGCATCAACCAGGACGGCGGGCGTGGAAACCCATCCCTTTCCCACTGACGCAACAATGCGCGCCCCAAAGGGGTTAGGCGAAAGCTATCTGTTAGCCCCTGCCCGTCTACTTCCCGCCGCAAAACCCCGACTTGAATCAGCCAGAGCAAATCATTCTCGACGGCTAACTCGGAGATAGCGCGACGGGTAAATTGATGGTTTACTCCGGCTGAACCAGCGATCGCTTTCAAAGAAACCCCTTCCTGCCCCATCGCCTCATACAACAGCGGGCGAAATGGAGCACAACGAACAGCCTGCTCGGCCCGTTGAAGGGTTCGAGGCAGATAGGTAATCGATGAGTGTGAGGACTGAGCAGCGGACATAATGATTCCGAATAAAGAGAACAATCCCGTAAGAACCAATACAAATATAAGGATGACGGTGTTTTCCTCTACGGTCTATGGTAGTGGATTGTTTCTCAATTCTTCACAAATCGTACGGGTTCATCCTGATGCAGAATTTGTCAAAATTCAAACGAAGGTGCGTAAACAGATGCTAGGCCCGTCAAGCAGGAAAGCCAACGCTAACCTGCTGCTATTGGCTTTAGATTACCCATGTCAACCGCAAAGCTCACAATAATTCCATACGAAATGGAGCTACTTTTGAGGCAAGAGCATTAACTTTACCGTTGCACGCTCTAAAAATGCCAGGCTGACCCAATCTGCACTCACGATATAGTCTTGATTATGTCCTCGCTGGATCACCCTATTGTGCTGCAAAGCTTTGCGATGATTGATCGCGAGGTTGGTACCCACAATTTGTCCCCTGAAGCTTATGCGATCGCACGACGCGTTATTCATAGCACTGCAGATTTTGACTTTCTGCAATTACTAAAGGTCAGTCCCGGAGCGATTGAGGGGGCGATCGCCGCGATCCGCCAGGGAACACCCATTATCACCGACGTCAGCATGGTGCGCCAGGGCATTGCGACTAAGGTAGCCCAAACCTTTCAAAATCCCATCTGGGTTGCTATTGAGCAAGCCCCTCGCGAGGTACCCTCTCACAAAACCCGCACCGAAGCCGGAATGGATCAGTGCTGGCAGAAAGTACCCCATGGAATTTATGCCATTGGCAATGCCCCCACTGCTCTACTGACCCTTTGCAACCATTCTCGGCAAGCTAAAAATGCAGGAAACCCGGCTCCTGCCCTGATCATTGGAGCCCCCGTTGGTTTTGTCTCAGTGTTGGAATCGAAGGCGGCTCTATCCGAAACTCCCGTCCCACAAATTCGGGTGGAGGGGCGCAAAGGCGGTTCAGCCGTGGCAGCAGCTATTTTAAATGCATTGTTGCTCTTGGCCTGGGAGAGCCCCGAAGGAGAGAATTTCCTGTGATCCCCCCATATTTAAAGGAGAACCCCACACCTATTCAGGTCGTTGGGGTCGGCATGGATGGGCCTGTAGGCCTGTCTCAAACCACTCAACAGATGGTTCAGCAAGCTGCCTTGCTGGTCGGAAGCGATCGCCATCTCAGTTATTTTCCCGATCACCCGGCCCCGCAGCTGCGGTTGGGAGACTTTCAATCTACCTTTGATAAAATTCGCTCTTATCTCAGCTCGGCTGAAGCCAAAACTCCGGTCGTCATTTTGGTGTCTGGTGATCCTCTCTTTTTTGGGTTAGGGCGCTTACTGCTGCAACAGTTTTCTGCAGAGCAATTGACGTTTCACCCCCACCTCTGCTCAATTCAACTGGCCTTTAATCGCATTAAAGTACCCTGGCAGGATGCTTGTTTGGTGAGCGTCCACGGGCGATCCCCCGATACCCTAATTCGGGCTCTTCAACAGGGCGTCGAAAAAATTGCCGTATTGACAGATGAGGTCCATACGCCAGGAGCGATCGCCACTCTCCTACAAGAGTTAGAACTGCCCGTCACCTACCGGGTCTGGGTTTGCGAAAATTTGGGCAGTGTTCAGGAGCAGATCCGAGAGTTTGCCCCCGAGGATCTGGTCAACCATCGCTTTACGACCCTCAATGTCCTGGTATTGCTGCGCCAGGCTCACCAGACTGGGTTTCAAAATATATCTGAGTTGCCGATGTTAGGAGTTCCTGATTCGGCCTTTGCAAGCTTTAGCGATCGCCCTGGTCTCTTAACTAAACGGGAAATACGAGTGCTGGCTCTGGGGGAATTGGCCCTGCGTCCAGGGCAGGTCGTGTGGGATGTGGGAGCTGGAACGGGTTCCGTCTCTGTAGAGATTGCTCGTCTCTGTCCGACGTCCCAAGTCTTTGCTATTGAGCAGACGGCTGTGGGAATTAGCTTGATTCAAGACAATGTGCAGCGATTCCAGACGCCTTCGGTCATACCTTGCCAGTTCAAAGCTCCCGAAGGCCTGGATACTCTCCCCGCCCCTGATCGGGTTTATTTAGGGGGAAGCGGAGGGCAATTGGAGGAGATTTTGGAGGCGATCGCCCCTGTACTGAAACCTGATGGGGTCATTGTGGCAGCATTCGCCACGTTGGAACACTTCAGTACTTTAATTCACTGGTTAAAAGCTTCTAACCATGCCGACCAATGGCATGCTCATACCCTTCAAACTCAACTGGCTCGCTCGGTTCCTGTTGGCTCTCTCACTCGGTTGCAACCCCTAAATCCAGTCACGTTGGTGCGTTTAGAACGCATCTCCCGCGCAGAATCATGCATTGAATAACCTGTAATTCTTTGTATAAAAGAGGACGGTTTTACCCCCTTTTATACAAAGAATTACAGGTTGTTTTATTTGTGATTCTAAGGAGCTCAGCGATTGGGTGAGGTACGAGAGATGGATAGGGTCACACTATCCCTCGTACCTCGCCCAATCGCAAAATGCTGTATCACCAGACTCGTTAATACAAAGCCCAAGGGATAAAGTGCATTACGCTACGCTTTTGTATTAACAAGCAAAGACCAGGGAAAAGGGTGAGCATTTTGCGCTCACCCTTTTCCCTGGTCTTCATGAAAATACTGCGCGTGTAAGATTCGGCGTTTCAGTCCAGTGATTTGCCGAAAGGGATGTTTCTTCAAACATCCCTTTTTGGAAAAATCAAACTGCTCTTAGTGCTGTTTGAAATAGTTTGCGAAGAATTGACTTTTCGTAAGAGCACGAAAAGTCAATTCTTCAAATGATTTTTACCTATGGGATAGGCTGGACGATGACCTAAACACAGTCTCACAAAGCCCGTCGCACTTGTTAGCTAGCTATAGAAGAAATAAAAGGACTTTGAAGGCTCAGCGCTCTGAGTCGCAACCACAAAAGGTTCAAAGGCTTACTCCTCATCATCCTCATCTTCGTCTTCATCCTCATCAATGAAATCAATACTACCGTTCCGGTCGCGATCAATTTGAATTAGATGAATATGCTTGTAACCGAGCTTAATCTCAAATTCGTCTCCCGGTTGCAAGCCCATCTTTTCGGTGTAAGTAGAACCGATTACAATTTGGCCATTCTTATGGACACTCACCCGATAGGTCGGTTCACGGCCACGGCCATCTTTGTCACCTTCTTTACCAAGAGAAATACCCCGAGCTGCCAACAGTGCTTCGTAAAAAGCCGACAGATTTACCCGGGACTGACCATTTTTCCCAACGGTTTCATAGCCACAACGACGGGCTTTTTCCCGTGGAGTTAGGTCGGAAAGCTCCTTGACTTTTTGCAATAATGCTTTCCCTGTCAGTGGTGCGCTTGCAGTATCCGTCATTGCCCTAAAAATTCCCCTGCTTGCAAATGGATTTCTGAGTGTTGGTGATCAACCTGATGACATCCATACCTTGAAATATAGCTCCTAATTATAGAACTGAAATCAGAAAAAAAAATCGCAAAGTTGAGCGTAAATATTCGAGGTAAGCTCCTCTGCGTTGGTGAAGAATCCAGAATCTTCACACTATCTAGTATGGGGGCAGTATAGGGATTTCGAGTTCTTTGTTTATTTTTGTCTGTACTACTTATCGGTTAATCGCTACTCCCAATTGGGTCTGAAATCTATTCTTTCAATCGATGGGTAGAAATTGTAAAACCGTTTTTGGATTTTGGGAAAAATATAGCCCTCCAGGAAGAGCTTATGCTTCCATACTCGTCAATCTATATACTCTCAAGAAACTCACCGTTTCTTTTGTATATAGGAGAGTTGAGAGTGGTTCCTCTCAACTCCCTCACGGACGCCTAACAAACACACCTGTTATATTTCACCGGGCAAAACTACGGGATAGTTCTTCCCAGTGATGCGCTTATATTGTGCACTTATTCAAAACTAAAACCCAGAATCTTGATTCTGCTGTTACTTTGAATGGCAAAATCAAGATCTAAGGTTTGGGCGTAAGACGTGAGTAGGGCCACGCTCAGTTTCGTTGTGAGAGGAGAGTTCGGACCTGGTCTCTCCTCCTTCCTGCCACAATGCAATTGAACGGTCTAATTGATAGGACAAGCGCAGCAAATGATGGATGGATTTTGGGGCTGACGCATTTTTGTTGTGTATGGTGTACGAAGCACACCATACACAACAAAAATGCACCAAATATAGAGAGCTTGCATAGGCCTAACCTCCTCCCTGGACCTGTCGAAGGTAGACATCATTACAGAAGTAGAATGGCAAAAATGGTTCGTTACAAAGGAGGGTTCTATTGTAAGTTTCTCTTCATAGACCGAGACCGAGACCCGAGTTGTTTATTTTTATACCTCGTACTTTATTCAGGTAAATCATTGTAATTAGGGATGTTGCTGTGCAATGAGCTGTATTGTCCCTGATTGCAATGATTCACTGGCTATCATAAATGGCGTTATGCACAAGGTTAATGTTGTGTATGCTGTGTTTATCAGGAGGTGGGCATAATGAAAGATAAAACTGAAAATGCTGTGCTGCTCATGAAACGGACGGCACAGCATTTTCAGTTTTATCTTTCATTACAGCGCTTTGCGCTTGAATCAGCCACGATTGTTTTTGTGAGAGCCACGCTCCGCGCGGCTCTCACAAAAACAACCAGATTTTAAGCGCTTAAAAAGCGTTGCAAGTTGAGTTCCTTAGCAACAATAAATCTCCTGCTACGTATGAAATGAAATTCGCAAAATGGTTTAAAAACCTTATCTTTTTCAGCACATGCGTTTGGGATCGCCTGTAATAATGAGATATAGGGTTTTCTGGCTTTTATATCTCCTAGAAAGACCAATCTGATGCAACTTCAATTTAAGATTGTTCGGCAAACCGCTGGTTCAGCTCCTCATATACAAGAGTATCTCTTGGATGCTGACCCCGGTAATACCATTCTGGATTGTCTCAATCGCATCAAGTGGGAACAGGATGGCACTCTAGCCTTTCGTAAGAACTGTCGAAACACCATTTGCGGTAGCTGTTCTATGCGAATCAATGGCCGCTCCACTTTAGCGTGTAAAGAAAAGGTAGCGGACGAGGTAGCTCGCTTGGAGGCGATCGCCGCGACTACTCCTGATGGCACCCTTTCAGACATTCCCACTATCACTATTGCCCCTATGGGCAACATGCCCGTAGTCAAAGATCTCGTTGTCAACATGAAAAGCTTCTGGGACAACCTGGAAGCTGTGGATCCCTACGTCAGCACTCAGTCACGCCAAGTGCCCGAGCGGGAGTTTTTGCAGACCCCTGAGGAGCGCGATCGCCTCAATCAGATGGGCAACTGCATCCTGTGTGGAGCCTGCTACTCAGAATGTAATGCCCGCGAAACGAATCCTGATTTTGTCGGTCCCCATGCTCTAGCGAAAGCCTACCGCATGGTGGCTGATTCACGGGATGCTCGCACCGAAGACCGCCTGGAAAAATATAACGAAGGTACGGCTGGTGCTTGGGGATGTACCCGTTGCTACTACTGCAACTCCGTGTGCCCTATGGATGTTGCGCCGATGGATCAGATTAGCAAAATTAAGCAAGAAATCCTCGATCGCAAGGAAGCCACGGCTAGCCGTTCTATCCGTCACCGCAAGACCCTGGTGGAATTGGTGAAGGAAGGCGGTTGGGTGGACGAACGCAAGTTTGGTCTACGGGTTGTAGGCAACAACTTCCGGGATTTGCGGGGTCTTGCTAGCCTGGGGCCTTTAGGTGTGCGGATGCTGGTGCATGGCAAGTTCCCCCTCACCTTCGAGCCGTCGGAGGGGGCGGCGGAAGTGCGATCGCTCATCGAATCCGTGAAAGCGATAAAATTAGATACGCAATAACGCGAATTTGCTATGCCTTCAGATTCTCCAGATACCGCCCCCCAATCCTCGCCTGAAGCCAAGGCTCCTACCCCAACGGCAACTCCTGTGGGGACGCCCTCAGTCCCCGAAGCAGAACCTGCTTTTGGCTGGACACGGTACGCAGAAATTATCAACGGGCGCTTCGCCATGATCGGCTTTGTGGCCCTGCTACTGTTGGAATTATTTTCAGGTCAAGACTTCTTTACCTGGTTGGGTTTGCGCTAATCCGTTTTCCTGAATAGGTCTAAATCCCCGGTTTTTCCTAAAAAACTGGGGATTTCGTGTTACGGAGCGATCGCCGAAATTTAGACACCTGGTGTTTTGAAAACACCGGGTGTCTCGCATCCCACAATTTAAGCATTCGCCCGATTACAGCAAATTGCGAGCTTTCACTTGAAGGTAGCGTTCCACTAGAGCTTCGCTGATTTGGTTGGCAGGAGCATCCAGTACTAGGACACCCCGTTGCTTGAGTTTGGCAAGGGCTACTTTGCGTTGATTCATCAGATCCAACGCAACCGCGCGGTTATAGGTTTCGGAAATGTCAGTGCTGGGGGTGTGGGCGATCGCATCCACCGCTGGATCGCGCAACACGACGCAGAATGGCAAATAACGCGGAGTGAGCCGCTGCATTGCCAAAAGCAGTTCCCCTGAGGCGGTTTCATCCACTAAATCTGTCAACATCACCACTAGGGCACGACGGTGTTGCTGAGTTGTCGCTGTTGTGATGGCTCCTAAGTAATCCGGTTCCAGAAGAGCGGGTTGTAGAGGGGTAAGCCGTTCAATGAGCTTGGTCAGGTGATGCTGACCACGTTCCGGGGGAATCCATACTTGCATATCGCGATCGAAGACGCCAACCCCCACGCGATCGCCCCGATTCAACCCCGCCAATGCGAGAGAAAGCGTTGCATTTAATCCCCAGTTAAAACGGCTGATGCCTGCTACCTGAGCGGTCATCAACCGTCCCCGATCAAGCAGCACAATCACCGTTTGTTCTTGCTCTGGCTCCAGCACACGCACCAGAAGACGGCTGCGGCGAGCGGTTGCTTTCCAATCAATCAGCCGTGGATCATCACCTGTATAGTATTCGCGCAATTCGGTAAACTCAGTTCCCATGCCAGCGCGACGGGTTTTACGAATATTGCCCGTAGTTTGTACGGCCAGCCGAATCGAAAGTTCCTGCAACCCCATCAAATCAGGATAGACAGAAACTTTTGTGGATTGGGGAACGCGCCATTCCTGCCAGGCCAAACCCCATGGTCCCAACTGTCTAATATATAAGTCACCCCATGGATACTCTCCACGCTCAGCCGGGAAGACCGTGTAGTTGACTGTTTCTTCTGTATCTGGTGGCAATGACAACTTGAGCAGGGGCGAGCTGGCCTGAAATTGAGCTGGAAAATGATCCCGAATTTGGACTCGAAGAGGCTGTTTTGTATGGGTGGTTTGCAGATGCAGGTTTACAGGGTTATGCCGCCCAATAGATAACTTCTGGGCCACATCTCGTGTGATCTGAAGGCGCTGCGATCGCCCCCGTCGAACATCCACCAATCCCAACCCCAGGAGTATCAGATCGAAGAATAGGGTGAAGGCGATCGCCCCCTGCAACAGTAGTAGGTTGTCGGTGTTGTAGAGGGCGATCGCCATCCCCAACGCCGTACCCAGTAACACCAATTGATAAAGCCGAGCTGCAGGTACCATAATCTCTATTTCCCTTACCTGGGCACTGCCACCTGTCCCAGCAATCCGGTAATCACGCCATCAATTTTCATACCGTCTAATTGGGCTTCGGGGCGAAGAATGAGGCGATGACGCAACAGAGGTGAAGCAACCGTTTTAATATCGTCAGGGGTGACATAGTCGCGATCGCTCAACCAGGCATGTGCCTTACTGGCGTGCATCCAGGCCACTGCAGAACGAGGAGATGCCCCCAGATCCAGATCAGGATGCTGGCGCGTGCGGTGAACCAAACTCAGCAGGTAATCTAGTAGCGCATCGGTCATCTTTACCTGGCGGGCTTCTTGGCGGGCGGCGAGAACCTGGGCCACCGTGAGAATGGGCTTGAGATGGGCGAGATCTTGCCGCCGAGTTTGTAGGCCAGATTGCGCATTCAGCAACATTTGCCGCTCTGCCTTACTGTCGGGATAATCGACCACCAGCTTGAACAAAAACCGATCCAACTGAGCTTCAGGCAGGGGATAGGTGCCTTCGAACTCCAGTGGGTTTTGCGTGGCGATCGCCCAAAACAGCTCTGGTAATGGCAAGCTATCTCCGTCAATCGTCACCTGTTGTTCCTCCATCGCCTCTAGCAAAGCCGCCTGCGTTTTAGAAGGGGTGCGGTTGATTTCATCTGCGAGCAGAATTTCGGTGAAGATGGGGCCTTTGCGGAGGGTGAAATTGCGGCTGTTGAGGTCAAAAATATTAGTGCCCAGGATGTCTGAGGGGAGAATATCAGGCGTCAGTTGAATCCGGCGAAAGTCGGCTTGCATCAACTGAGCCATGACCTTGACCAGCAAGGTTTTTCCCGTCCCCGGCACTCCTTCCAGAATGACGTGTCCACCGCTGAGTAAGGCCACCAGCAATTGCCGCACCAGGGTTGTCTGCCCCACAATGACAGTACCAAGAGCCTGGGCCAAATCCACAAATGCAGCTTTAGAGGAAGTCATAAGAGGGGAGACGATAGGGCATCAGGGTAGATGACGGCGCACCTGGCGCAAGTTCTCCAACCAGAGTAGCAACTCTCGTTCGCGGAGACGACGTTTTTGTACAACAGGCGCCAGGAGGGATTGCAATTCAGTGGCGGGTTGTCCGGTCTGCTGAGTCCAGGCTTCTAGCAGTTGATCCGGTTCAACTGGGTCAACACCCAGGCCGAGCGATCGCTGAATCTGCTCCTGCTCATGACGCCCCACCGTTTCCATCACAAACTCACTGCTCTTGGCTTTGTTGAGTACACTTCCCAACGCACCAATATAAGTGGCGTTGCTGTCCGTCTTAGCAGGTTCTACTCGGAGGGGAGGGCCAAGGCGGCGATCGCCCCAAACGGCCAATAACAGCAATACCAAGGCTTGAATCGCCACAAGCAGCACCGGCGTGCGCACCAAATAGGCGAAGGCATTTCCCCGTTTCTCCTCGGCGAGAATGTCGGGGTCACGGTAACCATGCAGATATTCGTCTACCCAAACGGGATGGCCGGGCTCTGCTACCAGAGCTGCCAGGAATGGAATATTCCCCGCTTCATCCTGGTAGGCATTGGCAGCAAAGTAAGGGGTATTAATGTAGATGACTTGCCCTTTTCCAACCGCTTGTTCCCAGACCACACTGCCCTCGTCATCCCCTAAGCGGCTTTTATCTGCACCTCCCGCTTCGGGATAGCGGCGACGGGTTTCAATCCGCACCTTACCCTGAGGGCTATCCAGTACCGAGGAAAAAGGGGCTGCTGTGACCGGAGTTTGAATTCCCACCAGCACAACCGTATGCCCAACCCTGGCCCATTCCTGCTCGATTGGGGAAGGAGACCTGGGGACAGGGTTAATCTGCACAAAGGTGATGGATCGCGTTACAGGTGCCGTTGCATCCGTTGGGTCTTCGGTTGCCAGCCCTAACTCCTCGACCGGACGTTGCCATCGACGGACTGGAATCCCTTGTTCTTCCAGGTAGGCATACCAGGCTCCGTATCCATTGGGGGCACGATTGTAGGTAGAACCCTGCTGCTGTAAGGCATTGCGGGGAGCTAATAAGGTCAGGCCGATGAGACTCGCCAGAACGATAGCGACAATCCAATTGCGCCGCTTTTTCATGCACTGATCTCCTGAAATGCCCGCTGGCAGCGCTGGTAGGTTTCGGCAGTGATGGGGCGATCGCCAAAACACAACAGCTCATGCACCCGCACCAGTTCCTCATAGGGCTGGGGCTGGGGTAGCTCCGATAAGAGCGATAGGTATTCGCCATCGGTACGGCTGGATTGCTGGCGGATCAGGTCGGCATCGCTGAGTTTTTGCAGAGCGGCCATGTAGAGGGTACGGCAGGCTTCCCGATAGTTGCCCTGCTGTTGGGCGGCGTGCGATCGCCGCAACCACTCCTCGACAGGCGTTCCGACCTCCGGTGCTGTAGCTCCTACAACGACATAATCCGTACGGGCTAATCGCAATTCATTAATATAGGGAGCCAATAAGCGATAGAGCTGCCAACCTGCCCAGGTCGCCAACGTTACCGTGAAGGTCCAGAAGATGGTTCGTAGAAGCCATTCTGGGATTGCCCAGTTGGGAATATAGTCATTCGGGTTGCGATCGCCCCCAAACAAGATCAAATTCAGCCATTCACTCACCCGTCGCGTTTCTCGTTGGATCACCCACCCGGGGTTGATGCGTTGAAATTCGGTCGCCAGGGAGATCGGAAGCATTGCGATTGGGGAGAACATGGGCGATCGGACAGATCAAAGGGAGGTGCGTTCTGACAGAGCACTGTGCCCATCAAAGCATAACTATTTGGGTATATCCAAGCGCAGTGCACATAACAGAATACGGAACTTCGCACTTCACGGTAGAGTGTTACACAGTATTCCCCGGCTAGCCACTGGCTGGGCTCGATCAACCCTGCCCTTTCCCTATGACAAAGCTCATCATCCAAATTCCCTGTTACAACGAGGAACAAACTCTGGGAATTACCCTATCAGCACTGCCCCGCCATGTACCGGGTGTGGATAAGGTGGAATGGCTTGTCATTGATGATGGAAGCCGCGATCGCACCGTCGAAGTGGCCAAGACTTATGGTGTCGACCATATTGTTCGTTTCTCAACGAACCAGGGGTTAGCACGAGGCTTCATGGCAGGGCTCGAAGCTTGTCTCAAGGCTGGGGCCGATATCATCGTCAACACGGATGCCGATAACCAGTATTGTGCCGATGATATTCCCACCCTCATTCAACCCATTCTGCGTAAGCAGGCAGACATTGTCATCGGGGAACGTCCCATCTGGGATACTCAGCACTTTTCCTTTATTAAAAAGCTGCTCCAAAACCTCGGTAGCTGGATGGTTCAACTTGCCAGCAACACAAAAATTCCCGATGCTCCCAGCGGCTTCCGCGCTCTTAGTCGGGAAGCTGCCATTCAGGTAAACGTTTTCAACAATTACACCTATACCCTGGAAACCATCATCCAGGCTGGACGGCGAGGGATGGCTGTGGTTTCCGTGCCCATTCGAACCAATAGTCAGTTACGGAAATCCCGTCTCGTTCGCAGCATCCCCTCCTACGTCTTCCGCTCCGCCGTCACAATTCTGCGGATCTTTATGCTCTACAAGCCCCTCCGGTTCTTTACCTGGTTGGGCACCGTACCCCTCTTTCTAGGGGGTGCTCTGGGGTTACGCTGGTTGCTCTTATTCTTTTTAGTAGACCCAACCCGTTCCCGTGCACCTAGCTTGATTCTGGCTGCCGTTCTGATTCTGATAGGCTTTCAGCTCTGGATGTTTGGCCTGATCGCAGACTTGCTCTCAGCCAACCGCCGACTGCTTGAAGAGACTCAGCTACGGCTCCGTCGTCGCGACCTCGATCAGCACGAGTAAGCCCCCTTGCGTGGGTTGAGCTTCCCGAAACGGGTTTTCGATGATGCTTTAAGATAAAGTCTGAATTTTTGGTAACGATAATAAACGCCATGTTGCGAGACCTTTTTGCCCGCGAAGCCCTGGCTCAGATCCCGATTATTTTGACCTTGTGCGATCGCAACCCCCACAGCCCCACTTACGGCTGTTTTGATCGCAACTTCTGGCATTACAAAATCATCGACTTCCCCAGTGGCATGGCGCAGGAGTTCGTCCTTCCCCTGACCCTGGCTTATCAGACCGATTTACCCAGCAACCCCTTCTACCAACAAGATGTTATTCGCGACTGGGTAGAAGCTGGAATCCTCTTTGCTGCTCGCAGTGCTCATTCTGATGGTTCCTGCGACGACTACTTCCCCTTCGAACGGGCCGGTGGAGCTGCTGCTTTCTCGTTGCTGGCCTGTCTAGAGAGTTATCGCCGCTTGGGCCTGCAAGACGATCGCATGCTCCGCTTCTTTACGCGCCGTGCCGACTGGCTTGCCCACCACCAGGAAAGCGGCCAACTGACCAATCACCAGGCATTAATCGTACTGTGTCTGGAAATCCTATCGCCCATGCTCAACACCAACCAATGGGATCGTGCCAAGGCCCAGCGGTTAGAGCAGGTACTCTCCTGGCAAAATCCTGAAGGTTGGTTTCAGGAATACGAAGGTTGCGACCCCGGCTACCATACACTGACAATTTCTTGTCTGGCGTGGATTTACGAACTAAATCCAGACCCCCGCATCAAAGAAGCCTTAATCAAAGCTGTCAACCTGGCAGCCCAGTTTGTCCATCCCGATGGCTCCTTTGGCGGCGAATACACCAGCCGCAACACTTACAACTTCTTCCCCGACGGCTTTGAGCGCGTTGGTAAGTGGATGCCCGAAGCCCTTTCCATCAACGATCGCTTCCTCCAAGGCTTAGCTACAGGTAAAGCTCCCTGCTACGCCGACGACCACATCATCGGCCACCACACCTGGAACTATCTGCTAGCCTGGCAAGACTTTATCGAACAACGCCCCCCCGTCTGGCCTCATCCGGATGGTCGGGTCTGGCTAGAAAATGCGCAAATTCTCATCGATCGTCGTGAAGGAACTGAACTATATCTGGCCCTCAATAAAGGCGGTGTGTTCAAACTCTTCCGCAACAACCAGCTTGTTGTCTCTGACACCCAATTCTCCCTTCAGGCCCGTCAGGGGAAGAAGCTAAAAAATGCTGTCGGCCACCTCGTTGGCGGCTATATTGTCGAGGTCGAACCGAACACAATTACGATTCGTGGCAACCTCGGCTGGGCCAAACAAAAACAAATGACCCCTCTCAACCTGATGATTCTGCGAATCGTCATGCTGACAGTCGGTCGCTTCTTCCCCAACCTGATCCGATCGCTTCTCCAAAAAATCCTCATCGTCGGCAAAAAGCCCGCTCCCTTCCGCTTCGTTCGCCGCCTCCACTGGTTCAACGGCCACTGGAATGTCTCCGACGAACTCAAAGCCGAATCTTGGGACAACGTCCTTACTGCTGGTATCGGAGCCGACCAGACCTCCATCTACGTCGTCATGAGTCGAACCTTCCAATCTGGCCAACTCCAACCCTGGCTCGATCTCACCGATGAAGTCCGCCAACTCTCCCCCAATCAATCTCTCAAACTAGAACGCCAGCTCTAACAAAAAAGACAGAGCTCTATCAACATGCTCGCCATTCTTCTCAAGTCCTTGATTTTGTGCGCGACGCTCACGCAAAATCAAGGGCTTGAGAAGAATGGCGAAGGTACTGTCTATCCTAAAGATTTGTTTTCTTTGGCGCGTAAATCTAATTCAAACCCTCCGATGCGAAGCGCCACACTCATCATTCACCGATTGCCCTTTGCTTGAGGGGGTTTAAGGACGGTGCTCCGTCCTCCAGGCTAGGGATTTGAGGCGCGATGCGTCCCCAAGCCAGGTTTTGAATACCTACCATACCCACAGCTCATTCCAAAAAGCTATTGCAAAGAGCTCCTATCAACGTAAAAAACTGAGTTCGGATTAGGGCATTTTCGAGTACCACACGTTGCGCGGCACTCGAAAACGCCCTAATCCGAACTGAGGTTAAAAAACAATTTAGTTCAAAGCCTAGAAAAACATCGAACCATCTATTTTTTCCAAAATCTACTCTGATGAAGTTTCTCTAAACCTGAAAAGGGAACTTATACAGTGCGCAGTTACCTGATAAGTTCCCTGCTGTCGCTTTGCAAAGGGATTTGATAGAAAATCCCTCCACAAACGAAGTCCACAACTTCGGATTTACCATCCTGATTCCCATTCCATAACCGTGTCATAGCTTTCATAAAAGCTTCACAAAAGCCTCCTATCTCTTTAAGAGGGATTTCGGGAATTCTCCGGTAACCCCCTGTATATCAATGAAGATTCGGGGCTCTTGCATCTCATCTCGTAAACAGGTCAAAAAACGTGGAACTTCAAGATTCTCCTACAGTCTTGATGACTTAGCCCTGATTTGCGGGAACACTAACCGTAGCGAACTCGAACGCCCCCTTGCCAACTCTGGAGCCACTGAGACGATCACTATGCCAGCAAAAACATTCTTTGCCGATGCTGAATATGAGGATTCGATGAATACACTTGATTCATCGAATAACGGTCCCGACCTGTTGCCCTCAGATTTAGAGAGTCAGATTGACAACGACCTGGCAACCCTAGACGTTGAGTATGGCAAATCTGACCCCCGAGGCCAGGCAGCAGGGCGACGCACCACCGACCTGGTACGCCTCTACCTACAAGAAATTGGCCGCGTACGGTTGCTCGGGCGTGACGAGGAAGTTTCAGAAGCACAGCGAGTGCAGCGCCACATGGCTGCTCTTGAGCAGTGCCGCAAAGCTGCCGAAGAAGGGGATGCCGTCCTACAACGCTATTTGACTCTGATAGAAGCGCACGATCGCCTGACCTCTATCCTGGGTCACCGCCCTTCTCTGGAACGCTGGGCCGCGGAAGCCAATATTGTTGTGACTGACCTCAAACCCACCCTGTCGGAAGGCAAGCGACAGTGGGCTGAGTTGATTGGCAAAACCCTGGAAGAACTGGAAACTATGCAGGCCGAAGGCATCGCTGCCAAGGATCATATGATCCGAGCCAATTTGCGTCTGGTAGTATCCGTGGCGAAGAAATACCAGAATCGGGGTCTGGAGCTATTGGATTTGATCCAGGAAGGTACCTTAGGCCTGGAGCGGGCCGTCGAGAAGTTTGACCCCACCAAGGGGTACCGCTTCAGCACCTACGCTTACTGGTGGATTCGCCAGGGGATTACACGGGCGATCGCCACCCAAAGCCGCACCATTCGCCTCCCGGTGCACATCACCGAGAAGCTCAACAAAATCAAAAAGGCCCAGCGCAAGATCGCTCAGGAAAAAGGCCGTACCGCCACGGTGGAAGACATCGCCAAAGAACTGGACATGACCCCACCCCAGGTACGCGAAGTGCTGCTGCGCGTTCCCCGTTCCGTTTCTCTAGAAACCAAAGTGGGCAAAGAGCGTGACACCGAGCTGGGTGACCTGCTCCCCGAAGAAGGCATTTCCCCTGAAGAGTTGCTGATGCGCGAGTCGTTGCAGAAAGACCTGCAACAACTCCTCACCGACCTCACTAGTCGTGAGCGTGACGTTATCCAAATGCGGTTTGGTCTGGGTGATGGTCAGCCTTACTCCCTGGCTGAAATCGGTCGCGCCCTCGACCTCTCACGGGAACGGGTACGCCAGATTGAAGCGAAAGCTCTGCAAAAGCTGCGTCAACCCAAGCGACGCAACCGTGTACGCGACTATCTAGAATCCCTCACTTAATAGGTTAGTTCGTCTTGATTGAAAAACAAGACGCGACGGTTTAACTTATGAGGCTTTCCTCTGAGCCGTATAAAACCGTTTGGATAGAACAGAACTAGGGGTCCCTTTGGGAACCCCTTTTTTATTCAACCTGAGTTCGGGTTAAGTGTGTTTTCGAGTGCCGCGCAACGCGCGGCACTCGAAAACGCTCATTTTGGCGTGCGCAAAGCGCACGCCAAAATGAGCACTTCAGCTTATCCCGAACTGAGGTTATTCAGTAGCGACATACTAAGGCACAGCCTGGATGCTCAGGGTAACGAGTAGATTGCTCTGCTGGGGAATGCCACTTGTTGTAGCAGGGGTAAATGTCCAATTACGAAGCACTAGACAGCGAGCCAAGTCTGTGTAAACAGGATTAGGGGACGCGCCTTCTTCAAAAGCATCGATCACACGTCCATCCGTATCGATTACCAGTCGTAGCGAGATCTGTTCTCCAAAGGAGACTTGGCTCTCCGGTGTTATCACACAGGAGTTTGGGTCTGTGGGGTCAGACGTGAAGTCGAGGGATGTTTGGACAGGTTGAGCCGGGACTTCAGGAATATCAGCCGTTGCATCCAAAGGTAATGCACTCCCAGGCGTGAGGCTTGCTAACCCGCGGCTAGGCGATACCTGTTGTGGCGTTCCAACATCTGGTAAACCATCCGAAGTACCCTCTGCTCCACCGGACGTAACGCTGTCATTTTCTCCAGGTAACCCAGCTCCCTCAGCGGAATCAGATGGATTAGGCACTGGCCCAGGCGAAGGAAGTGGGTTACCTGATACGACCGGAGGTCCGGTTTCTGGAGGACTGGATGGTAAATCCTGGTTCGGCTGAGGCTGCTCTGTAGCAGGGTCTTGAGTGGGTAAGGGCTCCTGAGGAAGGGGAGACGGATCTGGCACGTCAGAAAAATCGGCCGGGGGTTGGGGAGAAGCAGGTGTAGTATCCGTAAAAACTGGATTCGGTTGAGGTGTGAGGGGTTGTGGAACTGGTTGAGGAGCAACAGTGGGTGAAGGTTGAGGGGCTGCGGCCGGAGCAGTAGCGGCAGGTGCTCCAGCAGCAGATGCACCCGCAAGTGCTGGGTCTGCTGGGGTGGTAGCATCATTCAACGCAACCCCTCCCAACTGAGAAGCGTCAACCAGTTCAATGGGTGTTGGCTCCGTGCCTGTGCCTGTAGATTGAGGGGAGAGCGATCGCCACCATACTGGCGCTAACCATAACGCTGCCAAGTGCAACCCCATAGAACCGGCAAATAATCCTAACCAAAATCGCTTCGGTTGCTGGTAACGAAAGCGTTCGGATGAAAGCCGGGGGGATATATCCATGTTAAGGAGGGGGGGCATAGTCTCAAACACCTCCTGCGCCGAGGACGACACTGGCAGTGTTGACGAATTGCACAACAATATTTTCAGGCAAATTAATAATGCGGGACAGCCAGACCTGAAACGATGAAGTGTGACGTTCGTTTGTACCCTCCCTAGAGGAATTACGTCGTCCGTCCATCACGGCAACCCCGACAGAAACATAACAAAAACGTTACAAACAATGATAGTAAATACTATCAATTTCTCCGTGGCCTGGTTTTATAATAGCGACCTCTGAAAGGCAATGATTCTAACTAGAGTATTTTCACAAGCTCTGCTCAAGAAATTGATAGATAGTTCTATCTCCTGCAGGGCTTTGAAAGTGTTTCACTGCTGCTGCACAAAGTGTTTCCAAAATCAATCCTTTTTACTGAAAATAGCGCACGTTTATGCCGTCAATGACGTTCTCAAAACTCTAGAGTTCCGATTCACAAAGCTTTTACAAGCTTTGAAAAAGACGTGCTATTTTGTGATATAGACGGGTCTGGTATAATCTCAGAACTTAATTTTTTAGTCATATTTTTTGCCTTACCACAGGTGTGTCTCATTCACATACCTTAAGAAAGATAAATCCTTATTATAGAGAGTCAAAGAAGATTCAACGTTGGGTGAATTCATTCCCTGATATAGTTTGTGTTGAGCTCAGATCAGGGCAAAACGAACAGGTTCTACAGCTCGTTGCCGTCTGGGGAGAGCCTGATAAAAAAGACTTGGCTGATTTTTATCAGTTTTAGTTCGCCGTTAAGGCAGCCGATGTACATTGCAGCGCAGTGTACAGTGGTTTAGGCACGTTTATTGCAAGTTCACAGGAAGGGAAACTGATGTCTTACTCGCAAACGAAAACCCAGGCTGGTGCTGGGTTTCAGGCCGGTGTAAAAGATTACCGCCTGACATATTACACGCCTGATTACACTCCAAAAGATACCGATATTCTGGCTGCCTTCCGGATGACACCCCAACCCGGTGTTCCCCCCGAAGAAGCAGGCGCGGCTGTTGCGGCAGAATCCTCCACCGGTACCTGGACCACGGTGTGGACTGACCTTCTCACCGACCTGGATCGCTACAAAGGCCGTTGCTACGACATCGAGCCCGTACGTGGTGAAGACAACCAGTACATCTGCTACATCGCTTATCCTCTCGACCTGTTCGAAGAAGGCTCTGTAACCAACATGCTGACCTCCATCGTGGGGAACGTGTTCGGTTTCAAAGCTCTGAAAGCTCTGCGTCTAGAAGACCTCCGGATTCCCATTGCTTACCTGAAGACCTTCCAAGGTCCTCCTCACGGGATTACCGTTGAGCGTGACAAACTGAACAAGTACGGTCGTCCTCTGCTGGGTTGCACCATCAAGCCTAAGCTCGGTCTGTCTGCTAAGAACTATGGCCGCGCGGTTTACGAGTGTCTGCGTGGTGGTCTGGACTTCACCAAAGACGACGAAAACATCAACTCCCAGCCCTTCCAGCGTTGGCGCGATCGCTTCACCTTCGTTGCTGAAGCCATCCACAAAGCCCAGGCTGAAACTGGTGAGATCAAAGGTCACTACCTGAACGTGACCGCTGCTACCTGCGAAGAAATGCTGAAGCGTGCTGAGTATGCGAAAGAACTCAACATGCCCATCGTTATGCATGACTTCTTGACCGCAGGTTTTACCGCGAACACCACCCTGTCTCACTGGTGCCGCGACAACGGCGTTCTGCTGCACATCCACCGTGCGATGCACGCGGTAATCGACCGTCAGAAGAATCACGGTATGCACTTCCGCGTACTCTCAAAGTGTCTGCGTCTGTCGGGTGGTGACCACATCCACACCGGTACCGTTGTGGGCAAACTGGAAGGTGACAAGGCTGTTACCCTCGGTTTCATCGATCTGCTCCGCGAAAACTACATCGAGCGTGACCCCTCCCGTGGTGTGTACTTCACC
This sequence comes from Leptolyngbya sp. PL-A3, assembly GCF_039962325.1. Classification (NCBI taxonomy): domain Bacteria; kingdom Bacillati; phylum Cyanobacteriota; class Cyanophyceae; order Leptolyngbyales; family Leptolyngbyaceae; genus Leptolyngbya; species Leptolyngbya sp. PL-A3. The sequence goes on from NZ_JAMPLB010000001.1 coordinate 352,854, forward strand.
CAGGACTGGGCTTCTATGCCCGGTGTAATGGCAGTGGCTTCCGGTGGTATCCACGTATGGCACATGCCTGCTTTGGTTGACATCTTCGGTGATGAGTCTGTTCTACAGTTCGGTGGTGGTACGCTGGGTCACCCCTGGGGTAATGCGCCGGGTGCAACCGCTAACCGGGTTGCTCTGGAAGCTGTGGTTCAAGCTCGGAACGAAGGCCGCGACCTGATGCGTGAAGGTGGCGACATCATTCGTGAAGCCGCTCGTTGGTCTCCTGAACTGGCTGCTGCTTGCGAACTGTGGAAGGAAATCAAGTTCGAGTTTGAAGCGGTTGATACCGTCTGATGCTGATGGATGGGGGATTCTGAGGTCGGAATGGGCCTCTCTACTCCAGCTTCAGATCCCTATCCAGAGTGAGGTTATGAATCTCAATCAGATTGCAAAGGATACGGCAAAGACAGTCATTAGTTATTTGACCTACCAGGCTGTTCGGACAGTTATCGCTCAGTTGAGTGAAACAGATCCTCCCAGAGCAATCTGGTTGCAACAATTTTCCTCACGCGAAAAGGTTCAGGATGGCGAAGCCTATTTGCAGGCCCTTTTCCGGGAACAGGCGACTCTCGGCTTTCGAATTTTGACTGTACGAGAGCACTTGGCTGCAGAAGTCTGCGATTTCCTGCCGGAAATGGTGCAAACAGGCATTCAGCAATCTAACTTGCAACTCCGCTGTGAGCAATTGGAACGGATGACGCAGGTGGATGAAGGGGCGATCGCCCGGCCTCCTGATGAACCCTCCTCTGAATCTGAGGGCAATGCATAGAGGGTTTCACGAACCTGTTGCATTCAAACTCAAACCCGTTTTTCCTCTATCACGACATTGAGAGAACCATGAAGACTTTACCCAAAGAGATTCGTTACGAAACCTTTTCTTACCTGCCTCCCCTGACGGATGCCCAAATCAACCGTCAGATCCAGTACATGCTTGACCAGGGTTACATCCCCTGCGTTGAGTTCAACGAAACCTCTGACCCCGAGGTTCACTACTGGACCATGTGGAAGCTGCCCCTGTTCAATGCCAAGAGCCCTCAAGAAGTACTGTCTGAAGTTCAGCAGTGCCGCTCTGAGTACTCCAACTGCTATGTGCGTGTTGTAGGTTTCGACAACATCAAGCAGTGCCAGGTAATGTTCTTCATCGTGCACAAGCCCGGTGCTAACTCCAACTACGGCGGCGGCAGCGGCTACCGCTACTAGAGAGATCGGTTACTTATTTTGCGTTTCAAAACCATAAATAAGTAAAATCTCACATCAGAGGTTGCTGAACTACACAGTGCTCAGCAACCTCTTTGAAGCAATTATTTCCAAGATGAAAGCTTGGTTTTGAGAGAGTTTATCTCTATAGCGCTGTGCACGTTGGTTAAGTATGGTGATGTGGGGCACGAAGTGCCCCACATCACCGTTGCTGTGCTTAACGCACTTGCACATTGCTATAAAGTCAATTTTCTGGAGTTTTAGCCTTTCATTCTGTACTTGCCAGGGTTGCTTGGAAGGGAACGTGAGGTAAAGTGCGGCATGAAAGACTAGAACTTTATTCCTAATCATGATTCCGTGTTGACGGAGGGAAGCTATCTTCCCTCTTTTTTTAGTTAAAAATCGACGCTATGCCAGTACTCACGTTGACTAAGCAGTGCCATAATGTGCAGCACGAAGTGCTACAGCAGCGGCCACAACGCTTGTATAGTGCTGCTTCTAATTAAATTGCGTAAAGTTATATCAAAAGGAAAGTAGCGGGGCGAAATCCCGCCTCTCTCCTTTTGGTACAAGCCTTCCGGCGATAGCTAAATAACTCTGGGCAGTTTTTCTGAAACCCTTAATTTTGCGTGTGCTTCGCGCACGCAAAATTAAGGGTTTCAGAAAAACTGCCCGAACTCATGGTTGGGAGAAAGGCCCTTTAAACTTCTTCCAGAAGTGGATGCATAATCAGCGTTGTTGCCGTCATACGCGTAGCATCAAGCAGTGTATCCGTCATAATGGCCTGTCGCATATCAGCACCATCCAAATTGCTGCCACACAGGTTCGTGCGCGTTAAATTTGCTTCTCCTAGTCGTGCTCCTGCAAGATCGGTACGTCGTAAATCTGCATCTTGCAAATTTGCACCTCGCAGATCTGCCCCCACTAACGTGCAATCCACCAGGTGAGCTCCAGCTAGTGAAATATCATGCAGATCTCCCAGACTGAAAACGGCCTGCTGTGCATCGACGCCATCCAGAATTGCGTTACAAAGGGTAGCCAGATTTAGGTTGGCTCCGCGCATAATTGCATAGCTGCTGTTGGCGTAACTCAAATTGGCCCAGCGCAGATTCGCATCACATAAACTGGCGCGTACCAAATTTGCGCCTGTCAATATGGCCAGTGTTAAATCAGCCTGATCTAATCGGGCTTCATTCAGAACTGCATCGGAAAAATTTGCTTCTCCAAGAGCGGCTTCAGTGAGGTTAGCCAGGCTCAGTATCGCGTTGCAGAGGCGCGATCGCCGCAAATCTGCCCCTTGCAAGTCAGCCTCGCTCAAAATGGCCTCGCATAGATCCGTGTCACTCAGCTCGGCTCCCTGCAACATGACTTCGCTTAAGTAGGCCTGCCGTAGGGAAGCTCGTTGTAACTTAGTCTGGCAAAGATTCCCCCCCACCAGAATGGCAGACTCCAAATTGGCTTCCTGCAAGTTCGCCCCTTGCAAATCAACCCCACTCAAGTCGGCATAGCTTAAATTGGCCCTTCTTAGATCTAGACCGCTCAGGGCCGCGCCGCTTAGATCCGGAGACTCGTCACTTCTCTGACGCCAGCAATTCCACTGTTCAACATTCTCTTGCAATAACGTTAAATGATTCGAATTTGCCATGATAACGTCTCTTCGTCGGGAAACAGAATCGGCCAAATTCCCGATGGGGACTTATCGGATAGCCTACTGCTATCTTCGGTTACGTAGAGGAATATCCGGAAGGGCAATCTTTCGGATACTTCAAATCAGGTTCAACATTATTCAAGAAGTGCTATACTATTTAATCGGTACGCCGATGTGGCTCAGTGGTAGAGCACTCGATTCGTAATCGAGCGGTCGCGGGTTCAAATCCCGCCATCGGCTTATTTAGACAGAAAAACGTAGTTAGGGCTTAGCAAAGAAATAAAATCTCTGAGGAGAGTGCAAGCTTTGTTCATATCCTCCTTCTCCGAGGTTTTGTTTGACAGCAGTTCTTTATTTGTTTGTGGCGATATGTTTGTCGAGGTAAAACTTGTTCAGGCAGTGTGCGTTCAAGATAAATAATCTGTGACTCTAGATTATGTTTCACATCTGTAAATGAGATATGGAGAAAAGAGTAATACGTGCTCTTTTCTCCATATCCTGTCTATAACTCTCGGGGGTGCTTTAAAGCTGTCTCAAGGGTTGCTTTTCTATCCGCCTTGTGATCCCCAAAAACACTCTTCAAAGCGAGCCCTAGTCTTTATTCTGGAACATTGTTCTATATCTCACAACATGCGGTATGTTGTAAAACGTTCGCGTGCTAGGGCTTCTGCTGACTTAAGGGTTGTAAATTAAAACGCCCCAGGCAGGACTCGAACCTGCGACCGACTGCTTAGAAGGCAGTTGCTCTATCCAACTGAGCTACTGGAGCACGGACGATGAGAAAGCAGCAATGCTAACAGAGAAACTATTCTATGACATCTTACGAGGAATCGTTGCATTCCCCGATAGGATGGGAAGACTAAAAGTCAGCATAGACGGTTGACTCTCAATATATTACAAGGTATCGGATGGGAACGGTAAATCCAGACCGTACCTCCCGGCAAAAACCGAGATACACTGACTGTGTTAGTCCGGGTGTCTTCTTAGTTGAGTCAGGCTACCTGAACCTTGCGATCGCCTTTGGGCTGTGCTCTAGCCCTTCGCCCCAGACAGGAGTAGTTTGCCAGCGTCATGTTTATCCTCAAGCGGCAAGATGTAGAAATAACCAGCATTCCGCACCCAAAGAAGGATCAACAGATCCCAATCTTGCAATACCAGGGGCAACATTTCCGCTTGATCAGCGTGTTCAATGCCGCTCAAGAAGAAGATGCCAAAGCCTTTTGGCGGGATTTAACAGATAACCGTGGCAAAGCCTGCGTCTTGTTAGAAGAGCCTGATCGCTATAGCGTTTGGGGGAAAGTGCGTCTGGATCAGCTTGGGGGCGAGGGAAACGATGCAGCAGAAGGTGATACTGCAGCTTCCTCGTTCATTCAGGCGTGTTTGTTACTCTTACAAGCTGTTTATATTGACATTGAGGATTTGTTGGGAGCGCGGCAGGCCAGCCTGTTTCAGAAGGAAGTCGTCACCATGTTTCAGCAGTGGCGTTTTCCTCATACCGATACGCCAGAAGCTATTAATCAGCTGCTGACGGTTGATCCGCTGGCTTCCCTACAAATGCCTCCGTGGCAAGAACACCACCTCAATACCTTGCTTCAGGAGCTATATCGGCTAGGGAAGCAGCACTTCGGCAATGCTAACTTTACAGGCCGAGTGTTGGATGCCCTTCAGGATATGTCCAGCAATGATCGCAAGCAGTTTATGCACTGGTTGCAGCAATCTCCGACAGGTCAAAGCTGGAAGTAAGACAGAGTTGGTAATCGGCCAGAACGTTACCACCATGCTAACTTTGTCAAAAACTTGAAACGCTTTGCCAGATTTTGAGATAAGGTTTATTGTCTACATTCATTGGTGTGAGAGTCCTTTGAGGCTGTTCATTACACTTTTTCTCTATACTTCAAAAAACAATCCTACGTCTGCCGAGGTTCCGTGTTGTGACTAAGAAAGCCTCTGCTTCCCTCTCTATTCAAGCCATTCTAATTGTGGCGATCGCATGGGCCGTCATCTCCCTGATGTTTTTTCTGCTCTTCAGCGTTCCTCTACCGGGGCAGGGGCGGCCCATCTGGTACAACGTCACGACCTACATCCTGGAAAACCTGGCGTTTTTAGGGGCAGGGTTGCTCTGTTTTCGTAACTGGCGGAGTTCCCAAATTGTCAGCGGACGGGTTGTATGGTTGCTCATTGGGTTGGGCATGATTTCCTTTTTCATTGGCAACCTGATTCTGTTTTGGTGGGAAGTTGTGTGGGGTAAATCTCCCGATGTTTCCCCTGGAGACTTCTTCTTCCTGCTCATGTATGTATTAGTAGGAATCGGGATGTGGTTGGCGATTACCTCTCGGAAACTGAACCTGACCCTTTTGCAGTGGTTGCTTGTGCTTGGGATTGCCGTTGCAGGGGCTGGTTTGTCCTATGTGATTTACAACGGTGTGGGAAGTACAGCAGCATTACTGGAGGCTCCAGCGATCGCCCAGGAAGTGCCAGCAACGACCTCATCTCCAGCTCCCTTTACTGCACCGCCTAACCCATCGGTAGCTCCCACGCCTGCTCCAATCGCTCCCGCCGCTGACGCTCCCCAAGAGGAAAACAGCAATATTCCTGGTTGGGCAAACGCTATGACGGAGCAACTAGAACCTTTCAGTGATGCAATCAGCGTGGCCTACGTAGCTGGAGATTTGTTATTGCTAATGGCAGCCAGTTCATTGCTACTGGCCTTTTGGGGAGGGCGGTTCTCCTTATCCTGGCGGTTTATCGCTGCTGGAGCCTTGTGTTTCTACATTGCAGATACCTGGTTCCTTTACGCAACTACTTACATTACGGATTACCAGACTGGTGCATTGCCCGAGGTATTCTGGATTTTCAGTGCCTGCTTGTTTGCAATGGGGGCAGCGCTAGAGTATGACCTGTCAGGTCGCTCCCGACGTACCAGCCGGAGACGGGGCTAGTAGGCTGCGGCCTAAGTTCGCAACCCATGTTTTTGTGTAGGGTGCGAAGCACCCTACACAAAAACATGGGTGATGGATTTCCGCCTCAGCGTACTAGTTCAATAGAGATAGCGACACGGCATCGGTCGTTATCGCGATGGCTAGAGAATAGGGCGGAATTCTTGCTCCCTTTAAAGACAACTGATTGGTGATCTATAGTCAGTTCAACCAGGCATGAAAGGATGGAATCCTATCCTTTTGCGCCTGATTGAACGGATAGTTGCTAGAAGGAATTGCAGTCAGACTATATTTGTTTGCGATTGTAAGCAGGGTTTAACCAAGTTGTGCGTTAAGATTGATCGGTTGAGAATGATGCAGCTTTCCACCGTGAAAGCTACCATCAGTAATGGATTGGGCGATCGCAACCAGGCGGACTAAGACCTATGGCTCCTCAAAAGTTAACTGAGGCGGACAAGCAGGAAATTTTGGCACTTTACCGCACCACCGATGAAACGACATCATCGTTGGCGGGGCGTTTTAGTGTTAGTACGTCGACGGTTAGCCGCATACTGAAACAGAGCTTGTCAGAGGACGAGTACGATGCCCTGATTCAAAGCAAGCGCGCTGCTGGCAAAGGTTTGAGCCTTGCATCGTCGGACGATGAACCCGATGACAATAACGATGATGTGGAAGCAGAGCAACTTTCGGTTCTTGCAAATGACGAACCTGAGGTTGTTTCCCCTCCTCCCCCTTCTATCCGTCCAAAGCCAGCTAAGCCAGTTCTTGTGAAGGAATCAGCTTCCGCAGAGGATGGCAATGGTGCTGATACAACGGCTGGCCGTTCCCGTCGCCGCCGTTCCTCTGCCGCCGGAGCCGCGCCTGTCGATGAAAATCCTGTCTTGATTGAATTGGAAGAGCTAGAGAAGGAAATTCAGCAAGAGATTCGCCATTCTGTTTACGAAAACATTGACGAACCCTCTGCCGGTCACAAAGATCCTCTAGTTCACGTGGTTGAAACCGTTGCGAAAGACCTCACTATTGAGAACTTAAACAAGCCCGTAGATGTGGTTTTGGCGGAAGAGGAAGACCTCGATGAAGAGGAAGACCTCGACGAGGAAGACCTCGACGATTTGGATGATGACATCCAGGATGACGATGATGATGACTTAGGGGAAGAAGGGGAAGCAGATTATTCTTCAATTCACCTGAAGTCTGGACGGGAGGTCGAAATTCTGCCCCTGGCTCAGGCCACATTGCCACGGACTTGCTACCTGGTGGTGGATCGATCCGCTGAACTCATTACCCGTCCTTTGAGTGATTTTGCTGATCTGGGGCAAATCCCTGAAATCGAGGCTCAGGCCCGTACTCTACCCGTGTTTGATAACCATCGGGTCGCCAAGCGCTTTATGCGGCGAATGCAGCGGATTGTGAAGATCCCCGATACGCAAATGTTCTTTAAGGCCAGCCCCTATCTCCAGGCTAAGGGCATTACACGGTTACTGGTAGATGGTCAGATCTATGGGTTAGATCTGATGGATGAAGACTAATGGAGGGATCCTCATCCTTCACCCCAGAAGAATTGGCAGCCTGGCAACAAACTTTGGAGGCTGCCAACTGGGCTAACATTCTCTGTCATTGCCGACGGTGCGATCGCGAATGGGTCGCCTCCACTGAGGAACCCTGTTCCTGCGGTAGTCGCTCTGTACAGTATCTTGCTTGCTGGCAATTTCCTGATGACTGATCCGCGGGCCGACGGTTTCGGTCGCTCTCTTCGATAGGTTTGACCCATGGTAAAGGAATCTGTGCCTGCGATCGCCCTTAAACCGGGGCGAGAGAAGTCTCTGCGGCGGCGCCATCCCTGGATTTTTGAAGGGGCGATCGCCCGTGTCAGTGGCGACCCTCAGTTTGGAGAGACGGTGGCGGTAACAGCTCAGGATGGAAGTCCTTTAGGCTGGGGCAGCTATTCCCCCCGCTCCCAGATTCGCGTGCGCATGTGGACGTTTGATCCGTCGGAAACGGTGGATGCTGAGTGGATGGCTCATCGGTTGAAGCGGGCGATCGCTTACCGCACGACTCGCCTGTTGAATGAAAGCCATACTGCTTGCCGCCTGGTTGCCGCTGAAAGTGATGGGTTACCTGGGGTTATTGTGGATCGTTATGGCGATACACTCGTCTGTCAATTTCTGGCAACCGGAGCAGAATATTGGCGTTCAACTCTAGTGGAGCAGTTGCAAACTCTCCTACCAGGATTGGATATTTACGAGCGCTCGGATGTAGATGTTCGCGGTAAGGAGCGTTTGCCTTTGCGCTCAGGATTGCTGGCCGGAAAAGAACCGTCTGAATTGCTAGCGATCCAGGAGGGCAATGGGCAGTATTGGGTAGATGTCCGACAGGGGCACAAAACCGGGTTTTATCTTGACCAGCGAGAGAACCGGGCGATCGCCATGCAATCCGCAGCGGGCTGTAACGTCTTAAATTGCTTTTCTTACACAGGGGGGTTCTCCGTTGCAGCCCTGGCCGGAGGAGCATCCCATGTGTTGAATCTTGATGCATCGGCGGCAGCTCTGGCTTTGTCAGAGAAGAACCATGAGTTGAATGGGATTGAGCGCGATCGCTACACCCATCAGGAAGGGGATGTGTTTCAGGTGTTGCGCCAGTTTCACCAGGAGCGGCGGCAATTTGACATGATTATCCTCGACCCCCCAAAATTCGTAGAATCTCAGGCCAGCCTCAACCGCGCAGCCCGGGGGTATAAGGACATTAACCGTCTGGCATTTTTGCTGCTGCGACCCGGCGGTTTGCTATTCACGTTTTCCTGCTCTGGGCTAATGCCCATTGACTTGTTTCAGAAAATCGTTGCAGATGCGGCATTGGATGCTCATCGAGAAGCCCAAATTATTCGACGCTTGGCCCAGGCAGCAGACCATCCTATCCTGCTGTCTTTCCCCGAAAGTTTTTACTTGAAAGGATTTGTTTGCCAGGTGCTGGAAGCTTAGAACCCTGGTACAGTCTTGAATAACCTGAGTTCGGGTTAAGGGCGTTTTCGAGTGCCGCGCGTTGCGCGGCACTCGAAAACGCTCATTTTGGCGTGCACATAGTGCACGCCAAAATGAGCACTGCAGCTTATCCCAAACTGAGGTTGAATACAACGACATCAATTAAGCTTGATTCTTAGTTTTTGGAAAGCCGCGCTCCGTATGGCTTTTCAAAACTAAACGTCCTGCTTCATCGTTCCGACCACTCTCCAAAAGCCAAGGCTGGTAACTTTCCGGCTTTGGACTGCACGGTAACAGCTGCTTGTAATTGGGAGGAGATGTTGAAGCTCCAGAGAGGCCAGTGAGAAGGACGTTGACCATCTGGCAATTGGTGGAATTTGGGTAGCTTATTCGGAGTTAATTCCACATCAATTTGGTTGAGTGGGAGAGTCAGTCCATGTCCCGTTGCCTTAAGGTAGGCTTCTTTGCATGTCCAGGCTCGGAAGAAGGCAAGGGCTTGATCCCGCTCAGGAAGGGCTGAAAATGTTTTTTGCTCTTGGGGCGAAAAATAGCGTTGTACGATGCTTTCCATTTGAGGCACCGGGCGCATCGCTTCCAGGTCGATGCCGACGGGGATGAGGGCGATCGCATACAACGCCCAATCCTCGGAGTGGGTCAGATTGAACTGGATACCTGAGGCATTGACTAAACTGGGTTTGCCATATTTGCCGTAGTCAAATTGCAGACTTTCAGGAGGTCGGTTCAGGTAGGCCCCGAGAATCTGTCTCAGAAAGCCTCGTCCGGTGATGAAGCGATCGCGATCTCTCTCAAACCGAAACCGGGCTGCCCGTTGTAGCTCATCAGCGGAGAGCCATAATTTGGTCTGGTTTAGAAACTCGGGCGATCGCACACAATAGGCCCGCCAAATATGAACCTGCCCCTCCGCCAGGGTTTGAGGATCAAGGGGGTGGCTCCAATCGGGTTGCATCATGGTCGAGAAGTTGCGTAGGCGTCAATACGGCTTTGCCAAAACTGTACCAGGGCATCCACCGCACGATCCCAGTTCAGCTCGTTGGCATAGTGCCGTCCCTGCTGCCCGAGAGCATGACGGAGTGCTGGATCGTCTGCTAAGCGCTGAAGCTTAGTCAAGAAATTCTTGGAATTTTCTGGTTCGAAAAGCAATCCCGTCTTTTCATCCTGCACACTGTCAATAAAGCCACCTGCTCGGGGAGCCAGTACGGGAATGCCAGCGGCGGAGGCTTCTAAGGCGGTTAGCCCCCAGGTTTCTTTGCGGGAAGCACTGACATGGATATCACTATGGGCTAATAAGGCCGGTACCTGTTCTGGGGGAACCCGTCCCAGAAAATAGACGGCGATTCCTGATTGTTGAAGGCGATCGCCAATCTTCTGCTTTAATTCTCCATCCCCAGCAATAATAACGGCCAGCTTCCGCGTTGATGCTCCTTGCGGCTCCCAACCTGACAGTGCCTTCAACAAAAAGCCCCAGCCCTTGTCGGGAGTCAACCGGCCCAAAAATAAAAGCTTGAGGGAGTTGGATAGATCTGGTAGACCATAGTGGGTCTGCCAAAAGTTACTTTCCTGCATCACTTTGCCGAAGGCTACCGGGTCTACGCCCAGAAATGGCCCATACACGGCATTATGCAATCCCCAGTGCTGGACCTTATGCAAGGTTGTCGGGCTTGCTACCAGAGTAGCGTCGTAGGCGTTATAAACTCGGCGGGTAATGAAGTGTTTGGCAAGCCAGCGGAGGGGAGCGATCGCCCCTGTGGGCAATGGCAAAAAATCCTCCATGTACTCTAGAAAATTCGTGTGGTAAAAACTCACACAGGGAATGCGATCGCGCTTCGCCAACTTCACGGCTGGAATGCTGCCCAATCCCAAAAAGATACGATCGGGTTCATCGACATGAATAATATCGGGCTGAAAAGATTGGATAGCTGCCTCAAGGGCCGAACCTGCCTTCCCACTAATGTTACGCTCAAACTCCACCCCCATAAAGGGTTCGCTCGGAAGGCTAACCACCTGTACTCCGGGCAATAGATTTCCTACATAGTCTTGCCAGTTGGGGTATACGGTGGCGATCGCCTGATAATCAGGACATAACACTTGTACTGAATGTCCGAGAGTACTCAGGCGCTTGATGCGTTCAGCCACCGTGACAGTTACCCCATCAATGACGGGAAGAAATCCTGAGGTCACAATCGAAATTTTCATGACCGCCCCCCTAGAAGTGAACAGATGAAACGGCTCATCGTCATTCATCCTACCGGACGAAGTCCTAACTCGCGTTTTTATTGTCACAGCTAAAATTTTAAGAGCTACGATATTCAGGACTTACGCATTCTTGTTGTGTGGGGTGTACGAAGCACACCCCATAGTGGACTTGCGTCAGTCCTAATATTTTCAATTTGAAAATGTTCCTGGTTTAAGTTCACCTATGTTTGGTGGTGTGGAGTGCGAAGCACTCCACACCACCAAACATAGGTGAACTCAAGTCATCAAGCACTCAATACGTAAATCACTAACGCCGTGGTCCTATCTGAGAATAGGAACGCGTTGCTGAACCATTATTGCGCTCATGACTGCCGTTACTGGATGGTGTTGAGCTCGATGAAGCACTCGTAAGATCCATATTGAAGCGATACCCAACATTACGCACCGTCTGAATCAGATTCGGCTGCCGGGGATCGACCTCAATTTTTTTGCGAAGCGAGAGGATATGGGTATCCACCGTGCGGTGGTTATCAATTTCGTCTGGCCAAGCTTTCCGCAGTAGCTCCGAGCGGCTGAGCGGTGACCCAGATGCCTGTGCCAATACATAGAGCAGGCTAAATTCTTGAGGAGTCAGATCGACTGTGTTCTCCTTCAGCAATACCCGCCGCTGGATCAGATCGATCTTGAGATCCCCATAATCTAAACAGACCGGAATAGCCGCAGCACGGCTCCGGCGAGTCAGAGCTTCGATGCGGGCAAGAAACTCCTGCATTCCAAACGGTTTCGTTAAGTAATCGTCTGCCCCAGCTCGTAACCCGGCTACAACATCTGCCTCTGACACCCGAGCCGACAAAATCAGCACCAGGGGTTGATAGTGCTGGTGCAGCCAGCGGCAAAACTCCAGCCCATCCCCATCGGGCAAATCCAGGTCAAGCACAACCAATCGGGGTTGGCGTACCTGAAAAATGTCCCGCGCCTGCTGTAAATTGGCCGCCTGATGCACTGTGCAACCGACCTGCTGCAAATGCCAGCCTAGGAGCGATCGCAAATGCGGATTTCCTTCAACAATTTGAATTGCAAATGAAGTCACAGTACCCGATTCCTGTTCGAATCAGTATGGTTAACTTAACAGAGCACTTGTCAAGGTTTTGTAACTAGCGTTACCCACCCTGGATTCGCTGAAGGGTATACCTCAAGAAAATGTGGGAATCCCAGTTCAAAATCCTGTAGAGATCCACGCTTTAACTGTAGACCGATAAATATTTTATTAGGGCGAAAGATGGGGGAAGATTCTTAGCGCCTCCCTCATCCTTCCCCCAAAATATTGGTTTAAGGCTTACGCATTCATGCTGTGTGTAGTGTATGAAGTACCCCACACACAGCATGAATGCCTTTGAATAGGCACTGCTGGAGAAGCTACAGGGCCACAACCCTCGAAATAGCTGCAATATTCTGCACTTGTAAAAACGAATACGGCTCAGACTCCCCGATCCGTAATTCTGAGGGATTTATTTAATTTTGAACACCTCCCCCGGAGAGACAAGCTGTACCGGTGGGTTAAGGGTAGAATAGGAATAGCAAATCATCGTAGCCCAATATTTTGTTACAGGTTCTCTGTTCAAAGAATTGCGTGAGATGCTTGCTAATGAAAGATAACTGCACGTTTCGTAGCTAAGGTCCACGTTTAACTAAGTCTATGCTGCAAGACGCCCAGACAATCCGTTACTACCAGCGGATTACCGATGCTCTCCATGAGCAGTGGAACCGGGGATACCGGTTTGATGACCTGAGGCTTTATCTAGAAGGGTATCTAGCGGCCCTCCGCCATGCCAACACGATCGAGCCTTACCTGATCCATCGTCTAGAAGAAGAAACGCTCCGATACCTTTACGACCCCTCGAACTTCGAGATGGTTCAAACCCAGTCTGAGCCTGATTACTACTAACATATTCCCCCGAGGGACGTTACTTGTTGGGGGTCGGCCTCCAACCCAGATCAGAGTGATTGTTTCCGAAATATTTCGATGAATATTGCTGTGGCATGTTAAAGGGGCACTTCCCGTTTCCAAAGAAGTGACCCCTTTTGTTGTATTCAGTTTTTATCATGTCGGGTTAAATACTTTTCATCATAAGTATTTAACTTGACTTGCTATTAGAGGTAGGGGCAAAAACCCTTACATCCTGAAAATTGACAAACTAAAGGGGGGCGTAGCACATTGTGCCACGCCCCCCTTTATGGGTATCAGGAGGCTAATGCCACTTCTACCATTTGTTGAAGTTCGCCCTTCTGATACAACTCGATCAGAATGTCAGAACCTCCAATAAATTCTCCATTAACGTATACCTGAGGAATGGTAGGCCAACTGGAGTACTCTTTAATGCTCTGACGGATGCTCTCGTCATCCAACACGTTTACGGTCTCATAGGGCACACCCAAAACGTTTAGGATCTGCACCACATTATTGGAGAACCCGCACATAGGCATCAGGCGAGTTCCCTTCATAAACACAACGATCTTGTTGCTACTAACGATCTCGTCAATCTTTTGCTTTATTTCTGGAGTCATAGTCTTTCCGATCGCTCTCACTGTAATAGAATAGCGTCTTTAATCAAGCCCTCTGCACAAGTTTAATTCTTCTGTAATCTCTGAGTGGATGACCCAAGCCATTTACTTTTACTGGTTGTCTTGTGCCTTACCGTCCATGCCGGGCTAACTGCGCTATGAAAAACTGCGTTGCCAGGGTTGGATCCGGTGCTTCCATGATAGCCCGCACGACTGATACTCGTTGGGCTCCGGCTCCAATTACGGCGGTTACGTTCTCAGTGTTAATGCCGCCGATCGCAAACCATGGTACTGGAGAATTCTCGGCAGCGTAGCGGATATAGTCTAACCCTGCGGCAGCTTTCCCCGCTTTAGTTGGAGTTTCATAGACGGGGCCAACGCCGATATAGTCGGCCCCTTCGTCAAGGGCACGGTGCATTTCGTCAGGGTTCGTGGTCGAACGGCCCAAAATCCGTTCTGGCCCCAGGAGTCTGCGGGCAAAGGCAACGGGCATATCCTGTTGGCCCAAATGTACACCATCGGCATCCACAGCCAGAGCGAGATCTACCCGGTCGTTCACAATGAACAGGGCGTTGTATTGATGGCAGATCTGGCAGAGCTTGCTGGCAACATGGTAGCGGCTCTCGTCGTCCCGTTCTTTGTCACGATACTGCACCAATGTCAGGCCGCCCCGAAGTGCGGCCTCTACGGTAGCGAAAATATTTTCGACGGGGGAGGTGACGAGGTAGAGGGGCGATCGCCGCAATTTCTGCAACCGCTGTTGCCCCACCAACTGCGATTCCAACGTATAGGTGCGGTAGCGCAACTGCTTAGCGGAACTTGCTAATTCTCCATGCCCTACTTTCCCGTACTCCTCCAACACCCGCAGTGCTTCCTGAACTCGGCTGAAGTTGACCACCAGCACCTGGGTGAGACCGCTGCGATGTTCTTCTTGAGGATGGCTCAGCTCTGTTCCAGGATCACCAGGTGTATCCCGGGCAGCACGAATTTCGGGGGTATGCCAGCGACCCAGCTCCTGCCGGATTTGCTTGCACTCCTCCGTCAACTGGGCGTCATTCAGCCCAAAGCGGCACCATTCCTCGATGATGCGAACACCCTCGCGGGCGCGGTCGAGATTGGCATCCAAAATACGGAGAATAGCGGATGAAGTAAAATCCGGGACAGTTTCCATGATCGATTGATGAACGTTGATATTTCGCAGATACCCATCTTAATACTCATAGAACTTACAGCCTTTTCGGATCGAATGAGGTACGAGAGGAGGGTGGGACTTTGTCCCACCCTCCTCTCGTACCTCATTCGATCTCGAAGGGGGATATGCATTTTTGTTAGTTGTGAGAAATTTTACTCGCGGCAACCGGCAAAAATGCATCAAGCTCTGACGTTGATCTTGCGTGGGCATCCTTCTGCAAGATCAACATATGCTAGGTGATGCGCGGTATTTTGGAAAAGGCTTAGCAGACGTATCGGAGACGATGCCATGAAGTTCCTATTCATCATTGACCCCATCCAGAAATTGGACCCGGGGCATGATACGAGCGTCGCTCTGATGGAAGCGGCTCAACAATTGGGCCATGAAATTTGGATTACCGAGATTGGGCGGTTGAGTGTACTGGATGGACGGGCAGCAGCTTCGATGCAGCCCGTCCAGTTGGTGCCGGTGGATTTGGTAGAGGGACGTTGGGTGGCGGCGAACCCCTGGTTTGAAGTGGGCGATCGCCATTTTCGCTACCTCGACGAGATGGATGCCATCTTCATGCGCACCGATCCGCCCGTGAATGTGCCCTACCTCTATGCCACCTACATTCTTGACTACGTTGATCCCACAAAAACTTTGGTGGTCAATAGCCCTAATGGTTTGCGGCTGGCCAACGAGAAGATGTACGCGTTGCAATTTACCGAGGCGATTCCCACCACTATCGTCGCGACAGAAAAAGCCGTAATTCGTGAGTTTATAGAGAAACATGGGGCCGCTGTGCTGAAACCTTTAGGAGGTAAAGGCGGCGAAGGGATTTTGTTTGTAGAGGCGAGCGATCGCAACTTCAACTCCCTGGTCGAAATTAGCACCCAGCAGGGTCAATATCCCATCATGGTGCAAACCTATTTACCTGCCGCTAAAGATGGCGACAAGCGAGTGATTTTATTAGACGGGGAACCCCTGGGTGCAGTGAACCGTATTCCTTCGGGGGGTGACTTTCGGGGCAACATGGCCGTGGGGGGCCGCGTGGCAGGAGTGGACGTGACAGAGCGCGATCGCGACATCTGTAACCAGCTCGCTCCTACTCTCAAGCGAGACGGCCTCTTTTTTGTGGGTATCGACATCATTGGTGGCTACCTCACTGAAGTCAATGTCACAAGCCCCACAGGGATTCGCGAGATTGATCGCCTCAGCGGGTTACGGCTAGGTCATCAAGTCATGGAGTGGGTTGTGGGCCGCTGCAACAAACCTGAGATGAAGTGAAGCAGAGGTAGGAGAAAGACGGATCAAAGGCTAAGTGAAGGACCGCGAAAATCAGAAGAATCACGGAAAATACGAAGTCATTCAGTGTACCTGCCTCGGCCGCCTGTTCTAATTCCCCTCAAGTTCCGTATCCTCTCCGACAATATTTTTTGAACTGCATATCACAATACGGGATAGTCGTCTTCAAACCTTGTTTGAACTCTAGATTTCGTTCTTCAAGGCACGAAATCGTTAGTCTTTTCAAAGACTTCTTGAACAGGGTCTAATAAAATTACGGCGGCAAGTGTGACCCATTTTTTGAGCGGCTCATTATCAATTGTTTAGCTATAGAGGGATTCAGGAGAATCAACCATGGGCGATCAACGCCATTTTCAGCAGGGATTAGGAAGCATCAAACGCCGTCGCTTCTTACAGTATGGTGCCATGACTCTAGGAACGGGTCTGGTGACGGCCTGTACCTCATCACGTACTCCTACAGATCCAGCAGCGTCACCGTCGGGTAGTGCTTCACCGGCTGCTTCCTCCGGATTAACCAAGGTCGTTTATGGCACCAACTGGTACGCTCAAGCTGAACACGGTGGCTTCTATCAAGCCGTGGCAACGGGCATTTATAAAGATTCCGGTTTGGATGTGACAATTCAAATGGGCGGCCCTCAGGTGAATGGTGTGCAATTGTTGACGGGAGGAGCTATTGATTTTTTCATGGGATACGCATCCCAGGCGATCAAATCTGTGGAAGAAAATATTCCTACCGTCACCGTAGCCGCTCTATTCCAGAAGGATCCTCAAGTCCTGATGGTGCATCCTGGTAGCGCCAGTACCCTGGAGGATTTGAAAGGGCGACCCATCTTTATTTCTGCTGCAGCCAATGCAACCTACTGGCCCTTCCTGAGAGCTAAATTTGGCTTTACAGATGACATGAAACGGCCCTACAACTTCAATTCTGGACCTTTTCTGGCTGATAAGAACTCGGCTCAGCAGGGCTATCTCAGTTCTGAACCTCTCAAGATTTCGAAGGAAGGTGGGTTTGAGCCCGTTGTCTTTTTGCTGGCTGATGCTGGATATAGTCCCTACTCCACGACCATTGAGTGTAAGCGGGAATTGACGGAGCAAAACCCTGATCTGGTGCAGCGGTTTGTGGATGCGTCGATTAAAGGGTGGTACAGCTACTTGTATGGTGATCCGGCCCCGGCAAATGCTCTGATTAAACGGGATAACCCCGAGATGACTGACGAGCAGCTTGCCTACGGCATTGAGAAGATAAAGGAGTATGGCATTGTAGATTCTGGCGATGCGCAATCTATGGGTATTGGTGCCATGACAGATGCCCGATGGAAAGACTTTTTCGATACCATGTCGTCAGAAGGGCTCTTTAAGGCAGATACCGATTACACCAAGGCTTACACGCTGGAATTTGTGAATAAAGGTGCTGACTACTATAAAAGTTAGGGAACGTTAGGATTGTCTGTGCCTGGCTCAGCCATCGGAGTATTGACGTTATGAGTTCCGAATCTGCATTTACCCTGGCGGATGTCAGTAAGGTGTATTCCAATGGGACAGTTGCCCTTCAGAACTTGAACTTGGCAGTTCGGAATGGTGAATTTGTCAGTTTATTGGGGCCGTCGGGGTGTGGTAAAAGCACAGTACTCCGTCTGATTGCGGGGCTAGGTCAGATGAATACGGGGCGTCTGGATTGGGGAGAGTCCTCCAAACGCAAACTCGCTTATGTCTTTCAAGAAGCCGCATTGATGCCCTGGGCTACTGTGCAGGATAATGTGCGGTTGCCTTTGAAGTTGGCCAAGGTTCCTAAAGCTGTCGCGCAGGCAGCAGTGGCAGAGGCGATCGCCCTCGTTGACCTTCAAGGCTTCGAACATGCCTATCCCCGAGAGCTCTCGGGGGGTATGAGAATGCGAGTCTCCATCGCCCGTGCCCTTGTAACCCACCCCGATCTGTTGTTGATGGACGAGCCCTTCGGGGCTCTGGACGAGATGACGCGCAGCCGCCTTAATACAGACCTGCTTAACCTTTGGCATCAGAAGCGGTGGACGGTGGTGTTTGTGACTCACAACATCTACGAAGCGGTTTACCTCTCAAATCGAGTTGTTGTGATGGCATCTCGTCCGGGGCGGGTGGTTGCGGAAGTACCCATTGATGCACCGCATCCCCGTACTGAGGCGTTTCGCATGTCACCAATGTTCAACGACTACTGTCGCCAAATCTCGGGCTATCTCTCCCAGGCGGCTCAGTCTACTGGAGGGGCGTCCCTCCCAGGCTCTCACTATGCGAATTTGATAGATTTAAGACCTTAACAGATTGGCAAAGAATTTTTTGAGGCGTCTTCGACGTTTCAAAAAGCGATCTTTAAGAGCTTGATATCCAATACTTAAAATTGCAGCTTTTTGGCGTTGGATACCTGTTTGTTGCCTGTATTTTTGTTGTTTGGCCGCCCCTATGACGAACTACTTCAGCAAGCTCTGGCCTGAACCTGATTCCTCTGAGGGTTCTCAACCCTCAGGTAAGTTCTCGTTGCGAGCGCTGGTTTCATCCGATGTCGTGCCACCCTTGATTGTTGGAGTTGCAATTCTCCTGCTTTGGGAAATTGGGGTACAGGTGACCAAAACACCGCCTTATATTTTGCCAGGCCCTTCCCTGGTACTGAAATCCCTGGTGCAAGATTGGGGCACGTTGTTCCCGGCCCTGTTGATTACGCTTCAGGTCACTGTTGTAGCATTTCTTCTGGCAGTCGTATCGGGGTTGGCGATCGCTATCCTATTTACTCAGAGTAAGTGGATTGAGCGCAGCTTTTTTCCCTATGCGGTGATTCTGCAGACGACGCCGATCGCGGCGATCGCTCCTCTGATCATTCTCTGGGTCCGGCAGATTGTGCAGGGCGAGCAGGCCACCTTTGTGTCTTTAGTCATTTGTGCCTGGATTGTTGCGTTTTTCCCCATCCTTTCAAATACGACTTTGGGGCTCAACAGTGCCGATCACAACTTGTTGAACTTGTTTCAGTTATACAATGCCAATCGCTGGCAGACCCTGCTTTATCTGCGATTGCCGAATGCGTTACCTTACTTCCTGGGTGGTTTGCGTATTAGTGGTGGATTGGCTCTTATTGGGGCGGTTGTCGCTGAGTTTGTGGCTGGAACAGGGGGAACACGCTCCGGCATCGCTTACCAGATTTTGATGGCCAGCTTTAACTTGCAAATTCCTAAAATGTTCGCGGCTTTGCTTCTCACAACTGTCCTGGGTGTTTTGATCTTTGTAGTACTAACTCTGCTATCGGATTACTGGTTGCAGCACTGGCATGAGAGCGCTATTAAACGCGAAAACTAAGGACTTGTTGATTTTTCTGTAAACGGGTTAATTTTGCTGAGGTGTCGTTTTCCTGCAAAATTAACCCGTTTATAAAGCTGTTCGTTGACCGAAGTGAGGATGCGAGATGATCGAAATTCCTGAGACTGGCCACTACTGGCTGCACCGTGCCCATGTGCCTGTAGCACTACTAGTGCAGTCTCTGAGTTCCCAAACCCAGGAGGGGTTGGCCCTGGTGGATTTGGAAATTCGAAATGGGTGCATTCAGCAAATTCAACCATCCAGTGTAGAGCTTCCGACAGAGGGTACTATTATCGATTTGCAGCACCGTCTGGTGTTTCCTTGTTTTGCAGATTTACATACTCATCTAGACAAGGGCCATACCTGGGAGCGATCGCCCAATCCCACGGGGCACTTCGATGATGCATTAACGACGATCCAGAGCGATCGCTTAGCCCACTGGAATTTTGAGGATCTCTATCAGCGTATGGAGTTTGGGCTACGGTGTGCCTATGCGCACGGTACTCGCGCTCTGCGTACCCATTTGGATGCGATTGCCCCCCAAGGTGAGGTTAGCTTTGCGGTGTTTCGGCAATTGCAGAAGGAGTGGAGCGATCGTATTCATCTCCAAGCAGCATCTTTGGTGACTCTGGATTACTTCCTCACACCGGATGGCGAAGCACTAGCGGATTTAGTGGCCGAATCCGGTGGGGTTTTGGCCGGGGTTGCTTTTCCCAATCCAGATTTAGAAGCTCAAGTTGAGCGGGTCTTTGATTTGGCTCATGAGCGTGGCTTGGACCTGGATTTTCATGTGGATGAAAGTCCCGATCCGGCTTCAGATGCCCTCCATGAAGTGGCTAAAGTGGCTCAGCGTCATGCTTTTTCGGGGCAGATTGTATGTGGGCATTGCTGTAGTTTGTCTCTCCAAACTTCAGAAAAAGCAGAGGCGGTAATTGCGGATGTTAAAGGGGCAAACATTGGGGTAGTGAGTTTGCCGATGTGCAATATATTTCTGCAGGATCGCAATCAGGAAGCCTCAAAGCAATTACTTCAGAATCTATCAGGCAATTTCCTGGCTTATTTTCGCGATATGCCGTCACGTACGCCTCGTTGGCGCGGGGTGACGCTACTGCATGAGCTGAAGCAGGCAGGGGTACCGGTGGCGGTGGCAAATGATAATTGCCGTGATGCGTTCCATGCCTATGGCGATCACGACATGGTGGAAGTGTTTCGAGAGTCGAGCCGTATTGCTCACTTTGACATGCCCTATGGGGATTGGTGCCGGACGGTGACGATGACGCCTGCTGATTTAATGGGGCTGCCAGAGGTGGGGCGAATTGGTGTAGGGTTGCCGGCAGATTTGGTTGTGTTTAAGGCTCGGTATTTTAGTGAGTTGTTGTCGAGGCCGCAGAGCGATCGCATAGTTCTGCGCAATGGTATTTCCATCGATACAACTTTGCCGGATTATGCTGAGCTAGATCACCTTATTTTTAAGTCTTGAGTATTGATTGTTTTGGGTATTTTGTGTACAAAAAACAATCTTTTCAGCCAGTTTAGGAGTGTTAAGACTAACGTATTTTGTTAGGTAACCTGAGTTCGGGTTAAGGGCGTTTTCGAGTGCCGCGCAACGCGCAGCACTCGAAAACGCTCATTTTGGCGTGCGCTTTGCGCACACCAAAATGGGCACTTCAGCTTATCCCGAACTGAGGTTTCATAGGGCAGGTTGTTCTATGAATCTACGCCTTCTACCGAGTGCTTTGCTTACCTAACAGGGCGCTGTTTGAAAGGGGTAACCCAATCAGCGTCCTTTCGCATCTTGTAGTGCACCCATGGTCATGGCGGCGATCGCCTGATCGGTTGCTTTTGGCAAATGGTAGTATTTGCCACCTGCGTTCTTTGCCAATTCTTTCGCGAAGCCTGTGGACACAAATTTGCTTTCGGTATCGATTACCAGCAGTTGAATATCCTGGGCGCGGATTTTGGCAGCGATGTCTAGCAGTTCGGCTTTGATGTCGGGCTTTTTGTCGTCGAGGACGGGTTCACCCAGCGATCGCGACAATGGCACATTCCCTCGACCATCGGTGATTGCGACGACGACGACTTGTCCCACGTCTCCAGATTGGCGAGCATTCACTCCCACTCGTACGGCCTGGGTCAAACCGTGAGCTAGAGGCGAACCGCCTCCGCAGGGCATCCGTTCTAATCGCCGTCGAGCGGCGGCAATGGAGCGAGTGGGCGGCAAGAGGACCTCAGCCTGCTCACCCCGGAAGGGAATGAGGGCGACCTGGTCACGATTCTGGTACGCCTCTGTGAGAAGGCGCAACACTGCCCCTTTTGCAGATTGCATCCGGTTCAACGCCATAGAGCCAGAAGCATCCACCACGAAGACAATCAGGGAACCTGCTTTACGAGCCAGTCGCTTAGCGCGAATATCGGGTTCTTCGATGAAAACGCGCTTGGCAGGGGCGTTGTTGGCAGCATTGCTCTGCTCATAACGGAGACGGCGCGATCGCTGGTAGGGCGCTGCCGATCGCATTGTCGCGTCCACTGCAATTCGGCGTACTTGACCACGCGGCAAAATTGGTTTGATGTAGCGGCCCCGGTCTTCTGAGAAGATGAGCCCTTGAGAACCCGTCTTACCTCGTTTTTGCGCCATCTGAGCAAAGTACAGCACCGATGGGTCAAGGATTACCCCTTCTGGGTCAAAAACAAACTCTTCCGGCAGGTTAGGTGGCTCTTGCGGGGTATCGTCTTCTTCGTTCTCGTCCTCCTCTTCCTGCTCATCCTCGTCGGAGTCTTCAGGTTGTTGATCTTGAGGCGGCGGCGGCGGTGGTGGCGGTTGTTGCTGATTTTGTTCGTCGGGCGGCGGTTGGATGACGGTGGCGCGAGGCACAATCACAAGTTCTACTGCACAACGCAGGTCATCTGCATTGACTTCAGTACGACCTTCCAGTGCCGCGTGAGCCTTAGCAACGCGTACCGCAAAAATTTCCGCCCGATGTCCCTGAACTTCGCCGCGCACGGCTTCCTGCACCAAATACTCGATCTGTGCGGGAGAAATGGTAACGTCTTTCAGCCATTCTCGTGCCAGGATGATTTGAGTTTTGAGGTTGTCTAGTTCTTCCGCGTAAAGCTCCAGAAATGCCTTGGGCGACTCAGCGTATCCCGTTGCCCGTTCTACGGCAGTAACCCGCTGGTCAAGTCCTAAGACGGCGTCGGCAGAGAGGGCGATCGCAATTCGATCGAGCAGGTGCGATCGCAAATCTCCTTCTTCGGGGTTGAAGGTGGCGATCAGCAGAGGCCGGCAGGGGTGCTGAAAGCTAATGCCTTCCCGTTCAATACGGTTGCGGCCATCGGTCAGATTCGTCAACAGTAAGTTGGCAATCTGATCGTCTAAAAGATTGATTTCGTCTACATACAGCACTCCCCGGTGAGCTTCCGCCAGCAGACCCGGTTGGAAGACGGTCTCTCCTTTTTTGATGGATTGCGCCACATCCACCGAACCCAACAGACGATCTTCTGTTACCCCGAGAGGAATCTGAATGAAGGGAGCTGGGATGACCTCCGTTGGCACCGGTAAACCATCGGGTGAATCTAGATCAACCTCAGCAAAACGGGCTGTTGTCTCGTCGTCCCAATCTCCGGGACGCTGCGGGTCGCAGTTGCAGCATGACCCCTGGACCACCTCAATGGGCGGCAGCAGAGCATGAAGCGCACGGGCCATGACGGATTTGGCGGTTCCCCGCCGCCCTGCAATGACGACGCCACCTAAGGCTGGATCGATAGCCGCCAGCAAAAGAGCCAGCTTAATGGCATCCTGGCCGATGACGGCGGTTAATGGAAAGCTGAGGGGTGTTACGGAGGCGATCGCAGACATCGTTCAAATTCAGGGGTTTCCAGTCTCTCAGGATAACAGGTTGACGGCGGCTTCCGATAGCTCAACCACACATTCACAGCAATTCTCATTTTGGAATCCAATCCGAAAATAGCCCGCCGAAGGCGGGCTATTTTCGGGCTTCAAAGCATTAGCGACGAATGGTATAGGCATTCGTCGCTAATGCTTGTTTCGGATTAGGATGCTTCTTCTAAAAGGGATTGAGCGATCGCCTGTAACGGTAACCCTGGCGGAAACTTGCCCTCCTCCTTGATGCGCTGAATCATGGCATCGGGTACAGGAAGCTTGAGTTGCTCAGCCAAGGCTCGTACGACATCCCCCCGATCAATAACTCCAGCAACCGCTCCGGCGGGAGTTAACACCGTGATACGGGAAAGCTGCAAGCGCTCCAACTTATCGATGGCTTCGGTCAGAGGCGTCATTTCTGATACGGAAGGCACTTCAGGCAGGGGATGGGCGATTTGGTGGAGGATTTTAGTACGCCACTCGCTCCGCTCAATCTGCTGCAGGTCATCCGGATATACCTGACCCCGGTAACGTCCGTCAGAAGCGGCGAAGAAGGCAGGATATTGACCTTCTTCCTTGAGCAGATAGTCATCTGTGAAACGTTGTAGCGATAAATCCGCATCGACCACACGAAAGTCACGGGTCATCGCATTACTGGCATTCAGACCCGCAACTGCTTCTTGCAAATCTGCAACTCGGGTGTAGTTGGTGGCATTACTCACCACAAACCAACCAATCAAACCAATCCACAGCCCGCCAAAAGATCCCTGGAAGTAGAGCAGCAGGCCAAAGGCGATCGCAGCCCAACCCAACGCTTTGCCCGTATTCGCGGCCCAGCGCAATCCCTTTAAGCGGCTGCCGGTTACTTTCCAGACCAAGGCTTTGAGCACCTGCCCACCATCCAGGGGCAGGCCAGGAATCATGTTGAAAATGGCCAGTACGATGTTGATCTGGGCTAATTCTCGAACGATGGTGCCGGTTGGTATGCCCAGAGGAATGAGTCGATCAAGGGTGGCCAGGAGAATAAATAAACCCAGGCTGACGGCTGGCCCAGCGATCGCTACCTGAAACGCCTGTCCTGGTGTTTTCGATTCCCGATCGATTGCGGCAACACCACCAAATAGAAACAGGGTGATGGAATTGACTTTAATGCCCTGGGAAAGCGCTGCCAAGCTATGCCCTAATTCATGTAGTAATACCGAGCCGAACAAGGACAGAGACAAGGCTAAACCAGCAACCCAGGCGGTCGTTGTGGATAAGTTTTCAGCGGAGAAACGGGTCGCGTTTGAAAAGGTAAACAGAGCCAGAATGATAAACCAGGAAGAATCAATCAGCAACGGGATGCCAAAGATAGAGCCAACCTGCCAGCCTGGTTTCATAGAGAGTGCTCAAACTTTGTATGGCTAAGGGAGAATTCCTCGCAGTCAGCAGCAGGGATATAGACAAGCTCTGCGACGCCTACACAGCGGGATATTCAACGATTCTACTGTGTTTTCACGGAAACCGCCTGCCTCAAACGAAGGGGAGGAATACAATATTCCTCCCCCCCGAGTAATCTATTGCCAAGTTCGTCGTGGGATTTTATCCCAGAGAACGATTAAAGTACGCCAGCGTTCGACAGGCCCAGAATCAAGCCGGTGCCAATGATATGCCCAAAGCTCATGGTTGCCAGCAATTCAGGAACGCCAAACCCCGTAAACATCGCGGGCATGTCAGCGGGCAGCTTAGGCCCAACTCCACGCTTTTGAATGGCGTAGTAGCCAATGGCGATCGCGAACAGGTTTGCTCCGATCATCACAAGAGCCGTATTGAACGACCAGGGGCTAGTGGTGGCCATTGCGCCTAATAATGCGGTCATGTTAAACAACTTTATCCTCCTAAATTCCGAACCAGACACAGCAGAAACCTGTTGTTGCGCCCTGTAAATGAGCCAGGAATCCTGATTTTTCAGGATGCAAGAGGGGATGCTTGTAATCAAGGGTTTGTTTGAAGAGTTAACACGAAACACCCAGATTGAAATAAAACGTAATATTCGATTAACAAGACTTTGAATATTTCTTCCCTAAGAGTGTTGGTTTTATGCGTAGATTTTGATGAAAGGTTATTCTTCGTGCAACAAAACTGAATGCGTACAGAATGAATGTCTTAACGCTGAATGTGCTGGGTTCACTCGCTCACCCAACATCAAGGCACCATAACTGGCCCTTGCATCAGCCCCGACCCTATAGAGTAATGTTGTGTAATGATTCAAATTAAGATTTGTGGTATTACACAACCCGAACAAGGGCAGGCGATCGCCCAGCAGGGCGCAACAGCGCTTGGCTTTATTTGCGCACGTCAGTCCCCCCGTTATGTGGCTCCTGCGCAAATTAAAGCCGTCGCGGTTACTCTCCCCGAATCGTTAGAACGGGTTGGAGTCTTCGTAAATGCCAGTATTCCGGAAATTCTTTCGGTGGTTGAAGTAGCTGCTCTCACGGCGGTACAACTGCATGGTGAAGAATCTCCCGAGTTTTGTGAGCAGCTTCGAAAACAAATACCCTCGCTAAAGGTCATGAAAGCCTTTCGAGTCCGGCAACCGGAGGTTCTTAACCAGGTTGAAACTTATACCTGCGTTGTGGATAGTGTGCTGCTGGATGCCTATCACCCAACCCAGCATGGCGGAACAGGGCGATCGATCGACTGGTCCACCCTCCAGGGGTTTCGTCCGCTAGTGCCCTGGTATCTCGCCGGTGGGCTTACTCCCGATAACGTGGTGGAGGCGATCGCCGTGGCGCGTCCTGATGGCGTTGATCTCTCCAGTGGTGTCGAATACTCCCCAGGCCAGAAGGATCTCGAAAAAGTGAATCAACTGTTTACCCGCTTGCGGTGTGAGGGGTTGATTTCATAAAAAATGTGCACAGTGCTTTGCACTGTGCACATTTTTTATGAAGATTGAAACAAGCTGTTTAGAAGAAAGCAGGCTGATGGCGGATCAGGCTGAGGAACTCTTCGCGAGTGCGCTGATCTTCCTGGAAGGCTCCGATCATGGCACTGGTAACGGTCCAGGAACCTGGCTTTTGAACTCCACGCATGACCATGCACATGTGAGTAGCTTCTAGCACGACAGCAACACCCTGGGGTTCCAGAATGGTTTGAATGGCTTCCGCAATCTGGCGGGTTAGGCGCTCTTGCACTTGAAGACGACGGGAATACATCTCAACGATGCGAGCAAGCTTGCTCAGACCCACAACCTTCTGATTGGGGATGTAAGCCACGTGGGCACGCCCCATAAACGGCAGCATGTGGTGCTCGCACTGGCTGAAGAAGTTAATATCGCGCACCAACACCATCTCGTTGTGCCCTTCGTCGAAGATGGCACCATTCACCAATTCTTCTAGAGATTGGTTATAGCCACTGGTGAGGAAACGCATTGCTTCCGCGACCCGTTTGGGAGTTTTTAGCAAGCCTTCCCGCTCAGGGTCTTCACCCACAGCCAGCAGCATTGTCCGAACCGCATCCATCATTTCTTCCATACCCACTTCTGGCTTAGGCGCGGTAGTGTCGTGCTCGGTATGCTCCCGGTCAGGACGCACATCTAAGTTAACGGTGGGTGAGGATTTGGTTTTCCCTTCAGCCGATGAGGGGGAGAGTTTGCCATTCGAACCACTAGAAGCAATAGTCATAGTAAGCCTTCGATAAATTGCAAAGGAGATAGACACAACCCCTTAAAGGGCACCCGCGCTGGGCATCACCGTTAACTCTTCAATCACCGCTTGGGGCGGCAGCAGAGCGGTATGCACAATCGAGCTAGCCACAATCTCGGGAGTCAACATTTTCGAGCGGTCAAAATCAGCGTGGACGGTGTCGGTATCCCAGATGGGAGTGTTCACCGCACCGGGGCAAACTGTTACCACACGAATGCCGTTGGAGCGCTCTTCAGCAGCCAGGGTTTTGGAGAGAGAAATTAACCCAGCCTTGCTAACGTTGTACGCTCCCCAACCAGGGAACGCTTGATATCCTGCAACCGAGGACACATTGATGATGGTGCCCCGTTTGCGATCGCGCATCCCAGGCACAATGGCCTGAATGCACTGCAACACACTCGTGACATTCAGGTTCATCACCGCTTGCCAGTCTTCCAGAGGAGTATCTAGCAAATTTCCGGTATAACCGAGCCCTGCGTTGTTGACCAGGATATCGATGGGAAATTGATCGGCGATCGCCGCCATCTGGGGTTTTACTTGCTCCAATTGAGCCAGATCAATGGCTGCAATAGAAGCCTCTACTCCAGTGGCACGAACAGCCCCAGCGGTTTGTTCTAAGCGATCTTTAGAACGACCTACCAGGACTACGGGAACTCCGGCTTGACCAAAGGCGATCGCCGTTGCTTGACCAATGCCGCTACTAGCTCCAGTAATTAAGGCATAACCGTGGGAGAAAGCAGTCATGAATGCTCTTTAAACCTCAGAATGCACACGGACAGCAGACATTACGAACACGGAAGAGATTGTGGATGCAAGTTCCATCACATAGTTCTGGGATAGCTCTACATTGATGAAGAGCTAGAAGAACTATTCAATTCAACAGGTATGAATATTTTGGCGATGTACTTTGTAACATGCCCATATTCAAATCACTATCATCAACAGATATTGCTGCGGATAGTGCCGTCATCATTGAAAAACAATATTCAAGAACGGTGAATCAATCACTTCACGGTCAATGTGGCGGGGAGACGAGGGCAAACAAAACCGTTCTCATGTGACCGAGCTCAATAGACAAACGGAAATACTTAAATCTCGAAAAGATAAACTCCAAAAAAATATCCTGAGAGCTGTTTTAAGAATTGTTAACCAAATTATATCACTATTTGCCAATGCCCCAGCCAGGATAGTTCACTTCGGCACATTTTGATGCCATTCAAATCACACTGTACTTTCCAGGAAGACACCAATCTTACGGAATTTTTGGTAGCGTAGTTCCCGCCGTTCGTTGGGGGTCAAGGCGTCCAGCTCAGCCAGACTGCTTAAGATACTTTGCTTAAGGGTCGCGGTGGCAGCGAGAGGATCAGAATGAGCACCCCCCACGGGTTCAGGCAGGATCTGGTCAATCACTCCTAAGCTTCGTAAATCCGTCGCAGTGATGCGCAGTGCTTCAGCCGCTTGAGGTGCCTTGGCTGCATCTCTCCAAAGGATGGCGCTACAAGCTTCGGGGCTGGCCACGTAATAAACTGAGTGCTCGAACATATTCAGGCGATCGCCCACCCCAATGGCCAGTGCTCCGCCAGAACCCCCTTCCCCAATGACCGTGCAGATAATCGGCACCTCCAACCGGAACATTTCTCGCAGGTTGTAGGCGATCGCTTCCCCCTGTCCTAAACGCTCCGCTTCAGCCCCAGGATTGGCCCCTGGTGTGTCAATAAAGGTAATAATTGGCATGTTGAAGCGGTTGGCATGCTCCATCATGCGCATTGCCTTACGGTAGCCCCCGGGAGAAGCCATGCCAAAGTTGCGGGCCACGTTATCCTTCGTGTCCCGGCCTTTCTGGTGACCCAGCATCACCACTGGGCGACCATCCAGGCGGGCAATGCCCCCTACGAGGGCTTTATCATCGGTACCCGTAGAGCGATCGCCGTGCAGCTCAATCCACTCATCCGTCATGGTTTGGATGTAGTCAAGGGTGCTGGGGCGGCGGGGATGACGAGCGACCTGGAGCCGCTGGGCCGGAGTCAAACTATGAAAAATTTCCTGCCGTAGTTGAACGGCGCGGTCTTCAAGCTGCCGAATCTGGTCGGACACATCGACATCGTTATCCTCTGCCAGCTCGCGGATTTGGAAAATGCGAGCCTCCAGTTCAGCGAGGGGCTTCTCAAAATCCAGCAGTAAGGTGCGACGTTCGGCGGTGCTCATAGACCCGGGGGTAGAAACGACATCCTGGCTAGAACCAGGTTTAGAAATCATAAAGTTTCGTAAAAGATTCTAGCAATCGCTGACCCCCTGTAGCGCATTAAAACCTGAGGGATTTCCCCTGAGGAAGGGGCGGATATCCCTAATCTGTTTGATTCGCATCCCAGCGAATGAAGGGAGAGCAAGCGTGAAATTAACTAAAACCTCCCAAACACCATATCACTGGCGCGTCTCCCGCTCATACTTCATCTATCTTTTTTCAGCAATTCTCAGTATGGGCATCAAAGCCAAGAGTTCACGCCCTACGGGCGTGAACTCTTGGCTTTGATCCCGAAAACCGCGCGCCTTTAGCGCGGTTTTCGGGCCTGATTTCAAAATGAGAATTGCTGATCTTTTTTAGGGTGCGGTTGGGGGAGAACGACATTGTAGTTCCCCTTCAACCGGCTCTATGGATTACTTAAAAGTTGTTCTTCGTGCATGAAGTGCACGAAGAACAACTTTTAAGCAGCTCCTAGAAGATGAGGCTCCATGAGGCACATTAGTCTAATGACTGCCCATCACGGCGACCCAACTCGTAAACGCCTGCTCCGATACAGGAGAGAATGCCCATACTCACGGCCCAACTGCGGCCTAAACCCAACTCAACGCCATAATTCACGACCCCGCCCACAATAAGAAAAGGAACAATACTGAAGATAGAGGCGTAGAAGGCATTCTGAGATTCTCGTGCGAGCCGAGTACGCTCGAACTCCTCCTCGGAGGTGTAGAGCGATCGCTCCGCAAAGTTGAACCAGCGCTGCAGCTGTTCCATGACCCAATCA
This sequence comes from Leptolyngbya sp. PL-A3, assembly GCF_039962325.1. Lineage (NCBI taxonomy): Bacteria > Bacillati > Cyanobacteriota > Cyanophyceae > Leptolyngbyales > Leptolyngbyaceae > Leptolyngbya > Leptolyngbya sp. PL-A3. The sequence continues at coordinate 382,811 of NZ_JAMPLB010000001.1, forward strand.
CTCACGGGGGAGAACGCCAGGTACAGAGCTAATGACCATAACCCAAGTCCAGCCAGCGTTACCTTGTCAACCGATAGGTCAAAGGGGAGAAACTCGCGGAACATAGGGATGCGATCGCTTGGTAAACAACTTTTATTGATTGTAATAGTTCTTTATGCCACCACTAGAAGTCAACCTCTGTATGGTGATATGGGTACTTCGCACTCCACACCATTAGACAGGGGCAAACTTAAATCCGCCGAGTACTAATAGCCCACCATAAGAATTTTGACGGGTCACCAATTTTGCCAAGGGAAATGTGGCGGGCTTCGTTCGCTACATTTCCCTTGGCAAAATTGGTGTGATGAAGCACGAGCTGCTAAAGGGCATCAGCAATTAGTGATGTTTTTTATGAAAGTCTGTAATCGGGAAGTGCCAAGCGGTAGTGCTTTAGGGGGACCGTAGCTCTATCGGTTGGGCTCGACTGGTTCATCCGTTGGCAGGACGGCGGTCCCCTTGAGGGTGTGCCACATTAATAGTGGAGTTGACACCTCCACCTCCTGCTGAATTCTTCGGAGGTTCCTATGAGAACTCAAATCTTGGCGGTTGCCCTTCTCTCTACAGGGCTGTTAATGACTGCTCAATCTGCTCGCGCCGAAGACCCCGCGGACTTGCAACAGTTATTGGAGACAGGGGCCTGTGCATCTTGCGACCTCAGTGGTGCTAATTTAAGTGGTACTCATTTGATTGGGGCCGATTTGCGGAATGCCAACCTACGGGGTGCAGATCTGTCGGATGCGAATTTAGAAGGAGCCGATCTTACGGGGGCAAACCTGCAAGGGGCTACGATGACAGGGACATTCGCCAGCAATGCGGTCTTCAATCGAGCAAACTTGGCTAATGTCGATATGACCGATGCGGTCGCTTATAACGCTCAGACCGAAGGTACTATCCTGACTAACGTCAATCTGGCCGGAGCCGAGGTTGGTGGTAGTGGTATCAGCATCGGTAGCGACTGATCGGCATTGATTTCATCACTTTAATAAGAGAAAACGCGGTGCAAAGCGCCGCGTTTTCTCTTATTAGGCTGTCTTTTAGAAGTGCCTTTAAGCTCTGCTTGTAGGAGTAGACAGGGCTTCAAGGCACTTTTAAGACAGAACCTAGAGCTGTGCAGGAGCAATGAAGCGATCGCAAAAACAACCCCAAGAAAAACACATTAATATCTATAAGATCTTAATACACTAAAAACCATATATTGGACATCCTTCAGAAGCTCGTCTACTGTGATTAGCATGGGTTATACCCGATCGCACCTATCGATTGGCTGAGACCCCATCCGAATCCTTGAGACACTGGCACCACGGTTATGAGCAAAGGTACATTATTCGATAAAGTTTGGGATTTGCATACCGTTGGCACCCTTTCCTCCGGGCAGACGCAACTCTTCATTGGTCTGCACCTGATCCACGAAGTCACCAGCCCGCAAGCGTTTGCCATGCTGCGGGAGCGGGGGCTGAAGGTGATGTTTCCGGAGCGTACCGTTGCCACCGTTGACCACATTGTTCCAACTGAAAATCAGGCCCGCCCTTTTGTAGACAGTCTGGCAGAAGAAATGATGCTGGAACTGGAGCGTAATGCAAAAGATAATGGCATCCGCTTCTACAACATTGGCTCGGGAAATCAGGGTATTGTTCACGTCATTGCACCGGAGCAGGGGTTGACCCAGCCAGGCATGACCATTGCCTGTGGAGATAGCCATACGTCTACTCATGGCGCGTTTGGGGCGATCGCCTTCGGTATCGGTACCAGTCAGGTCCGCGACGTATTGGCGTCCCAAACTCTAGCTCTGGCGAAGCTGAAAGTTCGTAAGGTAGAAGTGAACGGGACGCTGCGTCCTGGTGTTTATGCGAAGGATGTTGTGCTGCATATCATCCGTACGCTGGGTGTAAAAGGTGGCGTGGGTTATGCCTACGAGTTTGCTGGCACCACCTTTGAGTCGATGACCATGGAAGAGCGGATGACCGTGTGCAACATGGCGATCGAAGGCGGCGCTCGTTGCGGCTACGTCAACCCCGACGACACGACTTTTGAATACCTGAAAGGCCGTGACTTTGCACCTAAGGGCGCTGATTGGGATCAGGCTGTCGAATGGTGGCGCAGTATCGCTAGCGATGCCAATGCTGAATATGACGATGTTGTCGTCTTTGATGCCGCTGAGATTGAACCGACTGTCACCTGGGGCATCACCCCCGGCCAGGGTATTGGCGTGAGCGAAACCATTCCCGCTGCTGCTTCGTTGCCCGAAGAGGATCGGTTTGTTGCCGAGGAAGCCTATCAGTACATGGATCTGGCACCGGGTGTCGCGATTAAAGGTACGAAAGTGGATGTCTGCTTCATTGGCAGTTGCACCAATGGCCGCATCAGCGATCTGAGGGAAGCCGCTAAGGTTGCCAAAGGCCGAACCGTAGCTGAAGGGATCAAAGCCTTTGTCGTACCTGGCTCTGAGCGTGTGAAGAAGGAAGCCGAAGCGGAAGGTTTAGACAAAATTTTTGAAGCGGCCGGTTTTGAATGGCGAGAAGCTGGTTGTTCGATGTGTCTGGCTATGAATCCTGACAAGCTGGTTGGGCGGCAAATCAGTGCGTCGTCCTCAAACCGCAACTTTAAGGGGCGGCAGGGTTCTTCCTCGGGGCGGACATTGTTGATGAGCCCGGCGATGGTGGCAGCAGCGGCGATCGCAGGTCAAGTCACAGATGTCCGTGAACTGCTGTAGCCTGAGCCCGCTCCATGCCTAAAACGGTTCTGATTACAGGAGCTTCCTCGGGAATTGGATTAGCGACAGCTAAGTTGTTTCAGCAAAACGGCTGGAATGTGGCGGCGACCATGCGATCGCCTGACAAAGCCACCAACTTAGCTGTCCTGGAGCGGGTGGTCTGCCTGCCCCTGGACGTCACCCAACCGGAGTCTGTGGAAGGGGCGATCGCCACTGCCCTGGAGAAATTTCAGCACATTGATGTGCTCATCAATAATGCTGGATACGGTCTATTGGGGCCATTTGAGGCCACATCTCCAGAACAAATTCAACGGCAATTCGACACGAATGTATTTGGGTTGATGAATGTGACACGGGCGGTATTACCCCACTGGCGCGATCGCCAGTCAGGTCTACTGATCAATGTCTCGTCTATTGGTGGTCGTCTTGCCTTTCCGCTCTATAGCCTTTACCACGGCACCAAGTGGGCTGTAGAAGGCTTCTCGGAAGCGTTGCAGTACGAGTTGGCACCGTTCAACATACGCGTCAAGCTAATTGAGCCTGGACCAATCAAAACGGATTTTTACGATCGCTCAGCAGACATCGCTCATCAGCCGGGGCTATCCGCCTATGACCAATTTGTCGAACGGGTCATGCCCAACCTGCGTCGTTCAGGGGAGCAGGGATCACTGCCAGAGGTTACGGCTCGGGTAATTTATCGGGCTGCAACGGATGGGAGCGATCGCCTCCGCTATCCTGCTGGGGGTAATGCGGGGGCTCTCCTACTGACACGCTTGTTGCCGGATAGTTTACGTCGGTGGCTTGTGCGTCAAATTATGACGAGGTAGGGGCAGGATTTGATCGGGTGAGGGGCGATCGCGATTGCGCTTCCTGCGCTCTTTATCTGCTGATTCCCCTTCCTGGTCAGCTTGCTGGGTGTATTGCCCTGCTTGCTGCTGTCTCGACTCGACTATCTCAAAGCACTCCGTAAAAATCCCGACTTCATCAAAAAAACTAAACTTTTCCTCCTTCCAAGTAAGACCATGAGTGCGTCTAGTGAAGCATCTGTACCGACGGTCAAAGGTAAAGAACCTTGGCTTGCGGTTCTTTTGTCCCATGCTCTACCAGGGATTGGACAGTTCTATGCTGGAGCCAGGGTACGGGGTCTTGTGTTTTTACTGGCCTATATACTTTCGATAGGAATTTTCCTCTGGGCTTTAATCAGTGATGCTGGCAATGGTTTGACGATTTTAGTTGGGATAGGGGCCGCCCTTCTTCTATGGTTCGTTAACCTGTTTGACGCCCACGCCAGCGCAAAACGGGCCAATGCAACTGCATTCGAACAACAACGAAAAGGTGTTAAAGATCCCTGGCTAGGAGTCTTTCTATCGAACCTGATTCCTGGCTTAGGACACCTTTATTTCCGCAAGATTCTAATTGGGTTGGGATTATTTATTCTGTCGATCATCATTATTGCTATCTCTGAATTGGTCAATCCAGTCCTGACTCCTTTATGGTTTGCGGTCATTGCATACATTACTTATACGGCTGCTCCTGCTCGTCGAGAACGTTCTAAAAAAACAATTGCGTTGATTTGTTTGTTTGTAGTTTTGACAGGTCTATTACCTTTTGCCTCGGCCTCTAAACTTCAAAGAAATATTGCAGAAGCACGTTATATCCCATCGGAAGCGATGCTTCCAACGTTGGCTGTTAACGATCGCCTAGTTGTTGAAAAAGTTACCTATCAAACTCAATCTCCACAACGCGGTGATGTTGTCGTTTTCTCACCGCCAGAAGGGCTCAAGCAAGCCAATCCTGCTGTAACGGATGACCTCATTAAACGGATTGTTGGCTTGCCCCGTGAGCAGGTTCAAGTGAAAGACCAAAAAGTCTATATCAATGGCCAGCCCCTTGAAGAGAATTATATTCCTGCTGACTATGCACCAACCTATGAATGGGGGCCAGAAGTTGTTCCAGAAAATTCTTATTTTGTTTTAGGTGACAATCGCAATAACAGCTACGATAGTCACTTTTGGGGATATGTTCCGCGCGAGAACATTATAGGTCGAGCCAGCAAAATTTTCTGGCCTTTACATCGATCACGGAGCCTAAAATCCAGTTTGGAATAATGCCAAATTCGGGCTGGATATTCAGAGATTTCATCTTATTTTGTTGAATTGGAGAATTGAACGATGAGCCAAGTTGTTACCGTATCTGGTCGTGCCATTCCTTTAGTTGGAGACGATATCGACACCGATCGCATCATTCCTGCTCGCTTTCTCAAATGCGTGACGTTTGACGGCCTGGGTGAGCATGCTTTTGAAGACGATCGCGCCCAGCTTCAGGGCGAACACCCCTTCGATCAACCCCAATATCAGGGAGCCGAACTTCTGGTTGTGAATCGTAACTTCGGCTGTGGTTCGTCCCGGGAGCACGCTCCTCAAGCGATCGCCAAATGGGGCATCAAAGCCCTAATCGGCGAAAGTTTCGCTGAAATTTTCTTTGGCAACTGCGTAGCGATGGGAATTCCCTGCGTTACTGCCAATGCTGAAGGGGTGAAAGCATTACAGGGGGCGATCGCTGCCAATCCCCAAGCACCCGTCACTTTAAACCTGGACACTATGCAAGCCACCTGTGGCGACCTCACCGTCGCAGTAGAAATGGGTGCTGGCCCCCGGCAAATGTTCCTATCTGGAAGCTGGGATGCTACCGGCCAACTGATAGCCCAGGGCGAACAAATTAAGGCCACCGCAGCACACCTACCCTACATGACCTGGAAGGCAACTGCCTAATTTCGTTATTTTGTTCCTGTTCAGATAAAGCACCCCTTCCCAAGGGGACACCAAAATACTCCTGTAATCAAAAATAAAGAGAGCGTGCGGTGAAGATACCGCATGCTCTCTTTGTCTAGAAGCTAGATCTAACCGAGTGCAACTACATCACCCAGACCTGATCCAAACCCCACCGATGCGAAGCGGCCTAACACCTCCCCTGCAAAGCCTCCTTGTCTGGGGGGTCTGGGGGAGGGACAACCCGTCCCCCAGTCGGGAGGTTTGGAGGGCGACGCGCCTCCAAGCCACACTCTTGCAACCAAACCACCCTTCCCAAAAAGCGATAGAGACTTCGTAATATTTCCGTAGCGATCGCCCCTAACACCCATTGAACTGAAAAATATCTACAGTCCCATCCCCTTCATTGGCCGTTAACACCAGACCGCGAGACGGAATAAACAGCACCCCCTCTGGCGACTGACCCGTAGGCATAAAACCAATCAGCTGGGGAGTCCGAATATTGCTCAGGTCGTAAGCTACCAAAAAGCTCCCTCGCTCAGCTCCTATAAACGCTACAGGGCAATCGCTGTGGTTACCAACAGCCACACCTTCCATTTCAACCCCCCGGTTTTTAGAACGCTTGTCGGGATAGCGGCCCTTCTGTGCAGCCAGCAGTTCAACATCTTCGCTGTCGTAAATTACATTTCCTTGTAAGTCAAAAATGCTCCATCCCCGCCCTCCAGACCAGAGATCGTCTCCAAACGTGGCGTATTTAGTGTCCCCCTCATTTGCTGTAATTAAATAATTTCCATCGGCAGTGAAAGCGATCGCATCCGGCTCTCGACGACCTGCAAAAGCTTCCGTCAAACGAATCTTCCTATTCTCAGTTAGGTCGGCCAAATGATTGCTGATACCTGCGGAAAAAATGCGCACGACTTGTTCAGTATTAACGTCAATGAGGGCGATCGCATTATTTTCTTGGAGTGTTACCGCCACCATTTCCCCAGTAGGGCTAAATTTCACAAACTCAGGTTGCGGATCCTCCACATAATTTAAACCAGCAACCCCCGCCAGGTTGATCGAAACTGGCGTTACGTGGGAATGAGCCGGGTTGTCGTAGTCAATAGTGACAAAGTTAATGGCGCCAGGACGGTTACCTGGCAGATGATCGACATCTTCTTCATCCTCAATGGCAACCACAAGTTTGTAACCATCCGGTGAAATATCCACACTGTCAGGGCCAATGCCAAGCAGCGGCACTTGGGCTACAAGTTCTTGATTGCTCAAGCGGATAAAAACTAGGGTGCCAGGAGCTTGATCGGCAATTGTTTCTCCAACATTCACGTCAATCTTGTCGAGGACAGCGGCGATCGCATACTGCCCATTCGGTGTAATCGTGACTGAGGTTGGTTCTCCACGTACCTCAATAGTTCTCAAAGGTATTGGACTTTCAGGATTGGAAATATCGATAAAACCAATCTGAGAATCCCCTGCATTGGTAAACACCAGAATATTGCCATCAGGGCTGGCTGCTAGAATTTCCGCGACTGAACCCCTAATGTTGTAGCGAGTGAGTAGCTCAAAGCTGTTACCCAAGGCGGAGGCCGATCGCCCATCTACCAGCAAGAGCATTGAAAGGATTGCAAAGGCAACACAGAGTAGTCTAAGGAGAAAACGTTTCATCATGCCAACAAAGAGGCTAACGAAGCAGAACCATCCCATATTTACCTTGCCGAAGGAAGCACAAGACAATCCCTGACGCTCTTTTGCCATGGTCGAATTCTCCTGGGTGGAGGAAGTTCTCTCAATAGCCAAAAAACGCTCCCACAAAAACCCTGTGAGAGCGTCGAAGGCTTAAGTTTTAGATGGTAATGATGCGTTGTTTACGCTTTCCAGTTCTTGGCAACAACTTCGGCCAAATCCACAACACGCTGGCTATAGCCCCACTCGTTGTCATACCAAGCAACAACCTTCACCATGTCGCCACCCATGACCATGGTCAGGCTAGCATCGATGATGGAGGAAGCGTCGGTTCCACGGTAGTCGCAGGACACCAAAGGCAGCTCGCTGTACTCCAGAATGCCTTTCAGCCCATTCTGGGAAGCGCCCTTCAGAGCCTCGTTAACCTGCTCGGCAATCACAGGCTTTTCAACTTGAGCCACCAGGTCTACAACAGAAACGTTAGGAGTGGGTACCCGCAACGCAATACCGTTCAGCTTTCCAGCCATTTCGGGAATAACCAACGCAACCGCTTTGGCAGCTCCAGTGGTGGTTGGAACAATGTTGAGTGCAGCCGCACGAGCCCGGCGCAGGTCACGGTGGCTGGCATCCAGCAACCGCTGGTCACCGGTGTAGCTGTGGGTGGTGGTCATGGTGCCTTTGACGATGCCAAAGTTTTCGTGCAGCACTTTCACCACAGGAGCCAAGCAGTTGGTGGTACAGCTGGCGTTGCTGATGACGTCGTATTCTTCGTGTTTGTATTGGCCTTCGTTAACACCTACTACAAAGGTGCCAACATCAGCACCCTTACCAGGAGCGGTGATCAGAACCTTCTTAGCCCCAGCCTGGATGTGCTTTGAAGCACCTTCATGGCTGACAAATACCCCAGTTGCTTCGATGATCAGGTCAACGTCCCAAGCAGCCCAGGGCAAGTTGAGGGGGTTGCGGTCAGAGACGCACTTGATCACTTTGCCGTTGACGATCAGGGTGTCATCGGTAGCCTGAACATCTGCATCCAGTTTGCCCAACATGGAGTCATAGGTCAGCAGGTGGGCATTCGTACGAGGATCGGAGGTGTCATTGATCCCCACAAGGTCGATTCCACTGTTTTCCCGGGTCAGCCAGCACCGCAGAAAGTTACGGCCAATGCGCCCAAAACCGTTAATAGCTACTCTAATCACTGCGTCTTGCCCTCAAATCTCTCATGATTCGCCTGTAATGGAACAGATCATACACTCTTAAGGTTTACGCTCTCAAGAGTAATCAAAATAGGTTGAAATCTAGCTTAAAAGCGAGAAAACCGGAGTAAATCGTAGGAAAATGACGAAAAATGGGTATGGTGATCCCCGTAGATAAATGAGTAAATTTACTCAGCAAATTTCTAAAGAGTCTCCGTTTAATTGATAACTTTGTGTTATCAATGCTCCGTAATGCTGGAAAATTCTAGCTTCCATGCCCATCTTCTGTCTTGTTGTAACGGCTTGACTGAGTCCTTGCACTTGTCAACGAAAGCCCAAAACTTGGCAAGCAGTTCAAACTTGGAAATAGGGTATGAAGTAAAGGTCAGTCAAACCCCTTGGGTTCACACGCCATTTCCAGGTTTAGAACCATTACCAAATTTAAATTCGGGTTTAGGGCGTTGTCGAGTGCCGCGTGTTGCACGGCACTCGACAACGCTCATGTTGCATACGCAAAGCGCGTGCAAAAATGGGCATTTCAGAGCATTTCGACCTGAGGATACCAACTCAGTAATAAAACGATTAAGTTGATCTGATTTTTCAGGAATCTGCCCCATAGAGATTGTAGCGATGGATGTAGTCCTCAACGGCTATGGGTACCAACCCAGAAATTGAAAGGCGATCGCCGCAATACCGTCGAATCAGACTGGACGATATTTCGATCGAGGGCATCGATAATAAATGCCAGCGTAGAGAAATTCCTTCTGATTTGAACAGGTGTGCGATCGCCTCAATTTGCTGAAAATCGTCTGGTTTATTCTGCACTGTTGTCGAAGAAGCAGAGCGGGGTGCAATCAGCCAGGTACATTGAGGTACTAACTCTCGATGATGTCGCCATCGGGGTAGGGTGCAGAAGGCGTCCAAGCCTAATATCCAATACCAATGGCTTTTGGAATATTGGTGCTGGAGATGCGTCAGGGTGTGGATAGCGAAGGACGGTCCTCCTGCGGAATACGCCAGCTGCTCTTCGACAGCAGAGGCATGGAAGGGAGCAAAGGGTGCGATCGCCTGTTGAACCATCTCAAGGCGATGTTCAAAAGAAACGAGAGACGTTACCCGACGATGCGGAGGTCGATAGGTGGGTACCCACAAAACTTGAGTTAGGCCGGCCTGAGTCAGGGCAGCCTGAGCGACTTGAAGATGCCCGGCATGGGGTGGATTAAACGTGCCTCCAAAAATGCCTCGGTGTTGCGGTGATACGTTATTCGGCTCTAACGGGTGAGGCAAATGATCAACAGCCATGCTCGAAGAGAGCGTTAACTTAGGTCGCCATCATTATGACAGGCTCTGTAAATCTCAGTATTTTGCCGGAAGCTGATATATTTCACTTAATTTTTTAGAAAAGTAGGTGAAAAATGCCGGATTTCTTATGCGATTAAAGGGTATCTTGATGCATTCCCTTAAAGATAGAGATTTCCTTCTAAAGAAGGATAACTCCATAGGGAAACATTGAGAATTAATAGATTCACGGTATGATTACGCGTGATATTGGTGTGGTGTGTGGTGTGTGATAAGCAAGGAGCACGGATGTTGAATCCTGTTGATCTCAGCGGGAGACCGTTCCACTTTATTGGTATTGGTGGAATTGGGATGTCCGCTCTCGCCCATGTTCTGGCGAAGCGAAATCTGCCGGTCTCTGGCTCAGATATTTGTCTGAATGACATCATGAAGCGGCTTGAAACTCAAGGCGTTCGTATTTTTTCAAGCCAGGATGCAACGAATTTCTCCACAGATGAGATGCTGTCTTCGGGCTCTCTTCCGCAAGTTATTTGTTCAACAGCAATTAATCCGAATAATGCCGAATTTTTAGCGGCTCAACGTCTGGGTTATCCGATCTATCATCGCTCAGATGTATTGGCTGCTCTGGTGCGAGAGGCTGAAGGAATTGCGATCGCAGGTACCCATGGCAAAACCACAACCAGCAGCATGGTTGGATTTTTGCTTTTAAAGGCAGGCCTTGACCCAACCATTATTGTGGGAGGTGAGGTTGCAGCCTGGGAGGGGAATGCCCATGTTGGTCAAGGCTCTCATCTCGTTGCAGAAGCTGATGAATCAGACGGCTCGCTCATCAAGTTGTTCCCCAGCATTGGCGTCATTACCAATATCGAACTTGATCACCCTGACCATTACACCAGTCTTGATCAAGTCATACAAATTTTTGAACAATTCAGCCACCAATGTGATGTAGTCATTGGTAGTTGGGATTGTCAAACCATTCGCGATCGCATTCGTCCCGCCATTACCTATAGTCTCGATCCTGCCTCTGGAGCTGACTACACCGCCGACCAAGTTGACTACCATGCTGATGGTATTACTGCTCGCATTTGGGAGCGGGGTGAAGTTCTGGGCGTATTGAACCTGCGGTTGTTGGGGCGTCACAATTTAAGCAATGCTTTAGCAGCGATCGCGGTAGGCCGAAAAGTAGGCCTTGATTTCGCTACCATCGCTGCTATCTTGCCAGAGTTTGAAGGTGCACGACGGCGATTTGAACGACGGGGAGAATACCACGGCATTCTATTCGTAGATGATTACGCTCATCACCCCAGCGAAATTCAGGTAACTTTGGCGGCAGCACGGTTGCGTGTAGACTCCCCAGATACAACCCATCAACGACTGGTGGCGGTGTTTCAACCCCATCGGTTTAGTCGAACTCAAGTTTTCTTGAATGACTTTGCGCATTCCTTCAAGGATGCTGACCTTGTTATCACCACCGATATTTACAGTGCAGGGGAAGCCAACCCCGGCACTATCAGCGGTCAGCAGTTGTTAGAGGCGATCGCTCAACACCAACCCGATGCCCACTTCTGCCCAACCCTTGAGGATGTTTTTGAGCATCTAAAGCAGGTGTTAAAACCCGGTGATCTGGTTCTATTTCTCGGTGCTGGTAATCTCAATCGCATCATTCCCGACCTGTTGACCTATTACCAAAACCTGGATTCGGGAACTTTAATGATGAGTTTGACTTAAACCGGGGCATTCTCCCCGTAATAGTCCCTTGGGAATGGCATCTCTATCGTAAAAATCAATACTTCGGAACTGAATCGTTTCCGGAGGATGGTATTACACTGAAGCTCAACTTCCTCCCTTAACCGTTGTCATTGACCCCTGAAGCCTCCTCCTACGGTTCTCACCAGACTTCTTGCAGGCGTACCCATGACTCCCCCCAAAACTACCGACCTTGAACTCCCTACCGCTCCTGCTTCCCTTTCGGTTTTGACGGAGCCTGCTCTGCGGCCCCTCTCTCAATCTTCAGCAGGGGTGCTGGGGGCTGAGCGATCGCCCGTTAAAATACCGCATTCTGATTTCACCATTCAGCCGAATGTACCGTTGGCACGCTACACCTCCTACCGCGTGGGTGGCCCTGCTGAGTGGTTCTCGATGCCGCGCAATTTGCAAGAGTTGCAAATGAGTGTGGCCTGGGCAAAAGATCACAGCATTCCTGTAACCCTTTTGGGAGCCGGGTCTAATTTATTGGTGAGCGATCGCGGTTTGCCGGGGCTGGTAATTTGTACCCGCCATCTGCGTCATATTGAGTTTGATGATAAATTGGCTCAGGTCACGGTTGCGGCCGGAGAACCCTTACCTTCCCTGGCCTGGAAAGTGGCAGAACGGGGCTGGAGTGGGATGGAATGGGCCGTTGGAATTCCCGGTAATGTAGGCGGGGCTGTGGTGATGAACGCGGGAGCGCATCGCTCCAGTACAGCCGATGTGCTTTTGCAAACTCACGTTTTGGCGTTGGATGGAGAGCAGAGCATTCTGCGGCCTGAGGAGTTGGGGTATGCCTACCGGACATCGAGTTTGCAAAAGACCCGCGATCGCCTGGTAACGCAAGCGACGTTCCAGCTACAGCCAGGTCATGATCCGGAGACGGTAATGGCGCGCACGCGCACCCACCAGGAGCACCGTCATCGTACTCAACCCTATCACATGCCCAGTTGTGGCAGCGTCTTCCGCAATCCGGGCACTCAGGCGGCGGGCTGGCTTATTGAGCAAACGGGCCTAAAAGGTTACAGCATTGGAGATGCTCAGGTGGCCCATCGCCATGCCAATTTCATCTTGAACTGTGGGCGGGCAACCGCCAGTGATATTTTGCGGCTGATTCGCCACGTTCAGACAGAGGTGGATCACCGTTGGAATTTGTTGCTGGAGCCTGAGGTCAAAGTTATCGGGGAATTTGAATTTATTTAGGAATTAGAGGGCAAGCTAAAAACGCTAAGCGATCGCTCCGATCGCGTCCTCAGCTTTTAACCCAAACCTCCCAATGGGAGTTGACTTTTATGCGTTCAGTGCATGAAAAGGCAACTTTAAATACAGACCCTATCCGGGTAAATGGGAATTACATTGGGAGAAGTGCTAAGGTTTTAGCATTCCAACAAACGCAATCACGAGCGAACAGGACATTATGACGAAAGGACAAGGATTCGGTGGCTTCGGCCTCGGCAAGATGAAGGAACTGACAGAAGCCTTCAAAAAAGCCCAACAGGTTCAAGAGGGCGCGAAGAGGCTGCAAGAAGAGCTGGAAGTCATGGAGATCACCGGCGAAGCAGGTGGTGGCATGGTGAAGGTTATCCTCACTGGAAACCAGGAACCTCGTCGCGTTGAAATTTCTCCAGATGTACTGGGTGAGGGAGCTGAAGTTCTTTCGGATCTGGTGCTGGCAGCTGCTAAAGATGCTTACAACAAGTCCACCACCACGATGCGCGAACGGATGGAAGAATTGACCGGCGGTCTAGGTCTGAACATGCCTGGCATGTAAGGTTTTTTGAGATTGATTACAGAGATTGGGGAGGGTGCGATCGCCCTCCCCAATTTTGCATATTGAATGTTTTGCAACGCTTGTAGGGGCGGGTTTTGCCGATATCTAAACCACGCAACCAGGCGCATCATTCGAACCCGCCCTCTCCATGGACCCAATCGTTGCCAAGGGCGGGTTTTGCTGGCAAGTTAATGCCACAGGCTGAGGTGATTTGCTAAACCCGCTCCTGCGGGTAATGATAGCGATCGCCCTATTAACAAATATTGAAGAAGTTGCGGAATATAGTCATTTCTAGACGTTTTTGGAACTTTTGTTGCTGCTTGTCACCCATTCCCCATGGCCCACAATTCCGAGCGTTACAGTTGAGAAATAGGGACGAACAGCAGAATTAAAGGAGTTTGCGCCGATGGGGATCGCCAGTATTAATCCGGCTACCGGAGAAACCCTGAAGGAATTTGATGCGCTGACCTCCGACGCGATCGCCCTCAAATTAGACCAGGCAGAGCGGGCCTTTCAGCAGTATCGCCACACGCCCATGGCTGATCGCGCTCGCTGGCTGAATGCCGCTGCTCAGGTCTTGAGCGATCGCAAAGAGGAATTTGGAAAACTGATGACCCTGGAGATGGGGAAACCGATTAAAGCGGCGATCGCAGAGGTGGAAAAATCCGCCTGGGTTTGCCGCTTTTATGCGGACAATGCCGCTGAGTTTTTGGCGGACGTTCCCATTGCCACCGATGCCAGCCGTAGCTTTGTGCGGTATCAACCGTTGGGAATTATCCTCGCGGTGATGCCATGGAACTTCCCCTTCTGGCAAGTGTTTCGCTTTGCCGCTCCGGCTTTAATGGCAGGGAACGTCGGGATTTTGAAGCATGCGTCAAACGTGCCGCAGTCGGCTCTGGCGATTGAAGAGGTGATTCGTCAGGCAGGGTTCCCAGACAACGTCTTTCAAACGTTATTGATTAGTGCCAATCAGGTCGAGCAAGTGGTGGCCGATGAGCGGGTGAAAGCGGCCACGCTAACGGGCAGTGAACCGGCCGGGGCCAGTCTTGCCTCCCAATGTGGCCAGCGGATCAAGAAGACCGTACTGGAATTGGGTGGTAGTGACCCCTTTGTGGTGATGGAAAGCGCGGATCTAGAAACCGCTGTAGCAACCGCGGTGACGGCGCGCATGATTAACAGTGGTCAATCTTGCATTGCGGCCAAGCGCTTTATTGTGCAGGATTCTATCTACGATACATTCCTGGAAAAACTGACGGAACGCTATCGGGCGTTAAAGGTGGGCGATCCGTTGCTGCCTGAAGTGGAGATTGGACCGTTGGCGACCCCGGCCATTTTAGAAGATTTGGATCATCAAGTGAAACTTGGGGTGGAACAGGGGGCACAGTTAATAGTAGGGGGCGATCGCTCCCAGCTCCCTACTCAGGCTGATCCCCGCCTCAAGGTTGGCACCTTTTATCCTCCCACCATCCTCAGTGAGGTGCCGATCGATGCTCCCATTGCCCAGGAGGAATTCTTTGGCCCCGTCGCCATGGTATTCCGAGTGGCTGATGTCGATGAGGCGATTCGAGTGGCCAACCATTGCCCCTTCGGGTTGGGTGCGAGTGCCTGGACTCAAGTGCCCGAGGAGGGCGATCGCCTGGTCAACGACATTGAGTCAGGCTGTGTGTTTCTCAACAGTATGGTGAAGTCCGATCCGCGCCTCCCCTTTGGTGGCATCAAGCGCTCGGGCTATGGACGAGAGCTGGGTCGGGAGGGCATCCACGAGTTCGTCAACATCAAAACCGTTTGGATTCAATAAGCCCCATCTGTTAGGAGATGGGCTTAAGGCTGCTATGTGTGCTAAGCGGCCTCAGCCTATCTCCTCGCTTCACTTCACTTTAGGGAATAGCAAGGAATTTCTATGACTGATCAAAATGCCGCCGAGCTGATGATTCGATGTCTGGAGAATGAGCAGGTTGAGTATGTATTTGGTCTCCCCGGCGAAGAAAACCTGCATGTGCTAGAAGCACTGAAAACATCCTCCGTCCAGTTCATCACGACTCGCCATGAGCAGGGGGCTGCATTTATGGCGGATGTATACGGGCGGCTAACGGGTAAAGCTGGGGTTTGTCTTTCTACCCTGGGGCCGGGGGCCACAAATTTAATGACCGGTGTAGCGGATGCCAATTTGGATCGAGCGCCCCTGGTGGCTATTACGGGCCAGGTCGGCACCGATCGTATGCACATTGAGTCACACCAGTACCTCGATCTGGTGTCGATGTTTGCCCCGGTGACGAAGTGGAACAGTCAAATTGTGCGCCCCACGAACACCCCTGAAATTGTTCGTAAGGCATTCAAAATCGCCCAGAGCGAGAAACCGGGAGCCGTCCATATTGATCTGCCCGAAAATATTGCGGCCATGCCGGCTACGGGGCAGCCTTTGCGGAAAGAGGAAATTGAGAAGGTTTACGCCTCTTTCAAGAGCATTGAACGGGCAGCCCACGCTATTTCTAATGCCGAAAATCCCCTCATTCTGGTCGGGAATGGAGCCATTCGGGGCAACGCCAGCGAGGCGCTAACGGCCTTTGCAACTGAGCTCAATATTCCTGTTGCGAATACCTTTATGGGGAAAGGGGTCATTCCTTATACGCATCCGTTGGCATTGTGGACGGTGGGTCTGCAACAGCGAGATTTTATTAATTGCGGCTTTGATCGCACAGATCTAGTCATCTGCGTTGGTTATGACCTGATCGAATATTCTCCAAAACGTTGGAATCCCAATCACGATATTCCTATCGTTCACATCAATATGTGTCCGGCAGAAATTGATAGCAGTTATATTCCGCTAGCAGAAGTGATTGGTGATATTACCGACTCTCTGAATGAAATCCTGAAGCGAGCCGATCGCTCCGGTCGTCCCGAACCTTATGCTATTGGCCTGCGCCCCGAAATTCTGGCAGATTATGAGGAACATGCCCAAGACGCTGGCTTTCCTATAAAACCGCAGAAGCTTCTTTACGATCTGCGTCAGGTAATGGGGCCAGAGGATATTGTGATTTCCGATGTAGGTGCCCACAAAATGTGGATGGCGCGACACTACCATTGCGATCGCCCCAACACTTGCATCATTTCGAATGGCTTTGCTGCCATGGGAATTGCGATACCCGGGGCGATCGCTGCGAAGCTGGTGGCTCCTAATCGCAAGGTTGTTGCGGTGACGGGCGACGGCGGTTTTATGATGAATTCCCAGGAACTTGAAACGGCCTTGCGAGTTGGAACTCCCTTTGTCACCATCATCTTCAATGATGGCGGCTATGGCCTGATTGAATGGAAGCAGCACAACCACTTTGGCTCGTCGTCTTTCATCAAGTTTGGCAATCCCGATTTTGTCAAATATGCGGAAAGTATGGGTGTGAAAGGATACCGGGTGGAATCAGCCACAGACTTTGTGCCCATACTGAAGCAAGCTCTGGCGGATGAGTGCCCTGCTATCATCGACTGCCCCGTTGATTACAGTGAGAACCTTCGTTTTAGCAAGCGTGCTGGAGATCTGAGCTGTATCACTTAATAGCAACTCGGGCTTTGTCTTAGAACAAAAAGTTCAGGACTTACGCGTTTGTGTTGTGGGTGGGGTGCGAAGCACCCCACCCACAACACAAATACACCACGTATAGTTGGCTTGTGTAAGTCCTGTTTTTGTCTGAACAGCTGTGGCGATCGCTGCATGACCTTTTCTCTATCTTCTGACCGAAGTATCTCCATAAGTGGCTTTCTATAGTGATCGCAGAGACGATCGTTGCTGTGTTCGTGAGCAGGGCGATCGCCCGAACATCCACATGGGAGACAACGCGTGGAAGAGACTGTTAAGCAGAATCAGACAACAAACCCGCAGGCGGGTGAGGTAGAACGGTGGGCTTCCCTACTGGGTGGTGGAGCCCTGGTCTTGATGGGATTGCGCGATCGCTCACTGCGCGGCGTGCTGACCGCTGTTGCTGGAGGTGGACTACTCTACCAGGGTGCGAAAGGGGATAGTGCTTTGGGCCAGATTCAAGAAGCCATTGGCTTAGATAAGGCTATTCGTGTCGAGAAGACTGTAACCATCAACCGCCCTGCCAACGAGCTCTATTCCTTCTGGCGGAATTTTGAGAATTTGCCCCACTTTATGCGGCACCTGAAGTCGGTGACCGTAACGGATGAGCACCGTTCTCACTGGGTGGCGAGTGCGCCTCTCAATGCCGAAGTGGAATGGGACGCGGAAATTATTACGGATGAGCCTAATCATCTAATTGCCTGGACATCGTTGCCTGGAGCCGATATCGAGAACTCGGGATTTGTGCGGTTTCAGCCGGCTACCGGGAATCGCGGCACCGAGGTGAAAGTGGTAATGGAATACAGCCCTCCGGGTGGTGCGGTAACCGCAGTGTTGGCCCGCCTTTTTGGGGAAGAACCCGAACTGCAGATTGGCGATGAGTTGGCTCGCTTCAAGATGCTGATGGAAGCGGGCGAAATTGCCACGAATGAAGGTCAGCCCCGAGGTGCATAAGATCCTCACTCCTTACCAAGGGGGAGTCAGATCCGACCCCCCTTAACGAGGGGACTGGGGGGATCAAAACTGATTATTTTCACAAAACACTCCAGGAGTCATTCTATGAAAGCATTGTGCTGGCATGGAGCGGGAGACGTGCGCGTCGATAACGTTCCAGATCCCAAAATTCTCAACCCCCGGGATGCCATCATCAAAATTACTTCGACGGCCATCTGTGGGTCAGATTTGCATATTTATGATGGCTACATTCCCACCATGAAATCTGGTGACATTTTGGGTCACGAGTTTATGGGGGAAGTGGTCGAGTTGGGTTCGGCTGTGAAGAATTTGAAGATTGGCGATCGCGTTGTCGTCCCCTTCACCATTTCCTGCGGCAACTGCTTCTTCTGTCAGAAAGACTTGTGGTCACTCTGCGACAATTCCAACCCGAATGCGTGGATGGCTGAGAAACTTTACGGCCATTCTCCTTCCGGTTTGTTTGGCTACTCCCACTTGCTGGGGGGCTATGCGGGAGGGCAGGCCCAATATGCCCGCGTACCCTATGCTGACATCGGGCCCATGAAAGTTCCCGATGGCATGACCGATGAGCAGGTACTTTTCCTGACGGACGTGTTTCCCACAGGTTATATGGCAGCAGACTATTGCGATATTGAGCCGGGGGATACCGTCGCCGTTTGGGGTTGTGGTCCAGTCGGTCAGTTTGCCATTCGCAGTGCCTTCATGTTTGGAGCTGAGCGGGTCATTGCGATCGATCGCATTCCTGAACGCTTAGAACTGGCAAAAGCCGGTGGTGCCGAAATCCTTAACTACGAAGAGGTGGAAACTGGCGTTGCTCTGAAGGAAATGACTGGAGGCCGTGGCCCCGACTGCTGCATTGACGCGGTAGGGATGGAAGCTCACGGTACCGGATTCATGGCCGCCTATGACGCGGTGAAGCAGACCTTCCGGATGGAAACCGATCGCGCCCTCGTTTTGCGGGAGGTGATCGTAGCCTGTCGGAAGGGGGGTAAGGTGTCCGTTCCCGGCGTGTATGGCGGCTTCATCGACAAGATGCCGATGGGAGCATTTGTGAATAAAGCCCTGACCATGCGATCGGGACAAACTCATATGCAGAAGTACATGGGCCCCTTGCTAGAACGAATTCAGAATGGTGAAATTGATCCGTCATTCATCATTACTCACACGATGCCTCTGGATGAAGCACCCCGAGGGTACAAGATCTTCCGCGACAAGCAGGAGAGCTGCATCAAAGTCGTGCTGAAACCCTGGGAAAACGCCAGCTAAATTCAAACTTTAAGTCTTTATGAAAAAGTGCGGAGCTTCGCTCCGCACTTTTTTTCGTCGCTAGGGGGTATTGGCGATCTCATCTTCAATCAAACATTCATTTTGAGCGGCTTGAAGCCATTGCTTAGAAAGCTAATGAACCGCGTATAGTGCTACGCACTCAGAATCCGTCCATCTAGTTTTTGAAAAAGCATGTGGAGCGTGGTTTTTCAAAAACTAAACCGTCTTAATCAGATGACGTAAGGCTATAAAATTTGAACGTGAAATGCAATGGCTGAGGCGGTAAATTTTTATCCCACGGCCGACAATAGAGCACGCATTGGCTGTGATGGGAGGGCCACACCTTGTATTTTTTAATTCCGGCAGCAGGTTCAGGGAAACGGATGGGCGGAGATCGTAACAAGCTGCTCATGTCTCTGCAAAATAAACCCATCATGGCCTGGACCCTAAAGGCTGCTAAAGCCGCTGAATCCATTCACTGGATTGGTATTGTGGCCCAGCCTGAGGAATGGCCTGAGTTTAAGGAAATTGTCTCAGAACTGTCTTTGAATCGAGTAGTCCGGTTTATTCCGGGTGGAAAGACGCGGCAGGAGTCGGTTTACAACGGCCTGCGCGAGTTGCCAGGAGTTGCCGAGCATGTGCTGATTCATGATGGTGCTCGTTGCCTGGTCACGCCTACTTTAATTAACCGCTGTGCTGAAGCAATTCAGACCTGTCAGGGATTAATTGCGGCTGTTCCCGTCAAGGACACGATCAAAGTCGTGAAAGCGGGTACCCATGTGATTGAAAGTACCCCCGATCGCCAGAACCTTTGGGCCGCTCAAACCCCTCAGGGCTTTGAGGTGGAAAAACTGCTGCAATGCCACGAAGAAGGGATCCGCAAGGGTTGGGAAGTTACCGATGATGCGGCTTTGTTCGAGCAATGCGGTCTGCCTGTAACCATCGTGCCGGGTGAGGAAACAAACTTGAAGGTGACAACTCCAGTGGACTTAGCGATCGCCGACTTCATTCTGCAACAGCGCCTCGATCGCAGCTAACGATGATCAAAAAGACTGAAACGTTTGTGGGAGGGGCATTGTATACAACATCCCTCCCGCAAACGTTTCAGCCTTTCACATCACAGCCTCCAGACGTTTAGCTCACACCCAGCAAGCTGGCCAACAAGGCCTTCTGTGCATGGAGCCGGTTTTCCGCTTCATCCCATACGCGAGATTGTGGCCCTTCCAGTACCGATTCAGTGATTTCCTCTTCACGGTGAGCCGGGAGGCAGTGCAGGACGATCGCTTTTGGATCTGCTACGGCTAGCAACTCATCATTAATTTGATAAGGCTGGAAGAGCGGCACGCGATCCTCGGCTTCCCCTTCCTGGCCCATGCTGGCCCACACATCGGTGTAGAGCACCTGCGCTTCCTTCGCCGCCAGCACTGGGTCTTGCGTCACGATCACCTGAGAGCGATCGCCGGCGATCGCCTGTGCTTGCGCCACAACATCAGGAAGGGGCTGATACTGGGCAGGGGAAGCAATCCGCACATTCATCCCCATCATTGCCCCTCCTAACATGAGAGAGTGGGCCATGTTATTGCCATCGCCTACGTAAGTTAGAGTTAGTCCTTCCAGGGAGGGGCCGAACTCCTCCTGGATGGTCAGCAAATCTGCGAGGACCTGACAGGGGTGCTCTAGATCCGTCAGCGCGTTGATGACTGGAATTTTTGCATAGTGGGCGAACATCTCCACCTCTGCCTGCTCAAACGTACGGATGGCGAGTACATCCACATAGCGATCGAGCACACGGGCAGTGTCTTGAGTCGGTTCGCCTCGGCTGACCTGGGTCAAGCTGGTGTTCAGGTCAATAACCTGACCGCCCATCTGGAACATGGCCACCGAAAAACTAACTCGGGTACGGGTGGATGCTTTTTTAAACAACAGCCCTAAAACTTTTTCACACCGCACAACGGTTCGCCCCGATTTCATGTCTGCGGCCAGGGCCAAAACCCGCCGAATTTCTTCAGCGCTGAAGTCGGTCATTCTCAAAAAATCGCGCCCACGCAGCGTTGCCATGCTCATGCAGGATGCCCCGTCTGAAATGAAGTAAGACTAAAAACTAGCAAGTTTTGGGGCTAGAAACAATCAAATTTGAAGGCAATGTCTATCCAGAAGTTGCATAGGGTCTATTTCAGATTTGTGAGTGTGGCAGATGAAGCCCGTTGCACCTACAAATCTGAGTTTCAGTTACGCATTTGTATTGTGGGTGGGGTGCTTCGCACCCCACCCACAATACAAATACACTATGGATAGCGGGCTTGCGTAAGTCCTGTTTTCAGGCTTCAAAGCCGAGAGTTCGCGTCCGTTGGGCGCGCACTCTCGGCTTTGAGCTCATCATGAGAATTGCTGGATGTGTCTCCCACACCTCACTCAATCTAAATGCACTCGGCATTGCAACTTGTATAGTTCCTCGGCTCAAGAATTTTGCAGGGGATGCATTATTGTTTCGCGTCTACTATGGTTTTAATCTCGCTTGTACGCTGTTGCAACTGAAGAATTAACTTTTTTGGATAGCGGCGCGTTTCTGTAACCATTCCACATTGTTTTGCAGATCTTGGGTAATTGTTCCCATCTCTGCCATGTTGCCTTCCAACTCCTGAATGCGTTTTTTCTGTTGTACTTTGCGTTCCAAAGCAGCGCGGGCAGCATCTTCTTTCCCTTGTTTAAGGGCGAGCATCGCAACACGGTGCCAGGTGTCTGCCTCAGACTCGGCCTGGTGGTGTTGGGCTTCCAGTTGCATTTGAGCGATCGCCGTATTTTGCAGCGCGTTATCGAAGAGATGCAGTGCATGGATTGGATCGGCATCGTGCGCTGCGGCATCCACAGTGCGCCCCGAAATCATGCGCTCCAGGGTTTCGGCTGGGAGGCCAAAATTGCTGATTTGGAAGCTTTCGCTCTTGCCAACCTTGCACCAGGTCGCGAAATGCTCACAGTTATTGGTCAACAGATTGTACTGCTGCTCCCCCAGGCGGCTCTCGGCCCGCTCAATCACGACATCATCAATAAAACTTGCCGCGTACATCTTTACCGATACCGGATTCCCCCAAGAGAAATCTTTCCAGGGGGTTCGGCGGATTGTCGGCTCAGCCTCTGCCTTGCTGTAGTGAATGACGGTACCATCGCCACAGTCAATACCGTGATGCTCATAAACCCCTTCCAGGTTTAGCAGTGGACGCATCACGAAAATTTGGTCACCACGGGCCATAGTTTTTTATGCTCTAATCTCTACTCCATTTTATAAACCCAGACTCAGCTGCCATCGTCTCAAAGTACCAGTATGACCGGGGGCATTGTCGGTAATCTTCAATTGCCAGGTGCCCCGGGGAGATTGGTTAAGGAGCGATCGCAGCAATGGGGTTGTCTGTAAGGAATAGGTATATTGCAACTGTGTGGCCTGGCCTAACGTGCGGCTCTGGAGCAGGATGGCATTACCTTGTGGCGGCTGAAGTTGAATGCTGAGATCGCCCAGATACTCGTGGGTGACTTCGACGGTAATCCGCAGATCGCGAAGTGGTTGGGTTTCACGAGCCTGAATCAGGCTGGTAATGCCCCGCAGATTGAAGTCGGGGATAGCAACAGCCGTGGTATTTTGCAGATTGACCCATTGGTTGGGGATGAGCGGGGTGGGAAGGCGATCGCGTGCCAATTTCACTGCCCGTGCTGCATTCACCTTGCCATAGCCAAACCACTGGGAGTAGCCATTGGCATCGTAGGAGCCGAAGCGGTTTCCCAGTTGCGGATCGGGGTCGGGATCTACCAACTTATCCGCGGTATCCTGCAAAATTTGGCGCACTTCCTGGCTGGTCAGGAAAGGATTGATAGAGAGTACGAGAGCGGCAACACCCGCCACCACCGGGCAAGCGCTGGAGGTGCCGCCAAAGGTGCTGGTCAGGTCGCCGCCTTCGTAGCCACTGGGGCCAAGGCGATCGCTCGTCACTACCCCTAATCCCGGTAAGGCCGTACGAATTTCTGGTCCCGTAAAGACATACCCCGTTTCGGCCAACCAAAGCCCCGGCGGTGCATTATTGCTCGGAGCTGCTACAGAAATCGCATTGCCCCAATTGCTGTAAGCTGCTTTTTTGCCCAGGCTCGTAGTGGCGGATACTGTAATCACGTCAGGATGTACCGCAAACCCATTAAGCCAGTTGGTTTCACCTCGCACCACATTGCCTGCCCAACCGCGCTCGTTGACATTGCCATTTACCGGACGGTTAGCATTACCTGCAGCAAAAACCACGACGCAGCCCCGGCCACCGCGCCCTTGACGGGCTGCTCGTGTAATTGCCGCCCGTTGCCGCAGAGAAAGCGAAAAGTATACAGCACTGGCTCCCCAGCTACAGGAAATGACCCAGGCTCCCTTCTGAACAGCCCAATCAAACAGCTCCTCGATCGCCCGATCATCCAAAAAACCAGTTGTGCGAAGAGGCAGAAGGCTACACCCAGGAGCCACTCCCACAATACCTGTACGGTTTTCCTCCGCCACGGCGACCCCAGCACAGGCGGTGCCATGGTTTTCGCTGCCCTGGGGTAGGGGCAAGTTATCCTTTTCCTTTAAATCTCGGGGGGCGACAATTTTGCCTGACCCCTGAAAATCTGGATGGGCCAGGTCAAACCCATCATCGGTGACGGCGACGACCACCGACCGTTCCCCCCGTGTCATGTCCCAGGCTGCTTCAACGGAAATATCCGCCCCGCGGACCACCTGGTTGCCGGCCTGCGCGCTCAGGTACCACTGGCGTCGATAAGCCTCATCCTGCGGGCGATAGAGCCTTTCACTGTGGAGCACGATGTTGGGCTCTGTCAGCAACACTTCGGAGTAACGCATCAAATGATTGGCAATTTTGATCGGGTTCTCCTGGGCCTGGAGGGTCACTTGAAAGACAAAGGCCTGGGGGATGCCTTCAATCGGTTTAATTCCTTCTAAGCCAACGGCGGCGGCGATCGCCCGAATCTGATCCATCGAGACCTGGGGGGCAAACTGCACCGTTATCTCATCTGTCAGGTAGACCAGGGTTTCAGGGCTGTTTTCAATTTGATAAACGTGGCTGGCAAAGGCCACTGCTTCTGAGCGACGGGCCTGCTCCATAACAGCATCCAGCCGTTCTGGCTCCACCTCTACCTGTAATAAGTCCACTGAAGGGATAGCCATCACTGACTCCGGCATCAGGGTTGGGGTGATGGCCTGGGGGGCGACCCCTTCGCGCATGCTAATGGTGAAGCGATCGTCCACTTTCACCAGTCGCAGTTCTTCGCCCCCCCGCTGTAAAATCAATCCTTCCCGACCGGCACGCACTCCCGGCGAATTAGAGTTTGGTAATGGTGACTCAAATGCCCCAGTCATAAAGCTTCGCTCCTGACAGCCTAGGTCTTCCACGGGTTCCAGTGTACTGGCTCCCAGCCGGATTGAAGCAGATTCCTTTTAACCAAAACTCCATATTGTCCATTGT
Source organism: Leptolyngbya sp. PL-A3 (assembly GCF_039962325.1). Classification (NCBI taxonomy): domain Bacteria; kingdom Bacillati; phylum Cyanobacteriota; class Cyanophyceae; order Leptolyngbyales; family Leptolyngbyaceae; genus Leptolyngbya; species Leptolyngbya sp. PL-A3. Next base: position 407,321 of record NZ_JAMPLB010000001.1, read on the forward strand.
CCTGGGGCTGTTGCACGGATCAGTCGATCCACAATATTTAGGTTGCCATTGTCAACCGGAAGACCTTCCACAAGGTGCTACTATTGAACCTTGTATCAGCGGGTTCATCTCCAGAATCCTCTCTTTCACGTACCTTCCCATGCTGATTTCTAAAGCATTTCGTCTTCTCGCACTCATTGGTTTGACCACGATTCCGGGGAGCTTTCTGGTTGCCCATGGCGCACTGGCTCAAACCACTGATAACATTGCCCCCGCCGTTCCCGATTCGTCTGCTTTTCCCGAACAAACGGATGATGGCCGTCCATTGATTCAGGATGATCGGATTCTAAGCATTGCCAATGGGCAGCGCCTGATGGAAGAGGCTCAAACCGCTGTGAGTAACGAAAATTATGAAGTAGCGGCCCGCAAGCTTCAGGAAGCCCGTCAGGTCTTCAACCAGTTGTCTAACCTCTATCAAGATTTGCTTGGCAGCTTCACCGGGGTTGATGCTCGCGTTGCCGACACTCTGCGCCGTCAAGCGTATGACACAACCCAACTACGGGATGAGGCGAGCTACCAACTAGCCCTGGTACACCGAGCTCAAAACCAACCGGATTTGTCGGTTCCGCTGTTGATTCAAATTGTGCGTAGCCAGCAGCCCACACGGGATCTGGGGCAGCGGGCCTACCGCCAATTATATGAATTGGGTTTTGTTGATTCTCCCTATCCTCCCACAGGTGGTGCAACCTCAACCCTGCCTGCTAACCCTTAAGGAGATACATCCGGAAGTTGTGAGCGATCGCAAGTCCCTCACAGCTTCTTAAACTTATCAATTGGCTATCCAGGATAAGAGAAGAGAGGGCAGGTACCACGTACTTGCCCTCTCTTCTCTTATCCTGGATAGCTGTCGCTATATATTTAAGAGTGGGGTTATCCCATACTCAGAAATACCCAGGAGATTTATCACAATGATTAGCCCCAGTCAGGTGGAATCCATGATCAAGCTGGCACTTCCCGACGCGGATGTGCAAATTCAAGATTTGACCGGTGGCGGTGACCATTATCAGGCGATCGTGGTTTCCTCGGCTTTTGAAGGCAAGTCGCTGATTAAACAGCATCAGTTGGTCTACAGTGCGTTAAATCAGGCTATGAGTTCTGAAGCAATTCATGCACTTTCGCTTAAAACGTTCACCCCAGAATCTTGGGAACAGTCGAAGCAGAGCGCCTAATGACCCTTCTGTTGTAGAGATTGTGCCTTTTCCACGAAGCCTTTAGATGAGCAACATCAGATGAGCAACAGCTACGGGTAAACGGTGTAAGGGCAGGTTTTGTCGTTATCTCAAACCCAAAACTGAGATTGTTCAAACCCGCCCTTACTGTGAGAGGCAATCAACAGTAAGGGCGAGTTTTGTCAGGGGTTAACAGCACAGGCAAGAAGGGTTTGCTAAACCCACCCCTACAGATCTTTTTCCCCTTGCATTTATACCTTTCCTCCTAACCCATTCCTCTCTTCCCCTCTGCCCTCTGCTTTTCATTCATTTTTTATGGATTCTCAAACCCTTATTACCCTGCAAGTTAACGGCGAAGCGCAGCAATGCATCCCAGGCACTTCGCTGCCCCAGTTGCTAACGCAGTTGGGGCTTAACCCTCGCCTGGTGGCTGTTGAATACAATGGCGAGATTTTGCATCGACAGTTTTGGGATATAACGCAGATGCAGTCGGGCGATCGCCTCGAAGTTGTCACCATTGTGGGTGGTGGCTAGTACGCTGAGGCGGCAATCCATCACCTTATGTTTTGTGTGAGGTTCGGAGCACCCCACACAGAACATAAGGTTGCAAACTTAGGCCGCAGCCTACTAGTCCCTAACAGAGGGGAACTTAAGGTGATGACTTGAGTACGGTCATCACCCCTTTAGAGTGAGGCCGTTGCCGTTCCCGCGATAGTTTGAAAACGGTACATTAAGAGACATAGTGAGATAAAAGCTTGAAAGCGATAAAAGATCAAAGGGAGATGGGCGATTCTATGCCTAAAAACTTGTTAAGTCGGATTCGGCCCCTGCTGAAACCCCTGGTCGTCTTCGCACTGGTCTTTGCTCTGGTGTTTGGGCATGCGAGTGATGCGATGGCGGCTTCCCGCGCAGGCGGTGGGCGTATTGGGGGTGGGAGCTTCCGGGCACCCGCACCGAGTCGCACCTACAGCCAACCCAGCCGTCCTTATGTAGCCCCCGGTGGTGGTGGTTACTATCCGGGTGGCGGTTACTACCCAGGTGGTGGTTTTGGGTTCCCCTTCTTGGTGCCCATTTTCGGGATAGGTGGCTTTGGTAGTCTGTTTACCCTGCTGCTGTTTGTTTCCATTGCTGGGTTCCTGGTTCGTGCCTTCCGGGGGGCCACTCAGAATAATGACGAATTGGGCTATAGCTCACCGTCCGTCTCCATCGCCCGCCTGCAGGTTGGGCTGCTGGCTCAAGGCCGCGAGCTGCAAGCGGATCTAAACCGTCTAGCAGAAACCGCTGATACCGGTTCTTCGGCGGGTCTAGCTCGAGTATTGCAAGAGACCACGCTGTCCCTGTCCCGTCATCCTGAGTATTGGGTCTATGGCGGTACTGACAATGCTCAAACCCGTTTGGAATTGGCAGAAGCTCAGTTCAATCGTCTGGCTCTGAGCGAGCGCGGTAAGTTCTCGGCTGAAACTCTGTCGAACGTGAACAACCAATTGCGTCAGGCTACGATTCCCCAGTCTTTGCCTGCGGGTGACGGTGGGCAGGCTCTTATGGAGGCTCCGGGTGAATACATTGTGGTGACGTTGTTGGTAGCCGCTCAAGGAAACTTGTCCCTGCCTAAGATTCAGAGCAGCCAAGATCTGCGGCAAGCCCTGAGCCAGGTCGGTTCTGTGTCGAGCGATCGCCTCCTGGCCCTGGAAGTTCTCTGGACACCCCAGGTGGAGGGTGAGACCCTCTCGGCAGAGGACGTGGTTGCAGAGTATCCTGACCTCAGACTGGTATAGCCTAGCGTTTGTTGGAGGTTGAGTGTCACGGCAAACTCCTCCCTCTAACAAAAGCTGACTATCGATAGTGGGATATCATCATGGGGGCGAATTGCCCCCTATTTTTTTGGATTCATACTCACAGGACTTACGCAAGTCCACCATGTATAGAGCAGCAATTCTCATTTTGAAATCAGGCCCGAAAACCGCGCGCCTTTGGCGCGCGGTTTTCGGGCATCAAAGCCAAGAGTTCACGCCCGTCGGGCGTGGACTCTTGGCTTTGATGCCCATACTGAGAATTGCTGTTTATAGAGCATTTGTGTTGTGGGTGGTGTGCTTCGCACACCACCCACAACACAAATGCGTAAGTCCTGACTCAATTTTCTGTGGGGTGAGTTTCGCTCACCACACAGAAAATTAAGCTATAGATGGCGATCGCGGTACCAACGCACCAACTGTTGCGGGGAAAGACCCAAATAGTACCCCAAAATAATCAGTTGGTTGATGAGAGTAGTCTTCCAAACTCCCAACTTTTCCCAGCGACGGCCAGAGGTGAGGACAGCTAGAGGGGCGATCGCGACCCGTCCCAACCGCCGGGCTCGCTGCATGAGAATAAACTCCTCCAGGAGTGCGACCTCAGGAAATTGCCCCAGACGTTCAAATGTTTCTCGCCGCATGAAGAGGGCTTGATCGCCGTAAGGACGTTGAAATAGGCGCGATCGCCAGCGCACGCCCCATTCTATCCAGCGCAATCCCCAATGGTTGCCTTGAATGGCTAACTCAAAGGCGCCAACAACGACATTGGGTTGTGTCAGGGTCGTGCGCACGGCATGAACAAAGCCCGTCGGTAAGCGGGTATCGGCGTGCAGAAATAGGAGAATGCCGCCGCTAGCTGCGTTGGCTCCCACGTTCATCTGGTGGGCCCGTCCAGCAGATGCCGAAAGAAGTTGTACATCCAGAGATTGGGCGATCGCCACCGTCCCATCTGTGCTCCCCCCATCTACTAGAATCACTTCAACCTCTGGGGTTTCCTGCAAGTGCTCGATGAGTGGGCGAATGTTCCCAGCTTCATTCAAGACTGGGACAATAACTGAAAGGGTCTGTTGCTGAACCGCTTGCCATACGGGTAAATCTTCCGGGTAATCCACATCCGAAAGCGGAGCCAGGGTATGCACGGAAAGACCAAGATTTTGGGCGATGGTTTGGGTCTGCTGAAAAACCTGGTCAGTGCTCCAGGCAACGCCCTGGAATAATTCGGAGATGGGCGATCGCAACCCAATCAAATAATAGCCACCATCGGTAGCCGGCCCTAACACGACATCGGCCTGCTCAAGTCCGTTCAACGCCTGTTCCAGCACATCGGCGTTGATGTCGGGGCAATCAATGCCGATGATCACCAGCCGGGACGCCCCGGATTGAAAGGCTGATTGCATCGCAGCAATGAGGCGATCGCCCAGATCCCCTTGCTTCTGGGGTTGGTGATTCCATTGCAAGCCGAGCCATGCTGTAATGGCAGCTTCGTCGCCTCCCGCTATATGAAGGGTTACGGTCACGTCGCGGCGCTGCTGTAAGCAACGCACTTGACGCAGCGTATGCTCCGTCATCTGGCGTTGAACTCCAGCGGCTCCCTCTGGCCCTAAAGCTGGAATCAGCCGGGTCTTGGTAGAACCCGGCTGAGGGTAACGCGTGAAAATGGCGAGGTGATTCAAGGAGTCGGGCACGGCTTAGGGAACGACGGTTACGGGCGTCCCCATGCTAACCTGGGCGAACAATGCCTGGATATCGTCGTTATATAGCCGGATGCAGCCGTGGGAGGCGGGAGTGCCCACACTCTCCGGGTTGGGAGTGCCGTGCATGCCTACCCAATTGTTCCCATCCGTCCAGAACCCAATCCAGAAGCGACCCAGAGGGTTACGGGGGTTGCCACCTTCGATCACTTCATGGGTAAAAGGATTCATCCACGACGGGTCGCGAATCATCTGCCGCACTTCAAACTCCCCCGTCGGGGTGGGGAAACTAGAACGACCCACGGCTACAGGAATCGTGCGCAGCACTGTGTCGCCCTGAGACAGGGTCAGGCGGCGATCGCTTAAATCAATCGTGATGTGCAATGCCCTTTCCTCCGGGAGAACCATCTCCGGAGGCACCAAGTCGGGGTAAGACTCATGAAGCAGCGTCGTAAATCTATCCGAGGTAGTAACCTCCTGGGCTTTGGCCGGTAAAACTTCCCCAGCGAACATAACGAGTAGCGCAGCGCCACATAAAAGTGGGCGAGAGAAACGGGATACTGACTCCCCAAAATAGTGAACAACTTTGCTGAATTCGGACATGAATCAAGAACCCCGTAAATATCCTTAAAACCTGCTTAGTTCTAATGCCTAGAATTATGCTCAATTTTTGCAGAGTCTGTCATTCAGCCTTTGGCAGGTCTGTTTTGGGTCGGTGATATGAACCCTTCTAAGGATAGATTCACTTTTCCAAGTACAGCCATGTTCGTGAGAGCGATGCTACGGCCTTAATCAGCATTGTCAGTAAGTATAAAAAACGATCCATTCAGAAAAAGTTGAGTTAGCATGGGTGGCAACCTTACGGGCAACCTGGTGGAGAGAAATTATATGGTGGTGAGGAAGACTCAATGGTTGGGCGCTTCTTTGGCGATCGCCACGTTGTTGGCGGGAGCCCAAGCCGTTCATGCTCAAGAAGTACAAAGTGAACTGCGCTCACAGCGGTATCAGGATGAGTACCCAACGGTCCAGGACGAAATTCTGGATACCTTCTTTACGAATTCGGGTGACTTCTACCGTAACACTGGCTTCTTGGGTACAGTAACAACCTTCCTGGGGCCGTTCCCCGAAAATAATATCGCTCGTGATGCCGACGCGACTATCGAGTTGGTGCAAGAGTTACAGGAGATCCAGTCCACCAGCGATCCGACCATTCGCACAGTAGATCTGGACAACCCCTTCGGGACTTCACTGCTGTTACTACCTCCCTATGAAGCCCCAGTACCTTCCCCTCGTCCGGCTTACATTCCCCCGATTCAGGGTCCAGCCTCATCACCTCCACCTCCGGCTCGTGGTCCTGTGCGAGGCTTGTACTAAAGGTTTGTCAGAAGTTTTGGGTAGAGCTGAAGCTTCTACAAAAAATTCTCAGACTGGAAGAAACGTGTGCTTTAAAAACTCATGTACAGCCTACGTTTCAAAACTACTTGGCTTCACCAGTCTTTGAGAGGTGTCATTGACGCAACAATTAGAAAAGCTTAAGTGACCGAATGAAAACAGCCCTCCGGGGCTGTTTTTTTGTCTAAATTTGGGTGAAAACCAGGTCGTGAGCTTAGATTACAGCAATGTGCGGGTTGATTAAGTACGGTGGTGTGGGGCACGAAGTGCCCCACACCACCGTTGCTGTACTTAACGCACTCGCACGTTGCTATAAAGTGTCGGGTAGTGTTCTAGATCCACGAGTGGGGTGTGGTGAAAGAGGCACTTTGTTCCCCTTTCACCACACCCCATTCACAAGGTTTGAAGCATGATCAGGTGGCGGTTGGAAGACTGGGGCGATCGCGCCAGAAGAGCCAAAGTTTCTTAGATTTGCTGCATCAGGAACTTTGTTATTTTTCTGAAGGTGTTTATAATTAGCACGTCTTTTGGAAATGTTGTTTTTTTGTCAGAGATTGTTACAAGTTAGCTGGATCGTTAATATGCTGCAACGAAAGGGTATTCCGTTCTTTTCTCTGGCTTTATTTGTGGCGATCGCCACTTCTCAGGCTATTGCCCTAGTCTTAACAACGGAGAGCCGATCGGTGCTAGCGCAAACCCCGTCGTCTTCCCCAGTCCCTACCCCATTTTCAGTTCCCAGTGGAGCTCGAGTGTTGGTAGACGGCGATGAGAGTCTGAGCGTTGTAAATAATACCCTGAAGCAGAAGTACGAATCCAGCTTTCCTGGCGCAACGGTTGAATTATCAAGCTCCAGTTCTAACGAAGCCTTGCAAGTTCTCCGGGATGGAAAGCTAGACATTGCATCGCTCGGACGGCTATTGACAGATGCAGAGAAAGCCGAAGGGTTGAAAGAAACACGTCTGGCCCGGGAGAAAATTGCCATCGTGGTCGGCCCCAATAATCCCTTTAAAGGCAGCCTGACCTTTCAGCAGTTTGCGCGGATTTTTCGGGGTGACATCACGAATTGGTCTCAAGTGGGCGGCCCCAATGTACCCATTCGGTTTGTGGATCGCCCAGAGTCCAGCGATACCCGCCTGGCCCTCAGTCAGTACAGTATCTGGAAAGAGCTGGGTGGGTTTACGGCTGGTTCTCCTGTGAAACCTGCCAATGAGGATAGTACCGATACTGTGATTAAGGCTCTTGGAAATGACGGCATTGGTTATGCCGTGTATAGCCAGGTGCGCGATCGCTCCGATGTCACCATCCTACCCATGCATAGGGCTCTTCCGGATAACCCTGCCTATCCCTATTCCCAGCCTCGGGTTCTTGCGCATAAAGGTACTTTAAGCCCTGCTTCTCAAGCCTTTCTGGCTATGGCAACGGGGGCAGCGGTTGTGGCCGCTCCACCCCCGGCTCCTGCTGGCGAGACTGCTACTACGGCCTCCCCTGAGGCCTCTCCCCCCACGGAAGCAGGGGCAGAGGCCCCTCCGGCTAAAGGCGAACCCGAGGGAGATGTCGCTGCGACCTCTAAACGAGACTGGTTACCCTGGCTGGCCTTACTGTTAATAGGTGCTCTGCCCTTTATATTGAAAGCCTTCCGGCGTCCCACCGCTGCCCCACCGCCTGCTGCTCCTCCCAACTGGGCGCAGCGGGCCGCAGGTAGTGGTGCTGGCAGTGGAGCTGCCCCTGTTACTCCTCCGGTTGAACCCGTTGGAGGAGTGGTAACTCCACCCCCACCTCCTCCACCCGCTGCTGCTCCTGTCCCACCCCCCCCGCCTGCCGCTACTCCTGTCCCACCGCCCGCTGCTTCTGCCCCACCCCTACCTCCACCACCCGCTGCTGCTCCTGTCCCACCTCCCGCTGCTTCCGCCCCACCTTCCCCGCCTGCCGCTGTTCCTGTCTCACCCCCTGCTCCTGTAGCAGATGCCGACTTGGTGGCAGCAGCTCCTGCAACGGACGATGAGAAGAATAGTCCGTCGTTGCCTCTAGGGGCGATCGTGGCAGGAGCTGCCGTTTTGGGAGGAATCGCCGCTGTTGCCGGTTTGGCCGGATCTGCTGCTCGCCCCAAGAGCCGCATTATTCTTGTCCCCCGAGACAATGATACGGGCTATGTTTACTGGGAAACGCCTGAGAGCCATCGCCAGGACGTGCGGAAACAGGGTGGCCGAGACCTTAAATTGCGTGTCTATGATGTGACCGGATTGGCGAATCCCGAGGCCAGTGACCTCCATGACCTCGCCGATGGGCAGTTGCAGGAGTACGCCGTTGCAGAAGCAGATCAGGATCGCCATCTACCACTTCAGCGCGATCGCGATTATCTGGCAGAGATTGGTTACACAACGGACGATGGAAGCTGGCTGGCCCTGGCTCGTTCTAACTCCATTCGCTTAAATGGAGCGGCTGGGCTAGCAGGTGAACCCGTTAACATCCCTGTTGATGCCGGAAGTGGCCTGGGAGCCGCTGTCGCTGGCATGGGTGCTGTGGCTGGAACGGCCCTTGTGGGTGGGGCTGTTGCCCGTGCATCCGATCGCGCGTCTGAGGAGCCCGATACTGACCCTCAATCGACTGTAGAAGCCGCTAAATACGATGTCGGCCAGACAGATTTGTCGGCCGAAGCTTTAGCAGATGTAGACGCTGGGTTAGCGGGCTTACCCGATGGTTATGAGGAGAGCCGTATCGTGCTATTACCTCGTGACCCCCAATGGGCCTACGCATACTGGGACACTCCCAATAGCCATAAAGAAGAATTGCGCCGTCAGGGTGGTGAACGCCTAGCCCTGCGTCTTTACGATGTCACAGATATTGGCGACCTGGAGCAAGAGCGTCCTCACAGCTTGCTGGAGTACGACTGCGACGAATTAGCACAGGATTGGTATCTGGGGATTCCGGTGAGCGATCGCGACTATTTAGTCGAAATTGGTTACCTCACTGCAGAAGGCTACTGGCTGATGCTGGCCCGCTCCAACCGAATTCGTGTTGCCCCTATCTACCCCTCCGACTGGTATGAAGAGCACTTTCTCTCAGTCGACTGGGACGAGGAATTATCGGGCAAGACGCTGTATCCCTTGAAGAGTCCGGGACGTACCAGCGAAACTAATCCCCTCTACACTCAGATCTTTGACAAGGCACAATCCGCTGAAGCCGATCGCGTAGCAGGCTCCCTATTTGGCTCCATGCACCAGGTGCCCAGCTCCCTGTACGGCTCGGCCCAAATGGCGTCTGGGCAGGCGATCGAATCCTTCCCTATAAGCTCGTTCGAACTCCAATCCTCTGTTAGCTCCTTCTCTGTTCCGTCGGTGGTCGGCTCCTACATTAGTCAATCCGCGATTAGCTCCTATGCACTTCAAGCTGGCCTCAGCTCCTATGCACTCCAGTCTGGGGTGAGTTCTTACATTACCCAATCGGGTGTTGGCATGGGTATGGGAGCCGTTCCCACCTTCTCAGGTGTTGGCATGGGGTCAGGTGTTGGTTTCTTTGCCTCAATGCCGCCTATCCGGGCTCGCAAATTTTGGCTCATCGCCGATGCTGAACTGATTGTTTACGGTGCAACCGAGCCCGATGCCACGGTCTACATCAACGGCGAACCGATTCAACTTAACCCTGATGGCACCTTCCGCTTCCACATGTCCTTCCAGGACGGTCTCATTGACTTCCCCATCCTGGCGGTTGCGGCTGATGGCGAACAGACCCGCGCTATGCATATGAAATTCAACCGCGAAACTCCCTACCGGTACACCAACACGAGAGACGAAGCGGCCGAAGAACCGTTTTAAGGGGCGATCGCCCACCCACAACAAAAAAGGGTTTGGCAATGCCAAACCCTTTTTCTTGTCGATTTTTCTCGCCCATAGTGCGAGAAAAATCAACGTTAAGATGCAACTTGAGCCGGTTCGAGCGATCGCCGCCCGCCCTTACCGTTTGTCGTCGCTGCAGGCATTTCCGTCGGGGTTTGTAGCAGGAACACCAGCAAAGGATTCCCCTGCAACTCTCGACGCATTAACCGACGCAACTCGGTTTCGAGATGCGCTTGTAATCGAGCCCAATCTATGTCGCTGCTACCGTTGCCAAAGTTGGGAGCAAATTCGGGCCAGCGATCGCGCAACGAAGTCTCCAATGTCCGCTCGACGGACTGTTGCAGGTGTGCCCGATCCAGTGTCGTCACCACACCCCGCAGGTGTAGCTCCGGACGCGCAATCAGCTTGCCTTCAGTCCCAACGGTTGCCGCAATGGTAATCACACCATCACCAGCCAGGTGTTGCCGCTCCTTCAGAATGCGCTCATGCACCACACCAGAACGGGAAGAATCGACTAGCTCAATACCCGAAGGCACCTTACCCGCTTTCTGAAGGCTATCGGGGGTAAGTTCAACCACATCACCGTTGTCGATGATCACCATGTTCTCGGCAGGAACACCCATGCTCTGAGCTGTCTGCGCGTGCTTCACGAGCATCCGGTGCTCCCCGTGGACGGGGAGGAAGAACTTAGGCTTGGTCAGAGCCAGCATTAACTTCTGGTCTTCTTGCGCGCCGTGACCGGAAACGTGAATACCCCGCTCACGACCGTAGATCACCTTAGCGCCCAGCATCATTAGCTTGTCGATGGTATTAACGACTGCGATCGTGTTGCCGGGAATAGGGTTAGCTGAAAAGACAACAGTGTCGCCCTTCTTAATCTGGATCTGCTTGTGAGATTCGTTGGCGATACGAGTCAACGCTGCCATCGGCTCACCTTGCGAACCTGTCGTGAGAATCAGCACCTCCGGGTCAGGGAGGCGATTCACAGCATTCAGTGGCACAAACAGGTCGTCTTCGCACTTGATGTAACCTAAAGTCCGGGCATGGGCAATCACGTTCAGCATGGAACGACCCACCACGGCGACCTTCCGTTTGTGCTTCCTCGCCAACTCCAGAATCATGTTGACGCGATGCACGGAGGACGCAAAGGTCGTCACCAGCAGACGGCCATCTGCCTCTGCAAAGGTGCGATCCAGGTTGGGGAAAACCGAGCGCTCGGAAGGTGTATGCCCTGGAACTTCTGAGTTGGTCGAGTCGCTAATGAGACACAGCACACCCCGTTCGCCGTGGTCGGCCATGCGCTGGATGTCGAAGAACTCGCCATCCACAGGGGTGAAGTCAAACTTAAAGTCTCCGGTGTGAATCACCAGACCCACAGGGGTATGGATCGCTACAGAGAAGCTATCGGCAATCGAGTGGGTGTTGCGGATGTACTCCACCAGGAAGTATTTGCCGATGCGAACAACTTCACGGGGGCGAACGGTACGCAATTCGGTGCGGTCAACAACACCCGCTTCTTCTAGCTTGTCATGTAACAGGGCCATGGCCAACCGGGGGCCATACATCACCGGAATATCAAACTGCCGCAGGTGAAAAGGAATCCCGCCGATATGGTCTTCATGACCGTGGGTGACGATCATGCCTTTGACTTTCTCGCGATTGTCCCGCAGATAGGTCGTGTCAGGCAGCACGATATTGACGCCGTGCATACCATCTGTGGGAAACGCTAAACCTGCATCAAGCAAGATGATCTCGTCATCGTACTCAAACACACAGGTGTTCTTACCAATTTCATGCAGGCCCCCGAGGGGGATGATTTTCAGCGGAGAATTTGATCCGTTTTTTGTAGTCATGTAACTCCTAAACTAAACATTCGGTCAGCAAGGTCAAGATGAAAAGCTTTTAGATGTGAGGCAAGGATGGGTCTGCGAAGCTTCTGAAGCGCAGCAACAGACTCATTCCTCAGCTCGACTAGGAAGGTGCTTGAAAGGTGAATTGTGCGTGTCAAAAGCCAACTCGTTGCGGAGCTTTGCAAACATCCTCTCAGGCATGGAAGGTAATCAAAACGGGCATTGAAATAGGGAGTATGGGATTACGTCATAGCAAAGGATGGTAGACAGATGTTTATGGACGAGGGAGAGTGCGATCGCCAAAGCCAAAAGATCAATATTCAGTTTTCAGAAAACTTGCGGTGTAAATACCGCTTGCTTTACCCTTGCAGGTCAAGGTTAAAGGAGGCCCAACTCTTCCATCACGGGCCGTAAGGTTGCCTCAACAGGGCCAAGGGCATCATACAGGGGCAGGCGCGTTTGCCCAACCTGCCAACCCTGTAGAACAAGAGCCAGTTTCACAGGAATTGGATTTGCCGTAACGAACAAGGCTTTGAACAAAGGTAGAAGCTTCCGATGCGTTTGTTCTGCGGCCTGTACGTCACCTTTTTCGAAACTTTGCACCATCGACTGGATGTCGTTTCCTACCAGGTGGCTGGCTACACTGACCACTCCTGTCGCTCCTACTGCCAACATGGGTAATGTTAAAGAATCATCACCAGAGTAGATTTTGAAGTCGGGAGACGTGGAGTGTCGAATGAACCCTACTTGATCCAGGTTACCACTCGCTTCTTTAATTGCCACTATATTCGGAACTTCGGCTAACCGAACCACTGTATCCGGAGTCATGTTCTGACCCGTACGCCCAGGGATGTTATAGAGCATGATAGGGAAGTCAGGGCTGGCTTCTGCGATCGCCCGGAAATGGCGATACAACCCTTCCTGTGGGGGCTTGTTGTAGTAAGGAACAACCTGTAGCGAACCATCTAACCCTAGTTTAGCGGCTTTTTGGGTCGCATCGATGGCCTCTTCGGTAGAATTTGAGCCCGTTCCGGCAATGACTTTTGCTTTCCCGGCAACAGCCTTCTGAACCACCCCAAATAATTCGTACTCCTCATCCCAACTTAAGGTGGGGGACTCCCCGGTGGTACCACAGACGACTAAGGTATCTGTACCCTGGTCGACCAGATGCGCTGCTAATTTCTCTGCCACAACATAATTCATACTGCCGTCTTCATTAAACGGCGTAATCATGGCAGTCAAGACACGTCCAAAAATACTCACTCGCCTCCTTCGCGCTTTGTATCAGAGAAGGACTAATTTTGCCGTAGGTATCACCGGGTTAAGTCAGGCAGAAGCCTGGCGAATTCTGCTTTAGACGCTGACAGAAGCCGCTGCTGAGGAGGCAGAACCTGCCCCGGTGGGTTTAACCCAATCTCGCTCGACCAGTAATTCCGCAATCTGCACAGCGTTGAGAGCTGCCCCTTTGCGAACCTGATCACCACACAGCCAGAGCTCTAAACCACCAGGATTGGAGAGGTCTTCGCGGATCCGACCGACCAAAACGGGGTCTTTGCCTGTGGCATCAATGGGCATGGGGAAATAGTTGGCTTGCCAGTCCTCGACCAACTGTACCCCTGGAGCAGACTTCAGGATCTCCCGTGCCTGATCCGGACTGAAGGGCTCTACAAATTCAAGATTGATGGCTTCCGAATGTGCCCGTAAGACGGGAACCCGTACGCAGGTGGCTGACACGCGTAGGTCAGGAACCCCGAAAATCTTGCGGGTTTCGTTCACCATTTTCATTTCTTCCTCACAGTAGCCCTGGTTGTTGATGGGCGTATTGTGGGGGAACAGGTTAAACGCCAGAGGATAAGGGAAAGATTCGGTGGGTGGCTCGGTGCCATTGAGAATGGCCTGAGCCTGCACTTTAACCTCCTCCATAGCCCGTGCACCAGCGCCGCTGGCTGATTGGTAGGTGGCAGCGACGATGCGCTTCACGGGCGTTACCTGATGCAATGGGTAAACGGCCACATTCATCAAGATGGTAGTGCAGTTGGGGTTGGCAATGATGCCCTGGTGCTGGGATGCGGCTTGCGGGTTTACTTCCGGCACGACCAGCGGCACGTTCGGGTCCATACGAAAGGCGCTAGAGTTGTCGATCATCACAGCTCCAGCGGCCACGATCTTCGGAGCCCAGGCTTTGGACTGAGAGCCACCTGCTGAGGCCAGCACGATGTCGATATCATCGAAGGAGCGATCGCTCACCGCTTCGATCGTCAGGGTTTCTCCCTGAAACTGAACGGTTTTCCCAGCAGAACGCTCTGAGGCCAATAGCTTCAGTTCAGATAGCGGAAATTGACGCTCGGCCAAAAGTTCCAATAATTCAGTGCCAACGGCACCTGTGGCACCCAAAATAGCAACTCGATACGACTGAGGCAAAGTCTAACGTCCTCCCACGACGGTAATGGTGTTGATGGTGTGTTGGAAAGGTGTTCTGACTGCTGCCAGAACCGAACGGTTAAGAGTGATCTGAAATGCTTCTCGGTGGTTTTCTTTAATTTGTTAAGTTCTTTTAAGCCTTACTGCTTCTGTAAGCCCCACGAGCCGGGGCGAATTCAGGTATATCGCATAAAGATTGACTGATCATAACGGAGTTTTGCGAGATCACAAAGCTTAATTTGATGGGGGCTTTGATAGCGGAAGTGGAAGTGGAGGCCGAAAACGCGTTTGAAACGTTTTTGCACTCCTTAAGAAAATCAACGGTTCAAACGATATTGCGTGATTGGGTGAGAGGCTTGAAAGATCTGTTCCAAGAAGTCTACGAGGAAACGGGCGAGCTAAGCCATACATTTGTGGCCTAAATCAACAATTTTTATTGTGGAACCCAAAATTTAGTTTTTCGCATGGTCGGGTATCCACAACCCAGCGAACCGCAACCTTTAGTCGTAGCTGAAGAACCTGAGTGGTGGATTCACACCTGTTCAGAATCAGTTACTATAGCTAATTGCGGCATTGCACTCCAGGCACAGCCCATTGACGTGACACGAGAAGATTCATGAAAGTTACCCAGGAAAAATTACCGGCCAGTCGGATTGGTTTAGAAATTGAAGTCACGCCTGAGATGTCGAAGCAGGTGTATGACAAGACGCTGCAAAAGTTTGCCCGTAGTGCCAACATTCCTGGGTTCCGCAAAGGGAAGGTGCCTACTAAGATCCTCACCAGCCAGTATGGTCGAAGCCTCAAGGCCGCTGCCCTGGAAGAGTTGATCGACTCCAGCATTAAGCAGGCGATCGAGCAAGAGAAGATTGACGCGCTCGGTAATATTGAGTTGCGATCGCCCTTTGAGCAACTGCTTGAGCAGTTTGAGCCTGGAACGGTTGTCACCATCTCTGCGGCCCTGGATGTTCCTCCTGATGCCAACCTGACCCAATACACTGGGTTATCGGTGCAGGCGGAGGAGATTCCCTACGATGCCAGTCGGGTTGATGAAGTATTGGAGGGCTATCGCGATCGCCTTGCTACCCGCGTGCCTGTCGAAGGCCGTCCCGCTCAGGAGAAAGACCTGGCGGTGGTTGACTTCAACGGCCGTTTGGTCAGTGAAGGCGATGAAGAAGTGGCTGAGATCCCAGGTGGTAGCGCTACTGACTTCGAGTTGGAATTGTCCGAGGGTCGCTTTATCCCCGGCTTTATCGATGGCATCATTGGCATGAACGTTGGGGAAACCAAGGAAGTCAATGCTACCTTCCCCGACCCCTACATGCAAGCGGATCTGGCTGGTAAGCCTGCCGTCTTTACAGTCACCTTGAAGGAAATCAAAGAGAAAGAGCTGCCCGAACTGGATGACGATTTTGCTCAAGAAGTGAGCGAATTTGAAACCCTGGAAGCTCTGCGTGAGTCTCTTGATACCCGCTTTAAGAAAGAAGCGGAAGATAAGACCCGCCAGAACAAGCAGCAGGCCTTCCTGGACGAGCTGGTGAAGCACTTGGAAGTGGATCTGCCCGAGTCTCTGATTCGGCGGGAAGTGGACTACATGATCACCCAGACTGCCATGCAGTTGGAGCAGCAAGGGATGGACATCAAGAAGATGTTCAGCGCTGAGGTGATTAATAGCTTGCGCGATCGCACCCGCCCTGAGGCAATTACCCGCATCCAGCGCACCATGGCTCTGGGCGAAATTGCCAAGAAAGAATCCATTAAGGTCGAGGAATCCGAACTGGAAGCCAAGATTACCGAAGTTTTGGCAGATATTGGTGATGATGCAAACATCGACCGTAAACGTCTGCGGGAAGTTCTCGACGAAGATTTGCTGAAAGAAAAGATCTTTGACTGGTTGGAAGCGAACAATACGCTGGAGCTGGTACCTGAAGGTACGCTGACCAAAGAAACCCCGACTGAAGAAGCGGTCGAGGAGCTCGAACCAGCTAGCAGCCAGACTATTGATGTCGAAGCGGTAGCCACTGTCGAAGCAGAGGATGCTCCCGCAGAAGCGGAAGTCGCTGAAGAGTCGGCTAAAGCAACGAAGGGCAAGTCTTCTCGTTCCAAGAAAGCCAGCAAGACCGATGCCGAGGCGGAGGTAGCTGAGGAAGCAGAGGCTTCTGACGAAGGAGAGGAAGCTAAGAAAAAGGCTACAGCCAAGAAGAAAACCACCCGCAAGGCCAAGGCTGACGATGCTGAGGCAGAGGATGCAGATGCCTAAAAGCTAATTTGTGGTGCATGTAGTACACCACAAATTGCTGCTCTCAGGCCGTTTCGGGCTCGTATTTGGCCCGACGACTATTGAGTAATTCTTGAGGAAGCCACCAGTCTCAAATGAGTTGAGGCATAATGTGCAGTAGGCTCGTTGCTGGTGGTTACTTGCATCTTGGCCGGAGTTATTACGGTTTTGTTGATATGGTTTTCTCCCAATCTCCACAATTTGCTCCCTGGAGCCTAAACGTGTCTGATCTCCAATCCACCGCGAATACGGCTGCTCAGCCTCGCAACATGATTCCCATGGTAATTGAGCAGTCTGGTCGAGGAGAGCGGGCCTTTGACATCTACTCACGGCTACTCCGGGAGCGCATTGTTTTCCTGGGAACCCCTGTGGACGACAATGTGGCCGACTCCATCGTGGCGCAACTGCTCTATCTGGATGCTGAAGATCCTGAGAAGGATATTCAGCTCTACATCAACTCGCCCGGCGGTTCCGTAACTGCGGGTATGGCAATCTACGACACCATGCAGCAGGTTCGCCCTGATGTTGTAACCATTTGTTATGGTTTGGCAGCAAGTATGGGTGCCTTTTTGCTGGCCGGTGGTGCAGCCGGAAAACGGCTCTCTCTGCCGAGTTCACGCATTATGATTCACCAGCCATTGGGTGGTGCTCAAGGGCAAGCGGTAGATATTGAAATTCAAGCCCGAGAAATTCTGTATCATAAGCGGAAGCTCAATGAATTGCTGGCTCACCATACCAGGCAGCCTATGGAGCGAATCGAGACCGATACGGAGCGGGACTTCTTCATGTCTGCTGAAGAGGCTAAAAATTACGGTCTGATTGATCAAGTGATCACCCGGCAGGAACTTTCCGCCGGACGATCTGCCGTCACCACAAGTAACTGAGGGGCGACTGGACATGTCAAAGTATGACTCTCATCTCAAATGTTCCTTTTGTGGTAAATCCCAGGAACAAGTGCGCAAACTGATTGCAGGGCCTGGGGTCTATATTTGTGATGAGTGTGTCGATCTTTGCAATGAAATCCTCGATGAGGAGCTGTTTGACTCTGGGGCTACAGTACCCCAGTCAGCTCCTCGTCGTGAGCCACAGCCAGAGAAGCGCCCATCGCGCTCAACCCGGCTGTCGCTGAATCAAATTCCGAAGCCTCGGGAGATTAAAAAGCACCTGGATGACCATGTGATTGGTCAGGAAGGAGCAAAGAAAATTCTTTCCGTGGCCGTCTACAACCACTACAAGCGGCTGAACTTTGTTCAGAACAAGGCTAACGGCAAGCTTGACGATTCTGTTGAGCTGCAAAAGTCTAACATTCTGCTGATTGGGCCGACGGGTTGTGGTAAGACACTGCTGGCTCAAACCCTAGCGGAAATGCTGGATGTGCCCTTTGCTGTAGCGGATGCGACGACTTTGACGGAAGCAGGCTACGTGGGCGAGGACGTCGAGAACATTCTGCTGCGGCTGTTGCAGGTGGCAGATCTCGATGTGGAAGAGGCTCAGCGCGGCATCATCTACATTGACGAAATCGACAAGATTGCTCGCAAGAGTGAGAACCCCTCGATTACTCGCGATGTTTCAGGTGAAGGCGTTCAGCAAGCGCTGCTGAAGATGCTGGAAGGAACGGTTGCTAACGTGCCGCCCCAGGGAGGCCGGAAGCACCCCTATCAGGACTGCATTCAAATTGACACCAGCAATATTCTGTTTATTTGCGGTGGAGCGTTTGTGGGTCTGGACAAGATCATTGAGCAGCGGATCGGGAAGAAGAGCATGGGCTTTATCCAACCGGGGGATACCTCGAAGGAGAAGCGCACCGCTGATGTGCTGCGGTATATGGAACCCGATGACCTGGTGAAGTTTGGTATGATTCCGGAATTCATCGGTCGGGTACCTGTGATGGCAGGTGTGGATCCGCTGGATGAGGATGCTTTGGCGGCGATTCTGACGGAGCCGCGCAATGCGCTGGTGAAGCAGTATCAGAAGCTCATGAAGATGGACAATGTGAGTCTGGAGTTTCGGCCAGATGCGGTGCGGGCGATCGCCAAAGAAGCCTACCGTCGCAAAACGGGCGCACGGGCACTCCGCAGCATTGTCGAGGAAATGATGCTCGATGTAATGTACGAGTTGCCGTCGCGGAAGGATGTGACGCGCTGTACGATTACGCGAGAGATGGTTGAGAAGCGATCGACAGCAGAACTACTGTTGCATCCATCATCGATTCCGAAACCAGAATCGGCCTGATAAACTTAAAACAAAGAAAGGCGGACATTGTCCGCCTTTCTTTGTTTTGGCAATTGATTTCTCTGTCGAGTTTATTGGAAACGAGTTGTAGAGGCGGGTTTTGGTGCTATCCCTACAACACAGGCGAGAGTATCATTCAAACCTAGTAGGCTACGGCCCAAGTCCGTAACCTATTTTTCTGTGGGGGTGCTTCGCACCCCCACAGAAAAATAGGTTATATATTTATCCTCGGCGTACTAGCCTACGGGATGCGATCGCGAGGGTAAGTTTTGCCAGGTTGACGGCACCAGCAGGGATGGTCTGCTAAACCCACCCCTACTGAAGGTATTCGACTTCCTGCGCCAATTGTTGTGCGGCTTTGCCGTGAACGAGTCGTGCCCTCACCGGCTTATGTAGAAGACCTATCGAATTAACAAAGGGCTTTATCAGAACTCTTAATACTTCATGGAGGGGGACGCAAATTCGGCAGGTCGTTGGTATTTTTAGGGGTATGTCTGAGTCCAGATGGATTTGGCAAGTTTGATGTTTCGTAAAACGAATATTGACAATGCCTTTTATTGATGTTCGTGGGGTATCACATTATTACGAATGGATCAGTGAAACGCCGGTTTCCTATCCGTTTCAGCCCAGTAAGCCAGTGATGGTGTTTGTGCATGGGTGGGGTGGTTCTGATCGCTATTGGGAATCTACAGCGCGGACGATCGCTCCCCAGTTCGACAGTCTCCTCTACGACATGCGGGGATTTGGGCGATCGCCCCTACCCAAACCTGTTCCCGATGCTGTCTCCGCCATTGGCTACGAGTTGGAAACCTATGCCGACGATCTGGTGCTGTTGCTTGATGCGTTAGGTGTACATCAAAAAATTTATTTGAATGCTCACTCTACTGGGGCATCGGTAGGGGTGTTGTTTTTGAATCGGCATGGCGATCGCGTCGAGCGGGGCATTCTTACCTGTAATGGGATTTTTGACTACGACCCGGCAGCGTTTGCAGCGTTTTATAAGTTTGGTGGATACGTGGTGGCGGTTCGGCCCAAGTGGTTGTCGGCTATTCCCCTAGTCGATCGCATCTTTATGGCCCGTTTTCTGAAGCGGCCAATTCCGGCGCACGATCGCAAAGCGTTTTTAGAAGATTTTCTCATGGCGGATTATGAGGCGGCTTTGGGGACTATTTTCACCGCTGTTTCAGAGAGAGCAGTGGAGGAAATGCCTAAGGAATTTGCCAAAATTCCAGTGCCAACGCTACTGGTATCAGGCGAGTATGACCAGATTATTCCGGCGGATATGGGCTCTCGTGCAGCAGCGTTGAACCCTTTAGTGGAACATGTGGTGATTGCTAATACGGCGCATTTTCCTATGCTGGAAGATCCGGAGACCTATTTGCATAGGGTGCAGGACTTTTTGCAAATGACCCCGTCTACGCCTCTCACAGCTTGATATAGAAAAATGTGTGGTTAGGTGGGTATGGAGGAGGCCCTTTGTGCACTTTTCATGCCATCTAACCACCCCAATTTTGACAGTTGGAATGTGAGGGACTTCGCCCGCTGCATTCCAACTGTCAAAATTGGGGTGATGAACTATTCGATCGTGTTTTTGTACGTGAAGCACACGAAAACACGACTTTTAAAACACGGCCTGGTAATAGCTATAGTTTATTGATAGGGAACAGAGGAGGACGCAGACGTGGTAACTGTTATGGATGTTGGCCGTTTATTTAATCGGCGTTTTTTCCGTAATCTGCTTCCATTTCCGGCTAGCAACCATTTTTTCCTGGGAAGTCTTGCACCGCCTTTTGAGTTGCTCGATGCTCAGACAGACCTGAGAATCCGATTGATGGATTGGGTCGGAACACGCCCTACAGATCCCCCTGTCCAGAAGCGGCCCGTGTTGCTCTATTTCACCCGCATTTTTAGTGAGAAGGTATACTGTCCGCTCTGCTATCCCCACATTATGGAACTGAATCAGCGCTATGAAGAATTTGCGCAGCGAGGGGCAGAGGTTTTTCTGATTACGAGTATAGACCTGCCACAAAGCAAAACTGTGGTGCGAGATTTAGGGTTAAAGATGCCGGTTTTAAGCGATCCAAGCTGTCGGATTTTTCGGCTCTATCAGGTTGGGCAGGCGTTAGGAGCTCCCCTACCGGCCCAATTTTGGATTGATGCGAAGGGACGGATTCGATTTCGTCATCTGTTTTCATTTTTGGAACCGAATGCCAGCGTGGATCGGTTGGTAGTGGCGCTTGACCGCATTCGTTCCGGGCGTCAACCGGAGCCTCAGTCTTCTGTTGCCCCTGTAAAATCTGACGTACCCATCAAATCTGATGATATAAAGGTGCCAGGTTCTACTGAAATGGGAGAGTTAGCGGATGTTGGTACGCAAGTTAATGGAGTGTGAGGAGTTTGTCGCAGGCGACCACACGCTGCTGCGAGAGCTGCTGCATCCAGACAAACAACCTCTGGCTTTGCGCTATAGCTTAGCCCATGCTACGGTGCCAGTGGGGCAAACCTCTACCCCTCATTCCCTAACCACTTCAGAAGTGTATTACATTCTCAGTGGTGTGGGGGATATGACGATTGATGGAGAAACGCAACGGGTGGAGCCAGGAGATGCAGTGTATATTCCACCGAATGCGAAACAGTTTATCCACAACTCAGGGTCAGAGCCGCTAGTGTTTATTTGTATGGTAGACCCGGCTTGGCGCAAAGAGGATGAAACTGTTTATGAGATCTAAAAACCTGGCGATCGCGCTACTGCCATAGAGCCTTGTGTTTTGCAATTCTCACAAGCTTTAAGTTATTACTTCAGCATTCAGGAAAAAGAATATTTGCTGCGTGATTGGAGAATTAATCCGACATGTTCTGGAATTTATTCCAGCAATCCATGCTTCTATAGTGCTGTTGTTTCTCAGAGTGTTTTATCTGATGTAGTTATGGATGAAATTTCTTGTAACCATACGCGTGAAGGAAATTGAAAGCTTTCATGATCAAACTCATTCCTACTTATATCCTTAATTATTGAATATTTCTTCTAATATCCCTAATTTTGTGTGTGGAGTGTATACGAAACTAACTAAAAAACTGTTATCCACCAAGGGTGATAATGGTAGGCCACGCCAATGTAAATAACATAATCAGATTGCAGGCCCAAAATGTGATCAAAATCCAGAGTAACCCTTGAAGGAGGCGATCGCCCGAATAACGTGCGGGCATATTGCGAATCTGCTCCCGTGCATGCCAGAGCTGCCACAGACGAAAGCAGGTGTAGAGGGTACCGATCAGGACAACAAGGCTGGAGAACCACGCACCAAATAACTGTTCGGATATTAATTGGGTTGCGATCGCTAAGAGATAAAAACCAAGAATTCTCCGCAGTTCTAAATTGCGAAACC
This sequence comes from Leptolyngbya sp. PL-A3, assembly GCF_039962325.1. Lineage (NCBI taxonomy): Bacteria > Bacillati > Cyanobacteriota > Cyanophyceae > Leptolyngbyales > Leptolyngbyaceae > Leptolyngbya > Leptolyngbya sp. PL-A3. The sequence goes on from NZ_JAMPLB010000001.1 coordinate 429,399, forward strand.
AGAAGATGAAACCCATAGTGGGGAGGATAATGGTCAGGACGAGGGATAACGGAATCCATACGCGGATAAATCTTGTCCCTGCTTCGCTGAAGTTTAACTGTGGCTCAATGGGGAGCGCTTCGGCGGCGATCGCCCAGCCCGTTGCCAGAGTTAGTAAGGCGACAAACGCAGCGAATAGAAGCGTTATCGACCATGTAAAGGGTGTCGAGCGGCTAGCCAGCATAAGTAACTCCTTAGGTCATTTAGAAGTTGAGTGAATGTATATTCACCTCACTCAACTTACTAGGGCAATGTATGGACAAATGTGAGGAAGGCTGAACTCTCATCTGGTTTTACCGTGAAGGCTTCGGTGAAAGAATACCTCGTAGGAGAGATGCGTTTTAGAGTGAGTAAACTGAGCGGGATTCCAGAAAGACGTTTGTAGTACGTAACCTTGCTCTGGAGTATGAATGTCTATGCAATATCGGAATTGACAGTGCGTTTCTATCAGAAATTGGTTATGGGAGTTACAAGAGTAGAAGTGTTATACCCAATCAATGTGCAGCTTCCTATAAAGACGGTATTACATCGATTGCAGATTGAAGTGTGACGAAATCCTGAATGCTGGCAACACCCCGATGATTGCAGCGGTTCTCATTATGAGCTTCAAAGCCAAGATTGCGCGCCCATCGGGCGCGCAATCTTGGCTTTGAAACCCGAAAACCGCTTGCCGAAGGCAAGCGGTTTTCGGGCCTAATTCCATACTGAGAATTGCTGCGATGATTGGGTAGCGTTTGTATTATAGCGCTGTGCGGGTTGATTAAGTACGGTGGTGTAGGGCACGAAGTGCCCTACACCACTGTTGCTGTACTTAACGCACTTGCACATTGCTGATGTGCTTGCCGGAGCACAGGACAAAAAATAAAATTATTTCTAAAACCGAGTTTTTTGCTGTGAGAGTAAATATGCCACAACAAAAAAATCTCGGTTTTAGGACTCAGTCTACGCTGAGGTGTTTTACACAACACCCAATCAAAATATAGAGTCTTTGTGCAAGAAGCCGTAGTTCTAAAAGCGTCAGCTTTTAAGATTGAGTGCTACCGGTTTTCAATGCGGTAATGGTAGTGAATAAACGACCTCTACCATAACAGAATGAAGCTGAGTATAAATTCATGTTCTATGCATAAGGATAGATGATTATATGTAACTTTCGACGGATACGTTTCTGTTAGTATTTCAAGCTAATTAAGGCAGTTCATCGGCTTCATCGGTACTAAGTTTTGATTAGAATTGGAGGCCTAAATTATGAGAGCTGGTTTAACCTATTTTGACAATATAAAGGCTGGATTAATTTGAAGTTAGGGGCTATAAATTTAGATGTATTCACACTATGCCTTCGAAATTTCAGGGCGCATTTACTGTTTAGTCGTTTGTTATCGCGCTCTTTGAGCTGTAACGTCAGTTGATAACGGCTTCGTTGAGACCGTTCTGATGGGGCATCGTTCCATGCATCTATCTGCGCAAAAGCGCCTATGTATGGAGATTCGAAAATACTTTCGTTTGCCTTAACACCGCTTATTGCAAACACACACTCAAACTTTATCGATCCTCAAGTTCGTAGCTTCGCCAGTTCTTTAAGGCATAGATGCAGGCTTCTGCCCTGTGTCGCGATTGGGCATTGTCAAACAATGCTCTCCGTTTTGCACGGTTGCATCTCCCTAGCGATGCTCACGATGTTAATCGCGATCGCCCTTAGCAATGCCAGGGGTATTTACCAGCATCAGTAAGCGTGCAGAACGTTGATTTCAGGAATTTGGTCACGCATTAGGAGCAAATATGCGAGTTGCTTTTCTAGTTCATGACTTTCCCTCCCTGTCGGAAACGTTCATTATTAATCAGGCAACGGGTTTGATTGATCGAGGCCATGAGGTTGATATTTATACCAATCGCGTTCATCACAACGCTAAAATGCATCCGGATGTGATGAAGTATGGGCTGTTGGAGCGAACCCGCACGCTACTCCCGATACCATCCTCTCTCCTGATGCGAGTCCTGATTGGAATCAGCTTGTTTATTACGCACTTCTATCGGAATCCTGCACTGTTTTTGCGATCGCTCAACATTTTTCGCTACGGCCTGGGTGCTCTGGCTCTTCGACGTGTTTATGTAGCGGCTGTGTTGGCTGATAAACCTGCTTATGACATCGTACATTGCCAATTTGGTACGCAATGGTCAAACGGGATGACATTCTGTGAGTTGTTTCGGCCTAAGGCGAAGCTCATCGTAATGTTTCGAGGCTATGACATTAGCAGCTATGTTCAGGAGCGGGGTGAGCACATTTACGATGCCGTATTCCGAAAGGGGGATTTTTTCCTCGCAAACTGTGATTTTTTCCGACAACGGGCTATCAAATTAGGATGTGATTCTAACAAAATCGCGGTGCATCGTTCAGGCTTAGATTGTGGCAAGTTCCCGTATATTGCGCGGCATCCCCGCCCTGAACGTGGTGTTAGCATTGCTACCACTGGACGGTTGGTTGAGAAAAAGGGAATTGAGTACGTGATTCGGGCGATCGCCCAGCTCCTACCCATTTATCCCACGTTGCAATACAACATCATTGGGGATGGGATCTTAAAGCCCAAACTCCAGCAATTGATTGATGAATTGGAAGTGGGTCATGCAGTTCATCTATTGGGATGGAAAAATGAACAGGAAATCACTGAAATTCTCAAAGATACCGATGTGTTTGTGGCGCCCAGTGTCACGGCTGAGGATGGCAATCAAGATGCCCCAACCAATGTGTTGAAAGAAGCCATGGCAATGGGCCTACCCGTTATTGGTACCTGGCATGGGGGTATTCCTGAACTGGTTAAAGACGGGATCAATGGCTTTCTGGTGCCTGAACGAGATGTCGCTGCACTAGCCGATCGCCTGTCCTACCTGATTCAACACCCAGAATCTTGGGAACCTCTGGGCCGTTCCGGACGAGCCACTATCGAAACTCAGTACAACCTGGACACCCTGAATGAGCGATTAGTAGACCTCTATCAGGGCTTGCATTCTGCCACAGATGCGGCCCGAGTAACCCCACCCGTGTTTGCGACGAAACCGACGACTGCTCAAGCTCCGACAACGTGAGGAATTCTTATGACAACGCCATCTCCAATGATGCCATCGACGAATTCATCCACAACCCCAGTCACCATCGTGGTGGTTCCTCGGGAACGCTTCAGCTGTACGCAAGCTTCCCTGGAAAGCATTTTTGAACATACACCGCAGCCTTTTAATCTGGTATATGTAGATGGCAATTCTCCGGGCCATATCAAGCGCTATCTAGAAGAGCAGGCCCAGGCCCACCAATTCAAGCTAATTCGCACCGATCTCTATCTTTACCCCAACCAGGCCAGAAATTTGGGTCTGGAGCAGGTGACCACTCAGTACGTCGTGTTTATTGACAATGATGTCATTGTCTCTCCCGGCTGGTTAGATACCCTGGTGCAATGCGCCGAGGAAACCGGAGCCGCCGTGGTCGGCCCTCTTATGTGCCAGCACGAACCCATTCACGAAGAAATTCACTTTGCAGGGGGTGAGTCCCACGTTTGGGTTGATAAGACTGGGCGGCGGCGATTGCGCGAGAAGATGTACGACCAGGGCCATAAGGTGGTGGAGATGAGCGATCGCCTTCAACGCCAGGAGACAGAACTCGCAGAATTCCACTGCGTGCTGGTGCGGACTGAAATCTTCGATCGCGTCGGCTTCCTGGATGAGAAGATGCTCAACACCAAAGAGCACCTGGATTTCTGCATGACGGTACGGCAAGCCGGAGGCAAAGTGTTCTTTGAACCCGCTTGCATTGTCACCTACGTCCCCGGCCCGCCCCTGGAGAAGAGCGACTTGCATTACTACATGCTGCGCTGGAGCAATGCCTGGACACTGGCTAGCCTTAACCGCCTTCGGGAAAAGTGGGATTTAGCAGAAGACGGCTACTTCCAGAGTAAATACAAGAAATTGGGATGGCGACGCCATATCACCATCACCAAGCCCCTGGTGAACCGTCTAACCCTGGGCAAAGGCAATAATTTCCTCGCCCGTGCTCTGTCAAAGCTGGAACATAACCTCAACACCTATTTGACCGATCGCCACTCACATCTACAGCAGCGTTATGCTAACCTGCGCGCCACTCATTCGAAAGAAGCGGCCCCTGAGGTGCCAGTCTCACCCGCGACCCCTACCTTCAGCAAAACGGCTTGACCTTGTTGAGGTTAAAGAACCTGAGTTAAATAGCCTGTATACCTTGTGGGGTGGGGCTCTTGCCCTCCTGATCCAGTGGGAATATCCCACCCCACAATTACTTCCAAAATTTGAAGAGTTTGGGAAATGAACCTTTCAGGGGGCTGTTAAGAACCCAATCCCTATGCCCCTAATCACGAGTATGTACGGATATGAGCATTAAGCAGAAGGCAATTCAAGGTGTTGTTTGGTCAATTGTGCGGAACTGGGGAAGCCAGGCTGGCACATTAATTATCTTCTTCATCCTGGCCCGTCTGGTGGAGCCCCAAGATTTTGGCTTAATTGCGCTGGCCAATGTTTTCCTGGGCTTCATGCGGCTTTTTCTGGAACAGGGTTTTGGTCAAGCCATCATTCAGCGAGAGGACCTGGAACCGGAACACTTGAACACCGCTTTCTGGATCAATTTAGCTGTAGGCGTGCTGCTAGCCGCCATGGGATTTTCGGGCGCTGGGCTGGCAGCGAATGTCTTTGGTGAACCTGCTTTAACGCCGATTCTCCGATGTTTCTCGGTTCTATTTATTGTGTCTGCCCTGAACAAGGTGCAGCAATCCATTCTGGAGCGCAAGTTTCAGTACAAGACGATCGCCGCTCGCTGGCTTGTGGCTACTTTCGCTGGGGGAGCCATTGGTATTCTAATGGCGTGGCGCGGCTTCGGAGTTTGGAGCCTGGTAGCGCAGCAGATGGTCTATGAAGCCCTCGGTTCAATCACGTTATGGGTCTGTAGCGATTGGCGTCCGGGCTTTAAGGTGTCGGCCCGCCATTTTCACGATCTGTTCGGGATCGGGGTACACATTATGGGGTTCAACTTCCTCACTTTCTTCAACACCCGCATTAATGATTTCCTCGTAGGCTATTTTTTAGGAGCCACAGCACTTGGCTATTACACCGTTGCGTATAAAGTGCTCAACGTGATGACGCAGTTGTTGGTTAACACCACTCGAGACGTGGCACTGCCCACCTTCTCCCGATTGCAGTCTGACCCAGAGCGCTTCCGTCGAGCTTTTTACAAGGCGACGCAACTAACCAGTACGATTGCCTTTCCTACATTTTTGGGGATGGCAGTGCTGGCTCCAGAGCTGAATGTGCTGTTGTTTGGTGAGCAGTGGGCTCCCTCGATTCCATTAATGCGAATTCTGGCGTTTATGGGAGTCCTGCGAGCCATTACCTTCTTTAAGGGGTCTGTATTTGTGGCGATGGGCAAACCTGCCTGGTGGTTCTGGCTCAGTGTGTTGAATGCGACGTTGAATTTGGTTGGATTTGCGATCGCCCTCCCCTTCGGCATTATGGCTGTCACTGCTGCATCTGTTATTCGCGGCTACCTCGTCTTCCCCGTTGGACAATGGGCCGTTAGCAAGCTGATTCAAGAGCGTTTGTCGACATATCTCGGTACGTTTGTTGCTCCCGTGTCGAGTGCTGTGGTGATGGCAGGCGTCATTTTAATCGTAAGGGCTGCGCTCCAGGATGTTTTGAAGCCTCTGGAATTGTTAATTGTAGGGACTGCTATTGGCAGTCTTGTCTATGTCACCATGATTTATTTGATATCTCCCAAGTTGTTTACAGAACTGTTGGGCATTGCGCGGATGGTTGCTTCCCGCTCAAAAACTCAAAGCTAAATAGTTCACATATCAATACTCTGGACAGTTTTTCTGAAACCCTTGATTTTGCGTGCGCGAAGCGCACGCAAAATCAAGGGTTTCAGAAAAACTGTCCGAACTAATGACATATAGCAATGTGCAAGTGTGTTAAGTAGAGCAACGGTGGTGTGATGCACTTTGTCCCCCACGCCACCGTACGCAGTCAACGCGCACAGCGCTTAAAAAGAGAGGGTGAGTGCGCCGCACTCACCCTCTCTTTGATTATTTAGCTGTCACTAGGCATCTGCTTTACCAAAAGTGGTGAAATGCCAGCCCTTGCGCTGCTCGCCTGTAATGTCGAATACCACATGCTTCACAACAGTGAACTCCTCTAGAGCATAGTGGGACATGTCCTTACCCACACCGCTCATTTTGAAACCACCATGGGGCATTTCGCTGGCGATCGGCAGGTGATCATTCACCCACACCGTACCTGCTTGAATTGCCTTGGACATTCGCATCGCCCGTTGTACATTCAGCGTCCACACACTGCCGGCCAAGCCGTAGGGTGTATCGTTCGCCAACTGCATCGCCTCTTCTTCGGTTGAGAAGCGATTGACCGTAACCACGGGACCAAAGATTTCCTCACATACACAGCTAGCGGTGTGAGGCGGGTCTACCAAAATCGTTGGCGGGAAGTAATAACCCTCGCTGGGCACGCCTGAGCAAGTAATCACCTGAATGCCCTGCTGCTTGGCATCCTCCACATAACCCTTCACTTTATTCAGTTGAGCTTGGCTGGAGAGGGGGCCAATATCGGTGTTTTCGTCAAATGGATCACCCACAATTACCTGCTTTGATAACTCTGTGAAGCGGGCGAGGAATTGGTCATACACGGCATCCTGTACATAAATCCGGGTAGCCGCAGTGCAGTCCTGACCTGAGTTGACGTAAGCTCCAACTACGGCACCGTGAGCTGCGGCTTCAATATCCGCATCATCAAACACCACGAAGGGAGCTTTGCCACCCAGTTCCAGGGTGACGCGCTTGATCATGGGGCTGGCGAGTTCAGCAACCCGTTGTCCGGTGCGCGTGCTACCCGTAAAGGTGATCATGCCGATGTCGGGATGGGTGCAGATCGCTTCACCGACTTCAACACCGCCGGTCACGATATTGATCAACCCTTCAGGAAGCCCTGATTCGATAGCAATTTCTGCCAGCCGAATGGTGGTAATGGGGGTGTTAGGGGCGGGTTTGAGAACGACAGCATTACCAGCAGCGATCGCCGGGCCAATCTTCCACACCGCCATCATCAGCGGATAGTTCCAGGGCGTGATCGCACCCACTACGCCGATAGGCTCTCGCCGTATCATACTGGTGTAGCCACCCACATACTCGCCTGCTGCTGTCCCTTCCTGTCGCCGCGCTGCTGAGGCAAAGTAGCGAATGTTATCAATGGAGAAAGGAATATCTCCGTTAATCGTCAACTTGGTGGCTTTCCCGGCGTTCAGGCTCTCCAGCTGAGCCAGTTCGTCGGAATGCGCTTCCAGGGCGTCGGCAAGTTTCATCATGGCCGCGCAACGCTCACCATAGGACAGCGCCCCCCAGCCCACCTGAGCGGCCTTTGCCGCTTGCACGGCCCGGTCTACATCGGCTTTCGTTCCCAGGGCGACGGTGGCAAATACCTGGCCCGTTGCCGGATTGATGAGATCCTCGCTCCCGCTCGTAATCTTCTCGCCCCCAATAATCAGGGGGTAGTGAACCATCTTTTCCGTCGTAGAAACCATAGAACCTCTTGAAATTGAATCGCTTTAGAGTAGGGACTCTCTACAAAATCTGTTTAATCTATCGAATTTTTGTCGCGCGTTCTGTTCAAAGCCTAATACTTCAGACTGAGGATTGAGGGGCTAAAAGAGGGAAGGTTTAGGTTTTGTGACATTTGAAGCTATGGATGAAGCTAGGGATGTTGTCCTGTGAAGTAGAGGCAACATCAACCAATTTCCCGAACCACCCGGCAGGGATTCCCAACGGCAATGACCCCGGATGGGATCGATTTTGCAACAACGCTTCCTGCTCCAATGGTTGTATTGTCCCCAATAGTCACCCCTGGGCAAATGATGGCTCCGCCACCAATCCAAACATTTTTGCCAATTGTGATGGGAGCAGCTAACTCTAACCCCGTCGTTCGGGTAGCGGGATCTGTGGGGTGGTAAGCCGTGTAGATTTGTACGGCGGGTGCAATTAGGGTATTGGCACCAATGTGAATAGGGGCACAGTCGAGCAGGACGCAGTTGAAATTAAGGTAGACCCCATCCTCAAAATGAATGTTGATACCGTAATCACAATAGAAGGGTGGCTCAATCCACACGTTGTTACCGCAGTGACCCAGAAGTTGTTGCAGGAGGCTCGATCGCCCCTCTCCATCATCTGGCGAACTTAAGTTGTACTCATACATCAACCGTCGCGCATGGGTGCGCTCTGTCACTAACTCTGGGTCTGAGGCCAGGTAGAGTTCCCCAGCCAGCATCTTTTCCTTCTCAGTACTCATAGGTCTTTAAGGCGATCGCTTGGGTCATCAAACTAGTGGGTCATTTGACTCGAATATCGCCATTTTTTATAGGCGGCTGTCAAGATAGTAGGGAACCCTTGGGTGCCCTGCTATGACCCGTCGCCAAAAACATCCCCTGCGTGAT